>JBBPZD010000033.1:0-4873 GCA_038199265.1 Actinomycetales bacterium | reverse complement strand
TCAAGCGCACGTGGAAGGGCGGGGTGATCAACTCCTTCATCTCGCCGTTGTTCTACGTGGTGGCGATGGGAGTGCTGCTCGGTGGATTCATCGACGGTGACCCGGCAAGGCTCGAGGGCGCCACGTCCTATCTCTCCTTCATCGTCCCCGGGCTGGTTGCGACGCACGCGATGCAGATCGCCGTCGGGGAGACCACCTACCCGGTGATGGGCATGCTCAAGTGGGACCGGACCTACTACTCGATGGCAGCAACACCGCTGCGAGTAGTCGACCTGGTGGTCGCCCACCTCGGCTTCGTCAGCCTGCGGTTGGCTCTGACCTCCACGGTCTTCACGGTGGTTCTCGCGCCGTTCGGGGTCTTTCACTCTTTCACGGGCGCCTGCGGCGTTGCCGCCGTGCAGCTGCTGATCGGTCTCGCTTTCGCCACCGTGATCTATTCCTATTCAGCGACACTGGTCAGTGAGACCGGATTTACGATCGTCTTTCGACTGCTGGTGATCCCGCTGACCTTGTTCTCCGGTGCGTTCTTCCCGTTGGGGAACCTGCCCGCACCGCTGGAGGGCTTGGCCAGGGCAACCCCACTGTGGCAGGGGGTGTCGCTGACGCGCTCGTTCGCGTTGGGCACGGCCGAGCTGGGACCAGTCGTACTCCACGTGTCGTACCTGGTGCTGATGACGATGGTCGGGTTGTGGCTCAGTGTTCGCCACCTGACCAAACGGTTGCAGTTCTGATGTCGCTCCTGGCGGGCTCGATGACCCGCGACACAGGCCGAGAGCTCTCGCGGGTGTCGGCGACCGGCGTTCTGATCCAACGAAACATCCTGGTCTACCGCCGGGGTTGGATCGTCTTTCTAACCGGGTTCCTGGAGCCCGTGCTATATCTCGTCTCGATCGGCATCGGAGTCGGTACGTTGGTGACGGGCTTCGAGGTCGACGGACAGCGGGTCCCGTACGCCGAGTTCGTGGCACCGGCGATGCTCGCTGCTTCGGCCATGAACGGAGCTGTTCTCGACACCACGTTCAACGTCTTCTTCCGGATGAAGTACGAGAAGCTCTACGACCAGATTCTGGCCACTCCTCGAACTCCGGCCGATGTGGCGCGTGGGGAGATCAGTTGGGCGCTGTTACGCGGGGGGATCTACTCTGCGGGGTTTCTTTTGGTGATGACAGCCTTCGGCCTGGTACACAGCTGGTGGGCGGTGCTCGCCCTGCCCGCGACGTTGCTGATCGGCTTCGGGTTCGGTGGAATCTGTATGGCGCTGACCACCTGGATGCGCAGCTGGCAGGATTTCGAGTTCGTCACGTTGGGCACGCTGCCGTTGTTCCTGTTCTCTGGGACTTTCTTCCCGCTGACCGCCTTTCCCGGCTGGCTGCGATGGATCGTTGAATGCACACCTCTGTATCGAGGTGTCGTGCTGTGCCGGGAGCTCGTCACCGGCCATCTGAGCATCGCGTCGCTCGTCTCGGTGATCTACCTGGTGGTGCTGGGACTTATCGGCGCAAGCATCGTCGGGCGCCGGCTGTCAGCGTTGTTGTTGAAGTGACTGCCTCACGCCACTGACCACCTACTGATCCGCAACCCTTTCGGGGTGCCCGACAACGAGACCCGGATGCGTGATCCGCGTTCGGCAGCAACAGTGCTCGTACCTGCAGGCCCCGTGACGGTGTACGCAGAACGATCGACCACGGCCTCGATCTGGGTGGAAGTTCCTGTCGATGATGTCGCGCGAGCGCTTCGGACGGTGAACGACAAGCCGGCGTACCGCGTGTCGGCAGCGTGAGCTCGCGCCAGGTCAGCCTCATCGGAACCCATGGCCGCCGAGCCCGGCACCAGCGCGGCTCGAAGATCGACCGCATGCCCGCTCATCCAGGCGTGAGCCCGTGCCTGCACCAAGCTCTGTAACAGACTCGCGGGCGATGGGGTCGGCGTCATCGGCGCCACGGTCGAGGAACTGGACGACCTGGACGCGAGCCCCGGACTTCGCGCAGAGGAAGTACGGACACCACCTGAAGTCGCAGGCATCGGATCTGCCGAGGCCCGCGGGGCAGCCTTTGCCGGTTCCCGCACCTGACTAGTGGTGCGTGCGGATCTGTCTACCTCGGCGGCCGAACCGCCACCCACCAGAATCAACCCGCCAGCAACCAATCCGAGGAAGATCGAGGCCGCTGTCGCGCGAATGACGAGGGGGCTGCGCCACGCGGGAACGGCCTTTGCCGCGGCGGCGCTGTGTCGACCACACAGCCCATCAACGGATCGAACTCTGCTCGCGCGGCTTGCGCCCGACTGCGGCGCGCCTTCTCGCTGAGCTTCCTCGCGGATGCGGCGTGTCAACTGTGAGCCGAGATCGTCCTCCGATGGAGAGTCGACCGCGCTGCGACGACCGGCAGAACCCTGGACGGGGGCCGGTGCCGCAGACGCCATCTGCCACAGCGCTACGGCGAAGTCCGCCGGGCTGGGACGCGTCGACGCGGTATGGGAGAGACAGGACGTCACCAGGTCACGCAGGTCGGCATCCAGCCATGGAGCCAGATCGACCAGATCAGGACGTAGAGCGGCTGGTTCCGGAGCAGCACCGACCAGCGCTGTCCAGGCGATTGCTCCAAGAGAGTAGGAGTCGCTCGCCGGGCTGAGCGGTTCACCCGCGAGTACCTCGGGCGCGGCCCAGCTTTCGGTGGCCCACAGGGGCACGTCATCGTTGCCTGCAAGTACAGAAAAGCCCAGATCGGCTATCAAGGGCTTTCCCTCTTGCGTGAACAGGATGTTGCCCGGGCTCAGATCACCGTGCATCAGTCCCTGACCGTGCAGATCGTGCAGAGTGCGGGCTACCGGGCACAGCACAGTCACCAACTCCCCCGGGGTCAGGTGTTCGCGCGTGCGCAGACTTTCTGCAAGTGATCCGCCCTCGGCAAGCTGCATCACCAGCGCCAACTTGCCCTGATCGGTCGATACCACCTCGTGCAGGCGAACCACGTGCTCGTGTCGCAACGCCTGTAACAGGGACGCCTCGTGCTGCACGAGGTCGCCGTCCTCGTCCTCTTCCACGAATTTGGCAGCAAGACGAACCCCATCTGGCCTGCGAACCGCCCATACCTGCCCTGAGCCGCCCGCCCCGAGTTGATGCAGGACCTCGTATCCGGGAAGTTGTGGTGGCGAGCTCATGGAGAGCAACCGTGCCACTCCTCCGCCCCACGTGCAGGAGTTATCCACAGGGCCACCTGCATGTGTGGCTCGTCTGCTGAAAGCACCGGCGTACGCTGCAACGATGCGCATCGAGCAGCTAGGTTTTGCTCCCGATCTCATCGATTACCAAGCAGCCTGGGACACCCAACGCGAAGTACACGCGCGAGTTGTCTCCGGTGACCAGGATGACACCGTGTTGTTGTTGGAACACGCGGCTGTCTACACGGCGGGGAAGCGCACCGAACCGCACGAGCGGCCCTTCGACGGTACCCCCGTTATCGATGTGGACCGTGGCGGCAAGATCACCTGGCACGGCCCGGGTCAACTGGTCGGCTACCCGATTGTTCGGCTACCCGATCCGATTGACGTCGTCAGCCACGTGCGCCGACTGGAGCAGTTGATGATCGACGTGTGCGCGGACCTCGGGTTGGCGGCACAGCGCGTAGACGGACGCAGCGGGGTCTGGTTTCCTGCGACCGACGAAAAACCGGAGCGCAAGGTCGGAGCCATCGGTATCCGGGTCAGCCGCGACGTGACAATGCATGGCTTCGCCTTGAACTGCAATTGCGACCTTTCGTGGTCCACGACGATCGTGCCGTGCGGGATTCCCGATGCCGGGGTGACATCGCTCAGCCTCGAGCTGGGTCGCGACCTGCGCATCGAGGAAGTGCTGCCGCTCATCGAGAAGCGGTTGCCCGACATCCTCGGTTGAGGCCCGGTTACCCTGGAACAAAGGTTCTCTCACAGCGGTTGGCTGTGGGGAAGAGCGGGGCGGTAGGCCCGACGTCGATGGCAAGGGAGTAACGAGACCATGACTGTGGCACCCGAAGGGCGACGCATGTTGCGCGTCGAAATGCGTAACAGCGAGACCCCGATCGAGCGCAAGCCGGAATGGATCCGGACCACGGCGAAGATGGGTCCTGCGTACACGCAGTTGCACAACCTCGTCAAGAACGAGGGACTGCACACGGTATGCCAGGAAGCTGGCTGCCCGAACATCTTCGAGTGCTGGGAAGACCGTGAGGCCACCTTCCTGATCGGGGGCGAGCAGTGCACGCGTCGTTGTGATTTCTGCCAGATCGATACCGGCAAACCCGAGGACCTCGACCGTGACGAACCCCGTCGCGTCGCCGAATCGGTACAGCAGATGGGTCTGCGCTACGCGACCATCACCGGCGTCGCCCGTGACGACCTCGAGGACGGCGGCGCGTGGCTCTACGCGGAGACGATTCGGCAGGTGCACGCACTGAACGCCGGCACGGGCGTGGAGATCTTGATCCCCGACTTCAACGCCGTGCCCGATCAGGTAGGCGCGGTCATCGATGCCGCGCCCCAGGTATTCGCGCACAATGTCGAGACCGTGCCGCGCATCTTCAAGCGCATCAGGCCGGCCTTCAAGTACGAGCGGTCGCTGTCGGTCATCACGATGGGCAAAGACGCCGGATTGGTGACCAAGTCCAACCTGATCCTCGGGATGGGTGAAGAAGAACACGAGATCGAGCAGGCGCTCCAGGACCTCTACGACGCCGGCACGGACCTGATCACGATCACCCAGTACTTGAGACCTACTCCTCGCCACCACCCGGTGGATCGTTGGGCCAAGCCGCAGGAATTCGTGCACTGGTCCGAGATCGCCGAATCCATGGGCTTCAAGGGCGTCATGAGCGGTCCGTTGGTGCGCTCGTCCTACCGT
>JBBPZD010000032.1:0-3260 GCA_038199265.1 Actinomycetales bacterium | reverse complement strand
GGCATACAGCAATTCTTTCGCTACAGCCTGTCCGACGGTCAGTGACTCCAGATTGGAAGGACCGGTCAAAGGCGTGCAGGCCAGCAAGTACAGCAACGCCGCGCTGAGGGCCATTACTCCTGGGTTGAGCCGCCCGAACAGGACCCAGCGTTCTATCCGTGACGGCAGCTGACCTGTATCGATCTCGGCCAGGAGGGCCACAGCGGCGCCCACTGCGAACCACGATGCGTGTCCTAGGACGCTGAGGCCGAGGATGCCGGCGCCCGATCCCGGCGCGTCCAGGATCCAGGCTGCCGCGTAACCCTGGACGGTGACACCGGCCAGGAAAACAACCCCGACTACGAGCCAGCCGCGGCGAGCCTTACGGGCCACCCGGCCGAGCAGGGTGCCGAGCACTGGAACCAGGACGTAGAAAGTGGCTTCCGTGCTCAGGCTCCAAGCCTGGGAAAAGGACTGGTACCGGTCATTGGAGTAACCCTGCAGGAGCAGGAGATGCCGAACGATGTCCGGGACCGAGCCGATGCCACCGGTCTGCTGCGGTGCCAGACTCGCGACGAGCAGCACAGCACAGAACACCACCAGGTAGGCCGGGAGGATCCGCGCGACTCGGTGGATGGTGTAGCGGCGCAAATGTGGAGACGGCGCGTCGTCCAGGCCCGCGCGTACGAAAGGTCGTAGTAAGAGGAAGGCGGAGATGGCGAAGAAGACGGCGACACCGGCGTCGCCATGGGCCAGCAGTGGCCCAGACAGTGCGGTGTTCGACCCACTGGCACCCGTCCAGAAGCCGACGTGCGTCAGTACGACCATGAATGCGGCCAATCCCCGCAGCAGATCGAGCATGCGGTAGCGCTGCATCTATTCCTGTTCCTGGGCTCACGGATGGTCTCGGCGTGCGGGTCGACCCCTTCGTGAGGCTACTTCCTCGCGTTGGCGCAGTGCCCTTCCGAGCTGGATCTGGGTGTCTGGTCAACTCCTGCCGGATGCCGCATTTTTGGTGCTACTGTCCGGTAGGTTTTCAGTTGTCCCATTGGTATCCCCGGAGGTCGTTGTGCGGAAGTCCGCCATTCTCATCGGTTTCGGAGCCTTCTTTCTGGCCTTCGCTCTCCTGCTGCAGTTTTACGCCTACGACAAGTTGACGCTCATCCCTGGGGACACCAATGCCCTCCAGGAGCTCAATGATCCGTCGGCGAAGTTCTTCGACGCGGCGACGCTGACGATGAAGCAGGGCCTGGTCACGACCAAGCAGACGGTCATCGTCGACAAGAAGGCCACCAGAGCCCAAGGTGGTAATGCCCTCGTGCTGCAAATCAACCAGACCACCGACAACGACGGCCAGTCGCCTCCGCTCGATGGGTTCGCATCGCATTTCGCTATCGACCGGCATACCGGCAAACCGCTGAACTGCTGCAACGACTACATGAGCAGGTCGGAAAACGGCAAGTTGGTCACCACTCCTGTTCAGCATCAGGGGTTCACGGTGAAGTTCCCGTTGGGCGCAGGTAGGAAGAGTTATCCCTACTGGGACAACACGTTGCGTAAGACGGTCATGATGAAGTACGCCGGTACCGAGTCCATCCGTGGTCTTTCGACGAACAAGTACACCGTCGTCGTTCCCGATACCAAATACCTGCAGCAGAAACTGCCCGGTTTCCTGTTCGGTGGGGCCAAGAGCAGTCCCGCCGTGACGGCCGATCGCTCCTACGGCAATGAGCGGACTATTTGGGTCGAACCGCGCACTGGGGCCTTCATCAAGGTCGTAGAGCACCAGGTGATCACGCTGACAGATCCGGCGTCGGGGAAAAAAGTCACTGGCATCGATACCCGCCAGACGATGACCGACAAGACCATCAAGGAGAACGTCGACAACTACAAGGGGCAGTCCACCATGCTGCAGATACTGAAACCCTTGCCCTGGATCCTTGGTCTACTCGGATTGATCTTGTTGATCGCCGGTGGCGCGCTCATCGTCCTGGAGGGCCGAAAATCTGACCGGCACGACCCACGATCGGGGAATGGCACTCGTCGATCGCCCGCCTAGGCTGGGTCATCAGTCCAGAGTGTGGCGTAAATAGCCGGGCGGCGTCGTTCTATCGACCGCGAGCGCGACGGCTGCTCGCGCAGCAACCGGTCCGACGAGATTGCCCGACCCGCTGTATCCGCCGCAGGCCACAACCCCGTCGTCCACTTCGGTACACAGTGCGCGACGGTCCGGCGTGTAGCCGACCGATGCCGCCCACCGATGGGTGATCCGCACCCTTTCACCAGCCACTCGGGACGCGGCACTCTCGATCCAGTCCTGCACCTGATCGGTAGGGTCGTCGTCGAGCGTGTTCTCTGCTTCGGCGAACCAGTCGCGACCGCCACCGATCAGTAAGCGACCAGCGGGGTCCTGCTGAGCCCATTCGTAGTCGTCGCGCCATCCGGCCCCGCAGGGCAGACGGCCCGCAGTGATCGGCGCGGTGGCGACCATCTGCAACCGCACCGTATGCACCGCGGACGCAAGCTGTGGCAGCAGTACGTCGAGTTTGCCGTCGATGCAGATCACGATGACGGGTGCGTGCACGATGCCGTCGCGGGTTCGCACCGCGCCAGGCTCGACAACGCGCACGGGGGAGTTCTCGTAGAGAGTCACCGTTGCAGGCAGGGCGGCCGCGAGGCCGAATGCACGCGAGACCGGGTTCACCGAAGCGGCATCCGGATTGAAGAATCCCTGCCCCAGGACGCCGTCGTAGTCCTCCACACGTACCCCTATCGACGCCAGCGCGTCACGTTCGGCATGCAGCGCGGTCAGGTATCCAGGGATGTCGGTGGTCTCTTTTGCATAGACAGGTTCGCCAGGTAGCCCCGCCAGGGACAGTGATCCGCGCCGGCGGACCGCGTTCGTGCCAAGGAGGTTCTCCAGCCGCACCAACTCCCGCTCGGTTTCCCGGTAGAGCTCGCTGCGCAACTCGAGCGAGACGTTCGTGTCAGCCGAGGACATCCCCATCGCCCCTCCGCAGGACAGGAACCCGCCGTTGCGACCGGCTGCGGCGCCGGCTACCCGGCCGCCGTCGACCCCGACAACGGACCTGCCCCGGTCTGCGAGCGCCTGAACAGCCGCGAGTCCACTGGCGCCCAGCCCGACGACACACGCATCCGCGTGGACCGCACCGACAAGCGGCGGACGGCTGAGCCAGGCAGGTACGTCGGGGTCGTCGTCCCATCCTGGTCGGTTCGGTTCTATGGTGGGCCAGTTGCTCACGTCGTTGCTCCTCGTCGGT
>JBBPZD010000031.1:0-11980 GCA_038199265.1 Actinomycetales bacterium | reverse complement strand
GTGCTCGGAGTGGTCGTGGCGCTCTTTGCCGCAGCCGTCGCGGTTTTCATTGCCCGCAACCGGTCGATCAACCAGGGTCGGACTGCGTACCTGGTAGCCCTGCGGATCGATGGCCGGTACCGACTTGGCCAGGCCCAGGTCTCGACAGCCAGTGTGAAGTGGTTTCCGATGCGAAGTCTGTCGATGCGTCCGGCGCACGTATGGCGACGAGGAGACCTTGATCTCGGAGCTCCACACAAGGCGCCCAGGACGTCCTATATCTCTATCACCGAAGCGGTCCGCGTCAGTTGCACTGCCGAATCCGACACCTTCGAGATCACCTTGAACATGGCCGACTACACCGCGCTGCGATCGTGGTCTGAATCTGCGCCGCCGGGCATCCATGCGGATGTCGCATGAGGTTGCCGTGAAGAGCGAACCCCACTGGGTACAGCACGCCATCTGGTGGCAGGTATATCCGCTGGGGGTGGCCGGCGCCGACACCACCGGGGCATCACGGGCTCCTTCACCGGCGTTCCGTCGGATCGGGGACTGGCTGGATTACGTCGTCGAACTAGGTGCCTCCGGGGTCGCGCTAGGTCCGATTTTCGCGTCCAGCACCCACGGATACGACACGGTCGACTTCTACCGAATCGATGACCGGCTCGGAACCTTTGAGGACTTCGAGGCCCTTGTCGAGGCTGCCCATGCGCGCGGACTGAGAGTGTTGTTGGACGGGGTCTTCAACCATGTCGGCCGCGAACATCCGGCTTTCCTGGATGTTCTGGAGAACGGGGCAGATTCCCGGTTCGCGTCCTGGTTCCGACTGAGCTGGCCGAACGGCCCGGGCGGCGAGATGGACTACGACGACTTCGAGGGCCACTCGGTGCTCGTCGCCCTGGATCACTCGTCGCCGGCCGTGACCGAGTTGGTGACCAAAGTGATGTCGCACTGGCTGGCCTGCGGCGCTGACGGGTGGCGTTTGGACGCTGCGTACGCAGTGCCGCCCGCATTCTGGGCGCAGGTGCTGCCGGTGGTGCGTGAGCAGCACCCGGACGCCTACATCGTCGGAGAGGTCATCCACGGGAACTACGCCGAGATCGTGGCCGAGTCCGGAATGGACGCGGTCACCCAGTACGAATTGTGGAAAGCAGTCTGGAGCGCGCTCAAGGACGTCAACTTCTACGAACTGGCTGCGGCGCTGGACCGGCACAACACATTCATCGAGGCGTTCGCTCCGTTGACCTTCGTCGGCAATCACGACGTCACCCGCATCGCAGATCAGATCGGCGACGACCGTCATGTCGCGCATGCTGCAGTGGTGTTGTTCACCGTCGGTGGTACGCCCAGCATCTACTACGGCGACGAGCAGGCATTTCGAGGGGTCAAAGAAGAGCGGGTCGGGGGAGATGACGCAGTGCGCCCGGCACTTCCTGAGCAGCCGGAAGAGCTCTCCCCACTTGGCGAACCGACGCTTCGTGCGCACCAGGAACTGATCGGGTTACGGCGCCGTCACCCGTGGTTGCACACCGCCCGCACATCGGTGGTCGCACTTACCAACGCGACGATCACCTATGACGTCACCGGTGAATCCGGGGAGCGGCTCAGGGTCGCGATGAACCTCGGTGACGAGGGCCTGGACGTGGACGTAGACGGCCTCCAACTGCAGGCAGGTGCAACTCGGGACGGTGGGAACGTCGAGCCGCACGGCTGGGCCGTCTTCGGCTGAGCCCTCAGCTCTGCTTCTCTTCGCGCCCGCCGCCGGGCACCCACTGCACGTCGCCACCGTGATCGAGGTTCGCGCTGCGTGCAGCGAGGAACAGCAGATCCGACAACCGGTTGAGATAGCGGGCAGTCAGGGGGTTCACGCCGCCGACCTCGTCGCTGTCGGCGGTCACCTCACCTTCGCCGTGCGCCGCGATCGCGGCCCAGGTCGCCCGTTCAGCCCGCCGCGCGACGGTGCGGGCGAGGTGCAGGTGGGCGGCGCCGGTGGACCCGCCGGGCAGGATGAAGGACCGCAGCGTCTCCAACTCTTCGTTGAGCCGGTCGCAATCGGCCTCGAGTTCCTCGATCCACGCCGGCTTCACACGCAACGGCGGGTATTTGGGGTCCGAGACCAGCGGAGTGCACAGGTCCGCGCCGACGTCGAAGAGGTTGTTCTGAATGCGAACCAGCATTGCGCGAAGGTCTTCGCGTAGATCGCCGACAGCGATGGCAACCCCGATGCTGGAGTTCGTCTCGTCGACGTCCGCGTACGCGATCAACCGAGGGTCGTTCTTTCCGGTGCGACTCATGTCGCCGAGGGAGGTGCTGCCGTCGTCGCCGGTGCGGGTGTAGATCCTGCTGAGAATGACCATGACCCTATCGTTGCAGGTCGCTGGTCGGCTCTCAGGCGACGGCTGTGCCGGCCGACCGACGCGGGTCGGCCGCTGCCTGCAATGTGCCGTCACCTGCCCGGAATGCCGCGGCCACTCCGCCGAAGTACATCGCGTGCGGGGAATGCGCGACGGCCTCACGTCCGATGACCTGCGCTTCGATCGCCGGGTCGGGTTCGTACTGGATGACCTCGCTGTCACCAACGAGTTGGATGTGCAGCCGGGGTGCGTCGATACCTTCCTGTAGATCGGCGTCGTCGAGGCAGTATCGGCCCATCACCTGCATCAACGCAGTAGTGATCCGGTCAGCACCGGGGCTGCCGATCGCGAGCAGGCCCCCGTCGGTGCTTCGCGCGGTGGTTGGCGCCATGTTCGAGGCGATCCGCGTTCCCGGCGGCAGCGCGTGCAATCCCAACCGGTTCAGTTCGGGCTCGCCGAGGCAGTTGTTCAGGATCAACCCGGTGCCGGGGATGGTGACCCCCGAGGAGTAACCGGCCGACGAGGTGATCGAACACGCCATGCCATCGGCGTCGACGGTGGAGACGTGCACCGTGTCACCGCTGGTCGACAAAGCTGCCCGGTCGCCCTCGGACTGGGCGCCCAGCATGCCCAGGCCCGCAGCTGCGAGATCCGCCGCACGGTCCAGGTTGTCCTCGCGGTAGCGCAGCACCCTCGTCTGCACGTCGATGAGCGCCGCGGGGTGGGTACCGCTCTCGGCCAGCATCCGCAACATCGTGGTGAGTACAGGGCCACCGATGGACGGCGGCGGGTTGGTGGCGATGTCCCACCGGCCGAGGCGGGTGCGATTCGCCGGTCGGATGACGGCCTCGTACGCGGCCAAATCGGCTCGGTTCAACAGCCCGCCCTCGCGCTGTACGTGATCGGCGACCAGCTCGGCCAGGTCACCGTCGTAGAGCGAGGAGAAACCCTGCTCCACCAGAAGTTCGAGGCTGGCAGCGAGGTCTGCGTTGACCAGCGTGTCACCGGTCCGCAGTGGGGCGCCGTCGCGGAAGTACGTCGCCCGGGTGACTGGATCGAACGCATACAGCGGGTCGCCGACGAGGTGCAGGTAGCTGCCGCTGGCCGACCCGACGGGGAAACCACTGCGCGCGGCGTCGATAGCGGGCGCAAGCACATCGGAGCGGGTAGCCCGTCCGAATTTCTCGCTCGCCATCGCACATGCCGCGAAGGCCCCTGGAGTGGCCGCCGATCCGGCGCCCGCGAAGATCGTGATGCCGCCTGCGTAGTTCAGCGAGAACTCGTGGATACCGCTTCCGAAGCGGTCCTCGGGGAGTCCGCGCCCTGGCATCTCACAGTTGCCGTCGATGACGACCGGTGAGTCATCAGCCGGCCAGACGTTGATGAACGCTCCACCGAGCGCACTGACCAGGCCGGGCTCAGTGACATAGGCGGTCATCAGTGCCGCCACGGCTGCGTCCACAGCACTGCCGCCGGACTGCGCCACCGCCACGCCGGCCTGGGTGGACAGTGCGTTCGGTGCGGCTACCGCGATACGAGCCATTGAGCCCTCAGAACAGTCGTGTTGTCGCGTCGTCGACGCCCTTGAGGGCGTCGTAGTCCAACGTCACGCAGCGGATGCCGCGATCTTCGGCGAGCACCCGGGCCTGCGGCTTGATCTGCTGTGCAGCAAAGACGCCGGCCACAGGGAACAGGTGCGGGTCGCGGTTGAGTAGCTCGAGGTAGCGGGTGAGCTGCTCAACCCCGTCGATGTCGCCACGTCGCTTGATCTCGACGGCTACCGTCGCGCCGGCGCGGTCCCGGCAGACAATATCGACCGGACCGATCGCCGTCGGGAATTCGCGGCGGACCAGCGTGTATCCGTCACCGAGGGTGTGGATGTGCTCGGCCAGCAGAGCCTGAAGCTGGGCTTCGACGCCGTCTTTGATCAGACCTGGGTCGATGCCGAGGTCGTGGGAGGAGTCGTGCAACACCTCGTGGATGAGCACTCGCAAGCGGGCCTCGGACTTGGCGTGTTGCACCGACCAGGTCATCACGACGCCGATGTCGCGCTCGTCCTGTGTCGGGTCCACCTGGGCCATCGCGCACGGCGGAGCCATCCAGTTCAGCGGTTTGTAGGAGCCGCCGTCGCTGTGCACCAGCACCGAACCGTCGGCTTTGACCATCAACAACCGGGTGGCCAGAGGCAGATGCGCGGTCAACTGACCGGTGTAGTCCACGCTGCAGCGGGCTATGACGACTCGCACGGACGGCAGCCTAACGGTCGATGGGCTTCTGGGAGACTCCTCGCATGACGGGTGAGATCACACGGGTAGGGGTCATCGGACTCGGCACGATGGGGGCCGGCATCGTTGAGGTCTTCGCGAAGGCGGGTCTGCAGGTGGTCGGCATCGACGACACGCAGGAACTCGCCGAGCGAGGGCGCGGCTTTTTGGTGGCCTCCACCGGTCGGGCGGTCACGCGGGAGCGGATGACCGAGCAGCAGCAGTCTGACCTCCTGGATCGAGTGACCTGGACCGTGGGGTACTCAGCGCTCGCCGATTGCGACCTGGTCATCGAAGCCGTTCCGGAGCGGCTCGACATCAAGATCTCTATCCTGACCGAACTCGACGACGTGGTGCGGGCCGATGCGGTGCTGGCGTCGAACACCTCGAGTCTCTCGCTGACGCGAATTGCCGCGGCGACCAGCCGCCCGCAGCGCGTAGTCGGTATGCACTTCTTCAACCCGGCCCCGGTGCTTGCGCTGGTCGAGGTCATCACCACCGTGCTCAGTGACGACGAGGTGGTGCACCGGGTGCGCGACCTGGCCGAGCGGATCGGCAAAAAGCCGGTCGTGGTGCGTGACCGTGCCGGATTCGTCGCCAACGCGTTGCTCATCACCTACCTCGCCCGGGCCATCCGGATGTACGAGACAGGCCACGTCACCAGGGAAGACCTCGATGCGGCCGGCAAGGTGGGTGTCGGCTTCCCGATGGGCCCGCTCACGTTGTCGGACCTGATCGGACTCGACGTCGTCAAGGAAGTCTGCGACGTGTTGTACGACGCCACGCACGACCCGGCCGCAGCGCCGCCCGCGCTGCTGCAGCAGTTGGTTGCCGCGGGCCGCCTCGGCCGCAAGACCGGCTCTGGTTTCTACGACTACGAGAAGCCGGGTTCGGGGTCCGTCGTTCAGGCCCGGCTGCCCGGCGGGGCGCACCCGGCTGCCTATGTGGTCGTGATCGGCGACTCCCCGCAGGCGTCTGCTCTCGCCGATCAGATCGGCAGCGGTGGCGGGTCTTCGGTGGAGTGGGTCAGTACCCACGGCGCACGCGACTCGCTCTCGGGGATCGAGGTCGTCATTCTCGCGGGCGAGTCCGACGACATCAGCTCTGAGTGGGTGCACGACCTGGTGCGGACCATGGATGCTGGTTCGACCCTTGCCGTGGCCGCTCGAGGAGGTGCAGCAGCGACGCCGTCTGCTCCGGATGGGGTGAACGTCGTGGTGCTGCGCACTCACCGTGAGACCCGCGGCGGACAGCTTGCTGAAGTGTTACGCCAACGCTCCACCACCGACCTGCACGTGTTGCACAAGACCCTGGAGGCCGCCGGCTTCGTGGTGTCCGTGGGTCGGTTACGCGCGGGCGGAGTGGTCGAGGCGTTGCTCTACCCCCACCTGAACGATGCCGCGCGGATGCTCGACTCGGGATATGCCACAGCAGCAGACATCGATACGGCGATGACCGCCGGCTGCGGATACCCCGAAGGCCCACTCGCGATGATCGATCGGCTCGGTCCGGCACAGCTCGCGGCAGTGCTCGCCGGGATGCGCGACGAGAGTGGAGAAGCTGCCCTCACCCCTTCGCCGCTGCTGCGCGAACACGCGGCATCCGGCCTACCACTGCACGACTGAGTCGATGCCGCGCCGCAAACCGCGGCCCCGGCAGAGCCCTGGGCCGAAACCTGACATCTCGCGGATCCTGGAAACGGGCGTTCGCCGGGAGCAGTACACCGGTGGTGCGTGGATGGTGCGCCCGGTACGCGGCAACGCCAACGGCCGGGTCTACACCTGCCCTGGGTGCAGTCAGCAGCTATCAGCGGTGCTCCCGCATGTCGTGGTCTGGCCGGATGACGGTCTCGGCGACATCACCGACCGTAGGCATTGGCACACGGGCTGCTGGTCTGCCCGGGACCGCCGTCGACCTGGCGGCTCCTGGCGCTGAAGCAGCCTGGTCAGACGAGTTCGGCGGGCTGGACCAACTCGACGAGGATGCCGCCGGCATCCTTGGGGTGCACGAAGTTGACCCTGCTGTCCGACGTGCCCCGTTTTGGTTCGTCGTAGAGCAACCGCATGCCGCGCTCGCGTAGGACGGCGCTGACGTCTGCTATGTCGGCGACCCGGTAGGCGACCTGCTGTACACCCGGACCGGACCGGTCCAGGAACTTTGCGATCGTCGAGCCGGGGCCCGCGGGCGCTAGTAGCTGGAGCCGGGTGGTGTCTTCGGTGCCGCCGGTGCCGACGAGCAGCATCGCCTCCTGCACCCCTTGCTCCTCGTTGATCTCGCGGTGCGTGACCCGCATCCCGAATGTCGACCGATAGAAGTCGATCGCGGTGTCGAGATCGGGCACGGCGATGCCTACGTGATCGATGCAGAGGAACAGGTGGGTCGGAAGACTCGGCATGCGGTCAAGGCTATGGTGATTTTGTGACTGACAACACCGACCGCACCCCCGTCCTCATCGCCGGAGCCCGTACCCCGATGGGCAAGCTGATGGGCGGTCTGAAAGACCTGTCCGGAGCCGACCTGGGCGGATTCGCCATCAAGGGGGCACTGGAGAAGTCCGGGGTCACCGGCGATCAGGTCGACTACGTGATCATGGGGCAGGTGCTCACCGCGGGGGCAGGGCAGATGCCTGCACGCCAGGCTGCGGCCAAGGCCGGGATCCCGATGACCGTTCCTTCGCTGACGATCAACAAGGTGTGTCTGTCCGGTATCGACGCCATCGCCCTGGCCGCCCAGCTGATCCGGGCCGGCGAGTTCGACGTGGTCGTTGCCGGCGGCCAGGAGTCGATGTCGCAGGCCCCGCATCTGTTGCCGAACAGCCGCGCCGGATTCAAATACGGCGACGTCACGATGCTGGACCACATGGCCCACGACGGTTTGTGGGACGCCTTCACCGATCAGGCAATGGGCGGACTGACCGAGGACGCGAACGAGGGCGACCAGGAGTTCAGTCGCGAAGAACAGGATGCGTTCGGTGCCCGCAGCCACCGGCTTGCTGCGGCTGCATGGGACAACGGGCTCTTCGAAGACGAGGTCGTCAGCGTCAAGATCCCGCAGCGCAAGGGTGACCCCGTCGACTATCGCAACGATGAGGGAATCCGGCCCGACACGACCGCAGAGTCGCTGGCGAAGTTGCGACCCGCGTTCGCCAAAGACGGCACGATCACCGCCGGTTCGGCATCTCCCATTTCCGACGGGGCATGCGCGGTCGTCGTGATGAGCGCGTCCAAGGCAGCCGAACTCGGACTGACCCCGCTGGCCGAGATCGGCGAACACGCCGTGGTGGCTGGGCCCGACTCATCGCTGCAGTCCCAGCCCGCGAACGCCATCGCGAAAGCCTGCGCCAAGGCGGGAATCGAACCGACCGACCTGGATCTGGTGGAGATCAACGAGGCGTTCGCGGTGGTCGGGTTGGCATCGACCCGCCAACTCGGGCTCGACCCGGAACGGGTCAACGTCAACGGTGGCGCCATCGCGATGGGTCACCCCATTGGCATGTCAGGGGCCCGCATCACGTTGCATCTCGCCCTTGAGCTCGCGCGACGTGGTGGCGGGGTGGGTGCGGCCGCATTGTGCGGTGGCGGCGGCCAGGGTGATGCGTTGATCGTCCGCGTACCCAAGTCGTAGGAATGGGCAAACGAACGGTCGATGTCCCGGCCCTGGTGGCTGCTGCGCGAGACGGATCGCCTCGGGCGGTCGCGCGACTGATCACCCTGGTGGAGAACGCAGACCCGGCGTTGCGCGAGGTTATGGCAGCCCTCGCGCCGCACAGCGGGAACGCCTGGATCATCGGGCTGACCGGAAGTCCAGGGGTGGGCAAGTCGACCACGACCAACACCCTGGTCGCCGCGTTCCGGGAGCGAGGCAAGCGAGTCGGCGTGCTCGCTGTCGACCCGAGCTCCCCCTTCTCCGGAGGCGCACTGCTGGGGGACCGCATCCGCTTGTTGGACCATGCGCTGGACCCCCAGGTCTACACGCGGTCGATGGCCAGTCGCGGGCACCTCGGTGGATTGTCGTTCGCGACCCCGCAGGCACTTCGTGTCCTGGATGCAGCGGGTTGCGACGTCGTTCTGCTGGAGACCGTCGGTGTCGGGCAGAGCGAGGTCGAGATCGCGGCCCTCGCCGACACCACCGTCGTTCTACTCGCCCCCGGGATGGGGGACGGCATCCAGGCAGCGAAGGCCGGGATCCTGGAGATCGGTGACGTTTTCGTCGTCAACAAGGCAGACCGGGACGGCGCGAACACGACGGTTCGGGACCTGCGCGGGATGATCAGCCTCGGGGACCGCTCCGAGCCGAACACCTGGCGGCCGCCGGTGGAGAAGCTGATCGCTGAGCGCGGTGAGGGCCGGGACGAGGTGATGGCCGCACTCGACAAGCACCACGAATGGCTGGTCGAACATCGCGAGTTGCAAAACCGTCGAACAGCGCGCGCCGAAGGAGAGATCTCTGCGATCGCAGTGCGTACGTTGCGAGAGCGGATGTCTGATCCCCGACGCGATGAGAATCTCGCCGTCCTGGCCGAGAAGGTCGTTGCCGGGGATCTGGACCCGTACGCAGCAGCAGACGAATTGGTCGACGCGATCTGAGGCACTGGCCAACCGCCCGGCCCAGATCGGAGTCCTAGGTGTTATGGACCTCACCGAACGGGCTCTGCTCCCGGCGACGTTCGTCGTCATCACGCTCACGTTGTCCGGCTGCGGCGGCGGGACGGGGTCAGACGCGGGCCTGCAGCAGTCGACATCGACCGTGACGTCGACTGCAACAGTCACGCCGCGCCCTGCCGCGAGCTCGCCGACCAGTCCACCGTCCAGTTCCAGCGGGGTTTCTACGGACACTTCGGACTCGGCCAAGATCACCCGCTGCACTGGTGCTGTGCTGGAAGCGAAGGTCCTGAAGATCGGGGTCGGCGGCGGGTCATCGCTCTACACACTCGGGTTGCGCAACACCGGGTCCACGGAATGCACTCTGCGGGGTTTCCCGGGCGTGAGCATGGTCGCCGGGTCCAGCGGTACCCAGATCGGGGCTTCTGCGCAAACCGCTATGGAGTCTCTTTCCTTGCCGGTGAAGCTGGGCTCCGGGGAGAGCGCGACATTCGAGCTCTCCGTTGCTCAGGCAGCCAACTATCCGCCCCAGGCGTGCCAGCCGACTGCAGCGCGCGGCTTGCGCATCTACCCGCCGGGTAGCAAACAAGCATTGTTCCTGCCGAAGGCCGGACTCGTTGGTTGTGCGAACAAGGACAAAGTCGTGCTGATAGTCGGGCCGGTCGAGTAGCAGCTGACTACTCAGGCAGCGGCGCGCTCCACTTCCAGGAGCGACGTGCTCTCGCGTTCCTTCTCGAACGCCGCCCGCCCGCCGCGCACTCGGAACAGGTGCTTGCTCCAGACGAGCCACGCCACCGCGGCGATATTGACCAGTAGTGCTCCGACCTTGAGCGGACTGAGTTTCTCGGTGAGCTCGAAGATCTCCAACGGCAGGAAGATCGAGGTTCCGATGACGGCGACGTACTCGCCCCACCGCTGCATGATCCACAGGCCGTAGGCCTCCAGGATCTCCAGCAGGCCGTAGGCGAGCACGCCGACAGCCAGCAGGATGAGCGTGGTGTGACTGACGTCCAGGGCCCGCTGCAGCAACCGTGTGGGCGCGGCGTCCACGAAATCGATGCCCGTCCGGTTGGACAGATCGCGGATGGCCGGCAAGTCCCGATCGAACACCCGCTGGACCGAATCCTTCGAACCGACGAATCGCCACACCACATAGGCCGCGACGATCAGTAGCAGACCGCGCAGGAAACGTTCGACCGCAAGTATTCGAATGATGAACGCATCACGAAGAGCCCTGCCGCGCAACGGGACCGGGGCTTCATCTGCGGGACCGGACGCAGCGGGTGGGCCGAGGGCGTAGTCCCCGCATCGCAGGCAGCGCCAAGCCTGACCCTGCGCGCTGCGCGCCCGGAGGCGATCGGCAAGGTCTGGCTCGTCAGGCTCGTAGGTCAGGTGACCGTGGCGCCCGCACGAGCGCAACTCCCACCGGCGCTCGGCTGCTGCGCGTCGTGTCTGCTTGTCCTGCACGGGCAGCACAGTAGGCCGCCCAGCTGAAGACAGAGACGCACTTCGGACCCCGGAGCACGGCGGACGTAACCTGAGTCACATGGAAAACATCCATGAGCTGAGCCAGGGCCATCGCCGCTGGCAGGACCGTTTCGCCGCTGCCCAGACCAAGGGCGCTGTGCGCGATGCGGACTTCACCACCTTGTCCGGTGTCGAGGTCGATCCCGTCTACGGGCCGGTTTCGGGGGAGGCGCCCGAGAAGGTGGGCTGGCCTGGCGAGTTCCCGTTCACTCGTGGGCTGCACGCAACCGGGTATCGGGGCAGGCCGTGGACCATCCGGCAGTTCGCCGGATTCGGAAACGCAGTGCAGACCAACGAGCGCTACAAGATGATCCTGAAGCGAGGCGGTGGAGGTCTCTCGGTCGCATTCGACATGCCGACCCTGATGGGCCGCGACTCCGACGACGCACTCAGTCTCGGCGAGGTCGGCCACTGCGGCGTAGCGATCGATTCGGCCGCCGACATGGAGTCGTTGTTCGCGGACATCCCGCTCGGCGAGGTCACAACTTCGATGACGATCAGCGGGCCGGCGGTGCCGGTGTTCTGTATGTACCTGGTCGCGGCTGAGCGGCAAGGGGTCGACACCACCACGCTGAACGGGACACTGCAGACCGATATCTTCAAGGAGTACATCGCGCAGAAGGAGTGGCTCTTCGCGCCCGAGCCGCATTTGCGGCTCATCGGGGACCTGATGGAGTACTGCAACTCCAACATCCCTGCCTACAAACCACTTTCGGTGTCCGGCTACCACATTCGGGAGGCCGGCTCGACGGCTGCGCAGGAACTCGCCTACACGCTCGCCGACGGGTTCGGCTACGTCGAACTCGGATTGTCGCGCGGGATGGACGTCGATGACTTCGCCCCCGGGTTGTCCTTCTTCTTCGACAGCCATATCGACTTCTTCGAGGAGATCGCCAAGTTCCGTGCGGCCCGGCGCATCTGGGCACGGTGGCTGCGTGATGTCTACGGCGCGAAGACGGACAAGGCACAGTGGTTGCGGTTCCATACCCAGACCGCCGGTGTCTCGTTGACGGCCCAGCAGCCGATGAACAACGTCACCCGCACGGCAGTTGAGGCCCTGGCAGCGGTGCTGGGCGGTACGAACTCCCTGCACACGAATGCGCTCGATGAGACGCTGGCCCTGCCGAGCGATCAGTCTGCCGAGGTTGCGCTGCGAACCCAGCAGGTGCTGATGGAGGAGACCGGAGTGCTGAACGTGGCCGACCCGCTGGGCGGTTCGTACTACGTCGAGGCGCTGACCGACCGGCTAGAGGCT
>JBBPZD010000030.1:0-6128 GCA_038199265.1 Actinomycetales bacterium | reverse complement strand
TCATGGGTCCGGTGAACCTGGGTGGCGCGTCCGGATGGCCACTTCGACCTGGATGGGCGATGCAGGTGCGGCTGGCTACGGTCACCCACGGTGTTCTAAGACCGGTGGATCACGATGAACTGCGCTGGCTCCGACTGGGGCAGTTGCGCGACGTTCCGTGGCTGACACCCGACCTCCCGATCATCGAGGCCATTGGAAGACTGATGAGCTGAGCCAGGGTGCTGGCCACCTGCGTAGGTAGGCCAGCACCTGCCGGTTGTTCGGGTCCGGCAATCCTCAGACCTGCGGGCCTTTCGCCCGCAGGTCGTCGACTGCTGTCATTGCGTCGCGAAGTTCGGCCAACCACTCCTGGGTGTGTTCACCCACGAGCTTGACCGCCCACGAGACCGCATCGGCCCGCGAGCGTGCGACTCCCGCGTCGACGAGGGTGTCGAGTACCCGTCGTTCGTCCTGGCGCAACCGGGTCATCACCGGTACGGCCAGGTTGGTGAAGACGACCTTCGTGTCGCCGATCCGGGCACCCCAGGCAACGGAGCGCTTGTACTTCGTCTGTGCTTCTTGCGCCAGTGCCATCCGGATGTCGCGGGTCTCCTCGCGGAACCTGGTCAGGCGCCCGGCAATCGCGGCCTCGATGACTGCGTCACCGGCGTCGGCACTCAGTTCCGGCGCCTCGATGTCGCCGATGACGACGATCTCCTCGCGGTCGACCGTCACGCTCGGCGCACCGGTGTAGAGACCGCCGGGAAGACGGCCGGCGAACCAGCCTGCTGCGTCGTCGGCCGGCGGAAGGTCGGCCTGCTGCCAGCCGCCGGCTCGGCCTGACTTGCCGGGGCGCGGGCCTCGGGGGCCCTTGCGGTCGGACTCTGCATGATCTGTGGTGTGGGTGGGGCAGTTCATTGTGCTCTCCTCAGTGGAATGATTACTTGATTACATCATTACATAAGGCCGATGTCGAGTGGGTTATTCCGCCAGCGGATCCCAGGCCGGACGTCCACGGGAGTGAGCGGTGCCACAGGCAGATGGTCCGATAAGCGCCCGGTGGCTGAGACAATGAGAGTTATGCCCATGAAAACCCGGAACGACGTTCGTAACGTCGCCATCGTTGCTCACGTCGACCACGGCAAGACCACCCTTGTGGACAAAATGCTCCGTCAGACAGGTGCGTTCAGCGAACGTCAGACGGTCGAGACCACTGGGGAGCGGGTGATGGACACAGGTGACCTCGAGCGTGAAAAGGGCATCACGATCCTCGCCAAGAACACCGCGATCTCCTACGACGGCCCCTCTGCCGAGGGGCACTCGGTCACCATCAACATCATCGACACCCCCGGCCACGCCGACTTCGGTGGCGAGGTCGAGCGCGGCCTGTCGATGGTCGACGGTGTGGTGCTGCTGGTAGACGCTTCGGAGGGTCCGCTTCCCCAGACCCGCTTCGTGCTACGCAAAGCGCTGGCCGCCGAGCTACCCGTCATCCTGTGCATCAACAAGACCGACCGACCGGACAGCCGCATCGACGAGGTCGAAGAAGAGGCCTACGAGCTCTTCATGGATCTGCTCGACGACGCCGCAGGTCACACCGACCAGCTCGACTTCCCGGTCGTCTATGCCTCCGGCAGGGCCGGCCGCGCATCCCTGGCCCGTCCGGGTAACGGCGAGATGCCGGACGGTGTCGACCTCGAGCCCCTCTTCGCCACGATCCTCAACACCATTCCGGCGCCGTCCTACGACGACGAGGCTCCGTTGCAGGCGCACGTCACGAACCTCGACTCCAGTAACTTCCTGGGTCGACTCGCCCTCCTGCGCGTGCGAAACGGTGTGATCCGCAAGGGTCAGCAGGTCATGTGGTGCCGCGCGGACGGCACCCAGAAGCAGGTCAAGATCACCGAGCTGCTGATGACCAGCGGACTGGAGCGCGAGAGCGCCGACGAGGCCGGCCCCGGCGACATCATCGCGGTTGCGGGTATCCCCGAAATCACCATCGGTGAAACGCTCGCCGACGCCGAGAACCCGATCGCGCTGCCGCTGATCACCGTCGACGAACCGGCCATCTCGATGACCATCGGTACCAACACCTCCCCGATGGTGGGGAAGGTTCGCGGTAGCAAGGTGACCGCCCGGATGGTCAAGGACCGCCTGGACCGCGAACTGATCGGCAACGTCTCGCTGCGCATCCTGGCCACCGAGCGTCCCGACGCATGGGAGGTGCAGGGCCGTGGTGAGCTCGCCCTCGCCATCCTCGTGGAGCAGATGCGCCGCGAGGGCTTCGAACTGACCGTCGGCAAGCCGCAGGTCGTCACCCGCGAGGTCGACGGCAAACTGCAGGAGCCGGTCGAGCGCCTCACGATCGACACCCCTGAGGAATACCTCGGCCCGATCACCCAGATCCTGGCGTCCCGCAAGGGCCGTATGGAGCAGATGACCAACCACGGCACCGGCTGGATCCGGATGGAGTTCAAGGTGCCCTCGCGCGGTCTGATCGGCTTCCGCACCGAATTCCTCACCGAAACCCGTGGTACCGGCATCGCCAACCACGTGTTCGACGGGTACGAGCCGTGGTTCGGCCCGATCATCACCCGTACGTCCGGGTCGCTGGTGTCGGACCGCACGGGCGTCGTCACCTCGTTCGCCATGGTCAACCTGCAGGAGCGTGGCGTGCTGTTCGTCGACCCGACCACCGAGGTGTACGAGGGCATGATCATCGGCGAGAACTCCCGCGCCGACGACATGGACGTGAACATCACCAAGGAGAAGAAGCTCAGCAACGTGCGCGCGTCCAGTGCAGACAACTTCGAGAAGATCTTCCCGCCGCGCAAGTTGTCGCTGGAGCAGAGCCTTGAATTCTGCCGTGAGGACGAGTGCGTCGAGGTCACCCCTGAGGCGGTGCGCATCCGCAAGTTGGTACTCAACCAGGGTGACCGCGGTCGCGCTCTGTCCCGGTCGCGCCGCTAGGTAACGAGATGGCTCGGCTGCTGTTCGTGCACGCCCACCCCGATGACGAGACCCTCGTCAACGGGGTGGCGATGGCCCACCATGCCCGCGCGGGCCACGAGGTGCACCTACTGACCTCCACCCTCGGTGAGGAAGGCGAAGTCATCCCGGCTGATCTGTCGCATCTGGAGCTGCTGGCCGGCCAGCCGCGCCCGGTCGATATCGAGGACCCGCTCGCGGAGGTCCGTCGCGACGAACTGGTCTGTGCCATCTCGGCCCTCGAGGTCGCGTCGTCCCAGGTGCTGCCCGGTAACTGGCGCGACTCGGGGATGGTCGGTTCGCCGGCATCCCGTCACCCCCGTGCGTTCGCCTCAGCTTCGGTCGACGTACTCGCGGTGTCGGTCGCCGCGGTGGTTCGCGAGGTCCGCCCAGACGTCGTCGTCACCTATGACCGGCAGGGCGGCTACGGGCACCCAGACCACATCCAGACGCACCTGGCCACCGTGGCTGCTCTGCGTGCGCTCCCAGAGAAGGACCGTCCTCGGTTGTTCGCGACGCTGACCCCGCAGTCGTGGGCCAGCGGTGACCGCGAGTGGCTGCGGGGAGTCGTGCCCGTCGAGGGGCCGGTCCGGGTGCTCAGCGAGAACGAGCCGTACCCACCGTCGGTCGTTGCCGACGCCACGGTCACCCACGAAGTGGTCGACACCGACATGATCGCGGTCCAGTCCGAAGCACTGGTGTGTCACCGCACCCAGGTGAGCGTCCATCACGGCTATTACGCGCTGTCGAACGACATCGCCGCCCGGTTGTCCGGTCGTGAGGGTTTCGCCGAGATCGATCCCGAAACGGGCGAGTTGATACCGGGGTACGGGCCGCGACAGGGCTTGCTTTCGTGAGCGGCGTCGAGCCGGGCGCAGCCGGATCGGTCGATCCCGACGACTACCGCCGGGTCATCGGACGACTGGTCACCGGGGTCACTGTGGTCACCACGTTCGCCGGCGGACTGGACCATGCCATGACCGCGAACGCCGTGTGTTCGGTGTCGCTCGACCCGGTTCTGTTGCTGGTCAGCGTCGAACAGGAAGCCCGGTTCCACGACGCGGTGCAGGAATCAGGTGTGTGGGGAATCAGCATCCTGCCGGCGAGCGGTCGGGGGACTGCAGCGTGGTTGGCAACTCGTGGGCGTCCATTGCACGATCAGCTGGGTCGCGTCCCGCATACTCGGTCCAAGCAGACGGGGGTTGCATTGGTGAATGACGCGCTCGCCCACCTGGAATGCCGCACCGTCGATATGCACCCGGCGGGCGACCACACCCTGGTCATCGGCGCCGTGGTGGCGATGCACGACGCCGAGCGACCCGAGGATGCGCTGACCTATTACCGAGGACGATTTGGAGTGCATCCGTGAGCGATCAAACGACTAGCTCTCCTCGAGGGTGGGGTTTGATCGTCGGTATCAGCGTCGTCGGGGTTGCCCTGGCCGCCTACTGCGGCGTCGCGCTCGTCGGCACTGACAAGCTTCCGAGCGGCACCACCGTGGACGGCGTCGTCGTGGGCGGACAGACCGTGGCCGCCGCGCAGAAGCGCATCAAGGGTCACATCGCCTCCTTGGAAAAGAAGCCGATCGCCTATACGGCCGGTGGAAAGACCTTGAATTTGACCCCGGCGACGTCGGGGCTCAGCTACGACGCTTCAGGCGCCCTGGACGGACTTACCGGGTTCACTCTCAACCCCGCAGCGATCAAGGACCGATACAGCGGCGGACCCAGCCGCTCGCTCTCGACGAAAGTCGACAAGGCCCAGTTGACCGCCGCGATCGTTGCCACTGGCGGTTCGCTCGAAGGCGCACCCGCGCCGGGCACGGTGAAGTTCATCGGCGGCAAGATCAAGACCACGTACTCCAAGCCAGGTCTCGGAGTGGATGCGCCGGTGCTCGCGAACAAGATCGCAGCCGGCTGGCCCACGCAGCAGACCTATCAGGCGACCATGACCGACCAGGCTCCGGAACTGACGGACAAGGCCATCGATGCCTTCGCGGCCGGGCCTGCCAGGAAGGCCATGTCCGGGCCGGTAACTCTCGTCAACGGCGCCAAGAGCGCAAACGTCAGCGTCCTGCAGCTGTCCGAGGTGCTCAAAACCGTTCCCGACGGCAAGACCCTCAAAATCGCGGTCATCCCGGAGGCGATGTCGAAGCTCGTGAGCTCGACGGGTTCGGGACTGGTCACTCCCGTCAAGCTGCCCAAGGTCAAGATGGACGGAATCTTGCCCACGAAATCGGTGATCGCGGGCGTGGACGGCAGCAGGATCGATCCCGCGAAGACCGGTGCAGCCCTGCTTGCTGGACTCGCGGCAGGCAACCGCACCATCACCGTCGCAACCCTCACCCAGAAGGGCACGACGGTCGATCCGGCCCAGGTCAGCACGACCAAGATCGGTGAGTTCAAGTCGCGCTACCCGCTCGGCGCACGCAACGCCGCCCGCACGAAGAACATCCAGGTCGGCCTCTCGAAGCTGAACGGTATGTACATAGCGCCCGGGCAGCAGTTCAGCCTGCTGGCCGCCCTCTCGCCCATCGTCAAGTCCAACGGATACGTGGACGCGCCGGTGCTGCAGGACGGTATCGACGTGCTCGGTACAGGCGGCGGCCTGTCACAGGTGTCGACCACCCTGTACAACGCGACGTTCTTCGCGGGCCTGCAAGAGGATGAACACAAAGCCCACTCGTACTGGATCGCCCGGTACCCGATGGGTCGCGAAGCAACACTCTCGGTACCGACCGTCGACAACAAGTGGACCAACGACAGCGGTCACGGCATCGTCATCCAGGCCCGCACCGAGTCCAACTATTCGGTGATCCGGCTCTACGGCACCGACGTCTTCTCGGTCACCAGCAACACCGGGCCCAAGTTCGCCATCCAGTCGCCGGGGGTCCAGCGCATCCCCGGAGGCGGCTGCATCCCCCAACCCGCGATGAACGGCTTCAAGGTCACCGTGACCCGGCAGGTCAAACGTGACGGCAAGGTCGTCAAGGATGAATCCCTCACCACCACCTACAACCCCGCCGACCTGGTCGTTTGTACCGGCTGACCCCGCGAGCGGCAGCGACGCCAGTGCCCACAGCCCGAGAGGCTCACCAAAGCTCGAGAGGCGCAGGCGGGGCCGGGCCTGACGTCCGGTAGTTGGGCAGAGTGGCCGTGCGG
>JBBPZD010000029.1:0-12333 GCA_038199265.1 Actinomycetales bacterium | reverse complement strand
GAGTACGTCCACGGCGCGCTCAAAGCCGGCGCCCGCGGATTCCTCCTCAAAGGCGCCTCACCTGACCAGCTGACCCAGGCAATCCACGCAGCGGTGCGAGGCGATGCACTGATCGATCCGGGAGTCACCGCGCGCCTGCTCGCCACCTTCGCCAACCGACCCGCTGCCACCCCTGTTCAGCCCGCGGAGCCTCTGACCGATCGCGAGGAGGCGGTGCTGCTCACCGTCGCCCGTGGAAGGACGAACGCAGAGATCGGCCACGAGCTCCACATCAGCATGAGCACCGTCAAATTCCACCTGAGCAGTCTCTTGGCCAAGCTCGGAGCCCGTAACCGAGTCGAACTAGCCATCTGGGCCTTTGAGACCCGCCGCGTGCACTGATACGGGTGACCTGGTCAAGCGCTTGAACAGCGCACCTGACCGGGGCCAAGAATTCCAAGGCGTGGTGGTCCTGCACCTCAGCTCAGGAGACCTCAACGGGTGCCGGGTCCACGTGGTCCGTCTCGACCTCTGTGCGGCCATCAGTCGCACAGAGGATCGAAGCGACCGCCTTGCTCGTCAGTCCGCACATTCGCCGCGCACTTCGCATCGGGGTGAGCGCGTGGAAGCAGCCCTGGCCAGGCTCGTCATCGACAGGTACGGTGATGGATTGCTGAGAACCAGCCAGCCTGGAACCGGGTAACCCGCGGATGCCGTGCCCGGGCGAGCAATTGCTCACAGCCAGGCCCACGGGAGGCAGGCCTCGTCGGCGGTCCAGACGATCGCGATGCACGGTTAGTAAGCGCCCCCAAAGTTCGATCAGCCGCTCAAGGCTCGCCTTGGGCGTGAGGAGCGCGTCGATGACCATCAACGCCCACAACGTTTGCAGCACGGCCAGACCGCGTCCTGCAATCCGGGACCTCATCGGCCAGCTGGCGCGCATCGAAGACATCCTTCGTGTTACCCCCGCCCACGTCGCTGGGAGGTATTCGGGTGCGCCGAGCCCAGTATTGGCCGCGTTGCTGGTAACTGAGGGGGACATCATCAGAGAGTTGCGTCGACCCGGTCGACCCCAGCAGCTACCCGGTTCGCCCAGTGACACCGACGGCCCGTAGGAGATTGCCGCGCATGCCGACCGGGTGCTGACCGTGCCCCCTTCCATTCGGCGCAGGTCACAGGCAGGGAACCAGCTTGTTTTCCACGACGCCTGGGTCAACGGCAGCTGGGGCGCACTGCAGGTTCGCGTGACGCGGGTCGGCGCGATCTGGTCGCGGGCATCGGCACTTACCGAATCACGATGACGGCGAGTAACGCAGTCCCGAGGCCTGCCACACCGATCGCTGCGCTCCATCGGAAAAGGTCGATCTTCGGGGCGTCATCGTGTTCGTCGTGCCGCGCAGGGGCCGACGACTTGTGGTCGATACCGGTTGCTCGTTGGCGTAGCTGGTTGTTGCGGTCGATGACCGACTGCACGTGGCCCGAATCGTGGTCATGATGGTTGCCGCACAGATGCCACATGGTGTCGGTTGGCGACAGATCGAGAGCCCCCGGATCGGGGCTGTCCTGCCCGACGACCTTGTGCTTCTCCTTCGACGGGCTCGAAAGGTGATGGTCGGTCGATCGGTGGTGCGAGGCGGTGGCGAACCGGCGATCACACCTTCTGACGGTCCTTCGGCAGATTTCTAAAGGGTGATGGTGATGTCGTTGGTCACCTGTGTCACGTGTGGGGAGGCCCACGCGGCGTTGACGGCCTGGGTGCGTTCGGCGTAGGAACGGACCTGCCCGGTCAAGGTGGCGGCATTGCCCGCGACGGCGACATGCACCTGGTTGGCGTCGAAGGTCGCGTTGCGGATCAGAGCCTTGCGGATGTTCTCCTCGGTATCAGTGGCCGACGGGCGGGCGCTCAGGTTGATCTCGTTGGCCACGAGTACGACTCCCTTGATCTTTTCCACGGCCCGGCGGGCGGCCTCGCGTTGATAGTTCCACCGCACTTCGCCGGTGAGGATGACGGTGTGGTTCTGGACGGTGGCGCGCACCGAGTCCGGGAGCTTGGCCACCCACTGGATGGCGTCCTCGACGTTCTGTGCGATGTCGCTCTCGGTGACTTCCCAGGCGTAGGACGACGGGTGGATCACCAGATCATCGACCACAGTCGTCACGCCCGAGACACGAAAGGCTGCCTTGTTGACCGCCAGGCGCTCGGCGTAGTCCTCGACTTCACCGGACAGGACGACGACACCGTTCTCGACGGCCACCCCGATCCCCGCGTCGTCGACCTCGGGGGTCCAGGACAGTTCGTCCTGCACGGACTCCTGGATCTGATGATCGCTCTTGGCGAAAGAACTGATGGCCATGGTGGTGCCCTCTCGTTGGCGCAGGTCCGCGCAGTTCCACCATGACCGCAGCGCCGACGCGAGCACAGTGCCGTAGGTCCCCATCCACGCCTGGCCCAACCGCAGTCGCAACCAAGCAGCCAGTCGAAATCTCAGCGCGATCGTCATACCGTAAGTGGTACAGGCCTCTGGGTATCCGGATATCTCAAGACCTCAGGCCCCGCCGGTAAAGACCGTTGTCGGCGGGGCCGTCCCTATGCCGCTCGCGCACCCGCCTGCTCCTACCTTCACGAGACGAGCCGCATCCGTAGTTACAGCACGGATCCGATCGCGATCATGGCCGTGCACAAGACCACCAGAAGCAAGATCAGCGGTGCGACGAAGCGCAGGTATTGGTCGTACCGAACCTTGGCGAGGGCCAGTCCGCCCATCACGACAGCCGATGTGGGGGTGATCAGATTGACGACTCCCGAGGCCGACTGGAAAGCGGTGATCACCATCGACCTGGGGACTCCAGCGAAATCGGCGAGCGGCGCCAGGATCGGCATAGCAAGTGCGGCGTGGCCGGAAGTCGACGGCACCAGGAACGCCAGCGGCAGATTTATCAAGAACATCAGCCCGCCGAACACTCCCGAGGAGGTGCTGTTGACGATGTTCTCCATTGAGTGCAGCACGGTGTCGGTGATCTCGGAGTTGTTCATGATCACGGTCACGCCGCGGGCAAGCACGATGATCAGGCCCACCCCGACGAAGTCACCGGCACCTTTGACCAAAGTGTCGGTCAGACCCTTCTCGCCCAGGCCGCCGATCAGGCCGACCACGATCGACATCACGATGAAAAGAGCAGCGAGTTCCGGGAAGTACCAGTCGAGCTGCCAGCCGAAGCTGGCCGCGTCCGGCCCCTTGAAGACCTGAGCCCAGGGCACGATCGAGAAGATCATGAACGCGAAAGTAAATGCGACGATCGCCAACACACTCTTCTGCTTGCCGGTCAGGTCGGGGACCTCGCCGATACCGGCTGAAGCGATCTTGGCGTCGCCTTCCTTCGCGGCCACGAGCGACTTCGTCGGATCCTTCTTGATCTTTGTGGCATATCGCAGGACGAAGCCGACGCCGATCGGCACCATGACGACGTACATCAGCAGCCGGAAACCGATCCCGTTGCCGATCGAGACGCCAGCCGACGCCGAGGCGACACCGGTGGCGAACGGATTGACGGTAGAGGCCAGCACCCCGATGCCTGCGCCGATCAGGATGGTGGCTGCTGCGACCATCCGGTCGTATCCGAGCGACAGCATCAACGGGATCACCAGCGCGTAGAACCCGAGGGTCTCTTCGGCCATCCCCTCGGTCGTGCCGCCGATCGAGAACAAGATCATCAGGATCGCGATCACGACGGCACCACGACCCGCGAAACGTTTGGCTATATGCGCGACGCCGTTGTCGATGGCACCGGTTTTCATCGACATGGTGATGAAGATTCCGATGGCCAGCACGAAGAGGAACACCCCTGCAGCGCCGAAGAGTTCACCACTCGCGCTGGGGCTGATGAAGCCACCATCGGAGGCCTTGATCCCATAGAGGCCGTTCACCGGTGCCATGAACAACTGCATCAAGCGGTCATAGAAGGAAAGGCCGGACTCGACGTGGTGATAGCTGCCCGGGACCGGGCCGCCGGTCTTCTTACTGACCGTATAAGCGCCAGTAGGCACGGCGAAGGCCAGCAGCCACACCACAACGGTGACCCCGTACAAGATTGTGAACGCGCTGGGGAAGTTGAACTTGCGCGGCATCTCATCGGGATCAGCCGGTTTGACCGCAGCTGTCTGAGTGGCCATGAGGCTCCCTTGCCGAGTTGGTATCTGCCATCGCAGCCAAGCAGCACTCAGGACTCTTTCCTAGGGCCCTACGTCCCCGTACCGGAACCCCCTGCCGGGGGACCTTATGCCCTCGGCTGGGACGCCTCGATGGGCAAGACTCCTCTCACTGGGCCGGGTCAGCACGCTCGATGGATACAGCCACGGTCTCGCCGCTGTCTCGCTGGCCATGCCCGCAGTCGGACCCCCACACAGGAGCAGTCCCATGCTTGACACCACGCTCAAAGCCCAGGTCGCGGCACTCATGCCGCAATGCAAGATCGATCTCGGTGATCTCATCGCACTCCGATCGGTCGCTGACCCGGCACAGCAACCGATCTCCGAATGCCACAAAGCAGCCGACTGGATCGTGAAGCAGTTCACCGACGTCGGTCTGCAGGACATGACCCGGATCACGACGCCGGACGGCAGCGACTGCGTTACCGGTCACGCACCCGGGCCAGCTGGGGCCCCCACCGTCCTGTTGTACTGCCACTACGACGTACAGCCACCCCTTGGCGCGGACAGCTGGCGTACCCCGGTGTGGGAGTTGACCGACGGACAGGACGGGCGCTGGTACGGGCGGGGCACCGCCGATTCCAAAGGCAACATCGTGGCCCACTTGACGGCCCTGCGCGCCCTGAAAGCCGTGCACGGGTCATTCCCGGTCGGCGTCAAGTTGATCGCAGAGGGCTCGGAGGAACAAGGCACCGGTGGTTTGGAGGCATTCGTGCCGCAACACCCCGACCTGCTGCGGGCAGATGCCATCTGCGTCGTCGACGTCGGCAACGAAGCAGTCGGTCACCCCACCCTGACCACCTCCCTGCGCGGGTTGGCCACCGTCGACATCACCCTGGCAGCGCTGTCCAGCCCAATGCACTCCGGCACGTTCGGCGGATCCGCACCCGATGCCCTCGCCGGTCTCATCTCCGTTCTCGCCTCGCTGCACGACAGAGCCGGAAACACCACGATCGACGGCCTGGACGACACCGCCGTCTGGCAGGGCGCTGCCTACCGCACCGAGCAATTCCGCCAGGACGCCAATGTCCTGGCGGGAGTCGACCTCCTTGGCAGCGGGCCCGTCGCCGACATGCTCTGGTCACGCCTGGCAGCGACGATAGTCGGCATCGACGTGCCGGCCGTGGAAAGCTCGGTCAACGCGATCCAAGCATCTGCGCGAGCCCGTATCTCCCTGCGGGTGCCGCCATCGATCGACTCAAGCGAAGCTCAAGAGGCGCTGGTGGCTCACCTACAAACTCGTGTCCCGTGGCACCTGCAATCTCGCATCGAGAGAGTCGACACCGGTCAACCCTTCACTGCCTCGCTCACCGGTGCAGCTTTCGATGCGATGAACGCCGCGATGCAGGAGTCCTACGGCCGGCCCATCACCACGACGGGCCAAGGCGGTTCGATTCCGCTCTGCAACGTCTTCCAGAACACCTTCCCCGACGCGCAGATCATGCTCTACGGCGTTGAAGAACCGCTGTGCCTCATCCACGTTCCGAACGAGAGCGTCTCCCCTTCGGAGATCGAGCACACCGCCCTGGCCGAAGCGCTCTTCATGCAGAACTACGCAGCTGCGGGGGTATGAGCAGGCCGGAATCACCTGGCGACGAGCTCACAGGTCGTTGCCGGCGTAGGAGAGATTGAAGCTCTTGTTGGTCAGAGGGAAGTCCGGGACGATGGTGTTCATCATCGCGACGGGCAGCGCCGGCCAGTTGAGGAACGATGGGTCCACGATCTTGAGCCGCCGAAGCCGCTGGTCCGCACCGATCTCGACGCGGTGGGCGATGGTGCCGCGCCACCCCTCGACCAGACCCAATCCAGAAGCCCCCTGACTCGGCCAGGTGGGCTGATCACTGGTGGTCTGCCCGGAACCGAGGTCGTCGATCAGTCGCAGCACCAGGGCCACTGAGGCCTGGACCTCGTTGGCACGGACCACGAACCGGGCCAGGACGTCCCCACCGGTTTCGGTGACCGCAATCAGCTCGGCGGTCGCCTCGGTGAAGGGATGGTCGCAGCGGGCATCGAGTGCGACACCGCTCGCGCGTGCTGCCACCCCGACCACACCGATGTCGCTGACCTGTTCGGCGGTGAGGACCCCAGTGCCGCTGAATCGGTCGAGGACAGCGCTGTGGGTCAGCGCCAGGTCGACGATCTCGGCGACATCTGCGGCGATCTCGCGTAGTTCGTGCGCCTCCGGCCAGTCCCGGATACCCGCCCCTCCGGGGAAGACCGCGCCCCGCAGCAACCGGTGCCCGGTGACATCGGCGTTCAGTCGCAGCAGCCGCTCCCGGACCCGCAGGGCATGGGTGTTCAACAACCCCTGACCGGCGTCGTTGCACAAGGCACCGAGGTCGGTGACGTGGTTGTAGAGCCGCTCCAACTCCAGCAACGCTGCCCGCATCACATTGGCCCTGGCCGGAACCGGCCAGTCCAGGGCCTCTTCAACCGCAAGGCAGTACGCCAGCGTATGACCGACTGCCGTGTCTCCCGATACCCGTTCCATCAGTGGCACCACATCTGCCAGCGGGCGCCCTTCGGCGAGTTTCTCGATGCCTCGGTGGACGAACCACAGGCGGGCCTTGAGCTTGAGGACGGTCTCTCCCACTACGGAGAGCCGGAAGTGTCCCGGTTGGATCAGGCCGGCGTGGATGGGTCCAACCGGGATCTCGAAGACACCTGGGCCTTCGACTGTCAGGAACGGGAAGGGCTCCTGCGTCGAGCCGAATGGTGGCGGCGGGCCTGCGTCACTGCGCATCGGGTACCACCCCTGTGGCCAATGGTGGTGTCGTACGAGGCGTCGTGGCAGCGGATGGCCGATCGGCGTGATTCCGTAGAGGTCGCGCATCTCCCGCTCAAAACGTCCCGCCGGGAACGAGAGCCCGGCGAGGCTGAGGACCGAGGGGGCCTCTGCGCCGGCGGGTAGTACGAGCTCGACACGTCGGTCGGGTCGGGTCGCGACGAACACGTAGACGATCCGGAAGCGGTCCTCGTCCTCGTGGGCGGCGATCATTGCCAGTCGGAAGCTGTCGTCCAACAGCGCCTGTGCTCGGGGCCGCAGACTCGCTGAGGTCACCTCGACCTGGCGGCGATCGTGATGCGGGCCGCAGGTCACGGCGTGCCTGCGATCAGACTGGCAGCGTGCAGCAGTTGGTCCACCGGCCACGCAACGATGCCCAATGCCGCGAGCGCCACCAGGCCCACGATCATCGGGCTCGCCGAACTGGTAGCGGCGACGGCACTGGTCCCCTTTGCACCTGTCCCACTTGTCGTACCTGACCCCAGGATCATCGGAGCCAACTGCGCGGCGATGGCGACGAAGACGATCACCAACATCGTCAGAGCCAGGGCGATTACCCAGGTGAGACCGTCGGCGGACGCGGAGCGCGCCAGCGCGAGCTCACTGACGAAGAGGCTGAACGGCGGGAGGCCGAGGAGCGCTAGAAATCCCACACCGAACACAGCTGCGAGCACCGGACGCCGCATCAGCAGCCCGCGGACCCCGGCGATCTGGGAGGTCCCCTCGAGCAGCAGTACCTGACCGGCGCTGCAGAACAGCACGGCCTTGCCAAGCCCGTGTCCCACAATGTGCAGCAGGCTCGCGGCAATCGCCAAGGGCGTCCCGATCGCCAGGCCGATCACGATCAGACTCATGTGTTCGATGCTGGAGTAGGCGAGCAGACGCTTGTAGTCGCGTTGGGCGATGATCAGCGAGGTCGCCAGGATCAGCGACGCCAGCGCCATCACCAGCAGCAGAACCCGGACGAACAACGGATCGAGGCTGTGCACCGCGATGACCCGGTACCGGATCAGGGCGTACACCGCCACCGGCAACAGGACCCCGGACATCAGGGCGGAGACCGGGGCCGGGGCCTGACTGTGCGCATCCGGCAGCCAGCTGTGCAAGGGGATCATGCCCGCCTTGGCGCCGTATCCAAGCACCAGCAACGCGAATGCAATCCGCATCACTCCTGGGTCGAGCTCGGTCGAGTGGGCGACCAGTTGGTCCCAGTCCAGGGCCGCGCCGGTGGCCCACGAGGAATGCCGTGACGATGGTGGTTGCCTCCACGGCCGCCCACAGAACTCCGAGGTTGTTGGCCAGCACCGCGAGCACCATCGCTGCCAGGAATGTCGGAACGAGGGTGGTGTAGCGACGGAGATCGGCGCTCGACACCTGCCCGGAGGCCAGTTCGTTGCCCACGAAGTCGACGTTAGCCCACGTTGCGATGACGCTCACCGATCCGATCACGATCAACATCACGGCGGAGAGGGCATCGACGCGCAGCATGGAGCCGGCGGTCAGGGCAACCCCGCCCCCGTCGACGGTGCGGATCGCAGCGGACACTCCGCTGCCCAAGATGACGAGTGCTGCAGCGACGCTCACCCATCCCGCAGCCCTACTCGGTTCACGGCGGGCCAGCGACACCAGGGCGGCGAGCACGGGTGCAGCCAGGGGCGCCCCGATGAGCAGGGCATCCACAAACCCGCCCTGCCCGGTGGGGGGAGCCCCGACCATGGCGACCATCAGTCCTTCAGCTCCCGCAGCTCGCCGATGTCTGTGTCGCCGAAGGCCGTTCGGAGCCGAACGGTGAGGACCTGCAGGACCAGAACGACCAGTAGCAGGTCCATGGACACCGCGAGTTCGACGATCAACGGGACCCCTGACGTGACCAGGAAAGCGGTCGCGGCAATCCCGTTGTCCAGCAGCAGGAACCCCGCGACCTGGGACAGTGCGCGGCGGCGGGTGACCAACATGAAGAACCCCAGCAGGACCATGGCGATCCCGACCGGTGCCGCGTGCGTGGTCGGCGTCGGATCGAGCAGCGCCAGCGGTCTGCTCACGGCGTAGGCCAGCAGGGTCAGCAGTGCGGCCGCCAGGAGCGAGGCGGGCACGTTGACCAACGGTTGCGTCTCCCGAGCTGCACCGCTGCCAGCGAGCGCACGGCGTAACACTGCGGGCAGCACGCCGCCCTTGAGCACGAGGATCCCCAGAGCGACCAGGTACAGCTCCAGGCCCTCATCCTGGGTACCCAGCAGCGTGGCCATTCCCGCCAGCAACACACCCTGGGCAGCCAGCAGGCTGACCAGTGCCGACAACCGCCGGCGCCACAGCATCAGCACCGAAGACAGCAACAGACCACCGCAGCAGAGGTAGAGAAGCTGTGCGAAGAGCGTGACGGACACGAGCTATCTCCTCCCCGTGGCGACGCTGGAAGCGGGGGTCATGCGAGGAAGAAGGAGGACGAGACGGCCAGGACACTGAAGAGAAACGAGCCCGCGAGCAGTTCGGGCACCCGGAACAGACGCCACTTCGCCATAAAGACCTCGCTCGCGGCAAGGACAGCGCCGAGGACTGCGACCTTGACGACGAAAACAAGCGCGCCGAGAAGGAGCGCGCCGGGTCCGGCCGTGGTCGCTACACCCCAGGGCAGGAACAGGTTGCCCCAGAGACCGAGCAGGACCGCAAGGCGCATGGCGGAACCAAGTTCCACCAGGGCGAGGTCAGGGCCCGCATACTCCAGGATCGTCGCCTCGTGGATCATCGTCAGCTCGAGATGGGTCGACGGATTGTCGACCGGCAACCGACCGGCCTCGGCGACCACCACGATCCACAGCGCTACCGCGGCCAGCAGGCCCGCCGGTGAAAAGATCGTGCCCGGTAGGCGCTGTCCGTGTTCGACCAGGCTCGACAAGTTCGAGGATCCGACCTGCACCGCGAGCGCGAAGCCCGCGACCAGCAGTGTCGGCTCGGCCAGAGCGGCCACAGTGACGGTACGGCTCGATCCCATGCCGCCGAACGCCGAACCGGTGTCGAGCCCTGCCAGTGCCAGGGCGATCGATGCGACCAGTAACAAAGACACGACCGCGTAGAGGTCTGCCACCCCGTCGAGCGGGGAAGTGGTCGTGATGAACGGGGCGGCCGACGCGATCAGCACCATCGAGCTCAGCGCCACGGCCGGCGCCGCGGCGAAGACGATAGTCGAACCGTCAGGGGCGATGGATTCTTTCCTGAACAGCTTGCGCAGGTCGCGCCACGGCTGTCCCAGACCAGCACCGGCACGACCCTCGAGCCTCGCCCGCACCTGACGCAACAGCGCAACCAGGACCGGGGCGCCGGCCATGATCAGGAGAACCTGCAGGACCACGCCGAGCGCCGACCATGGCGTCGCGACCGCGTTCACGACGTCACCCCTGCCGCGATGAGCACGAGCAGCAGACCTACCAGTCCGTAGGCGAGGTACCGGTGCACGCTTCCGTTCTGGAGACGTCGCGCCACAGCCGCCCACCACAACACCGCAGCCAGAAGGGGTGGATAGAGCCGGTTCTCGATGCGATCCGAGACCCGTTGGCGATAGCGGACGCTCTTGACGAGATAGGACGACTCGACGTGATGGGTGATGTCTATGTCCTGCTCGGGGCCGAGTACATCGTCGAAGACCCGGGTGAGTGGCTCGGCGTACGCGGTAGCCGTGTACTGCATGCGTGGGCTCAGCCGGGTGCCGCCACACCCCCATACCAGGGCGGTGCGTCGCCGCTGACCACCCACACGGCGCAAGAGGAAAGCGATGAGTAACGCTCCCCCGGTCAGGCCCAGCGCGATCAGGACCGGGGACATCGCCCCCTCGATGCCCGACAGCCGGAGCTCCACCACACCGCCGACCGGTCGTTCCTGACCGATGAAGGGCATTGCGCGAAGGACCCCGTCGAGTGAGCGGACCAGCATCAACGGCACCAACGCCAGGACCGCACAGCACGTTGCTGCGAGCACCATGCCCGCTCGCATGGTGCGCGGGACCTCGGCCGCAGCGGCCGCCTCGGCCGATCGTGGCCGGGCCAGGAACCCGACCCCGAAGGCTTTTACGAACATGGCGACGCCGAGCCCGGCAGTCAGTGCGACGGTTCCCACGGCGAGCGGCATGGCGATCGCTGTGGCGATATCGGGCGCGCCTGACGGCGACAGGCTGTGGATCAGTCCCTGGAGAAGTAGCCATTCGGAAACGAACCCGTTGCCGGGAGGCAACCCCGAGGCGCCGAGCGCACCCAGTCCGAAAAGCAGGGCGGTGGCCGGCATCCGGCGTGCGAGGCCACCCATCTTGTCGAGATCGCGCAGGCCGGTGCTGCGCAGAACCGCGCCAGCGCCCAGGAACAACAGCGTCTTGAAACCCGCGTGGTTCACCGTGTGCAGCACGGCGGCGATCATCAGTAGGCTGGCCAGTTCCGTATCGCCCTCCGCAGCGAACATGCCTGCAGCGCCCACACCGATGAAGATCAGGCCGAGGTTCTCCGTGGTCGAGTACGCCAGCAACCGCTTGAGATCGGTGGCCACGCCCGCCTGCAGAACCCCGTACAGCGCAGAGAGCCCGCCCACGGCGAGCACCACGATCCACCACCACCGCGGGCCGCCTCCGAGCAGGTCGAATCCGACCCGCAACACGCCGTACAGTCCCAGGTTGACCATCGCCGCGGACATCAGAGCCGAGACGTAGCTCGGGGCCTCGGGATGGGCGCGCGGCAGCCAGACATGCAGCGGCACCAGCCCGGCTTTCGACCCGAACCCGGCGAACACGAGCAGGAACACCAGCGAACGCGTGGTCGGTGACAGCCCCGGCGACGCCGCCCGCATTCCGGCGAACGTCTCAGTGCCGGCCGCGTTCGCGAACACGACCAGACCGAGGAGGATCGCGACCAGTCCGGCGTGCGTCATCCCCGCGTACCAGACCCCGGCCTGACCCACCTCGGGCCGCGCCCGGTGCTCGGCGAGTACAAGGACCAGCGAAGCCAGCGCCATCAGCTCCCACAGGACGAGGAAAGTCGTCACGTTCCCCGCCGCGGGCACAGCCACCATCGCGGCCACGAAGAGCGGCAGGGCTGCCTGGACGGTCCGCGAGCCGACCCCTTCGCCAGCGTCGTGGTCAGTGGTACGGACGTGGGGATAACCGACGCTGTAGATGCCGGCCGCAATGGCAACCACCCCCACCAGCGTCATGAAGAGGCCGGACAACGGGTCGACCACGAGCACGGCTTCGCTCAGCGGCAGCAGGCCTGGCACGATCATCGACCATGACGCGCCGGCCAGGGCGCCGACTCCGGCGAGTACGCCACCGAGCCCGACCAGACAGGTCAACGCCCCCGACAGCAGCGCCCGCCACCTGTGCGAAGCG
>JBBPZD010000028.1:0-15190 GCA_038199265.1 Actinomycetales bacterium | reverse complement strand
GTCTTGACGGTCACCCACTCGGCGTTACCGGACTGGTCATCCAGGTACACCTGGCCTAGAGAGCCGATCTTGTCACCGCCGGAATCGATGACGTTGCCACCGGAAATAGACTGGATCTGGTCTTGGGAAATCACGTGAATACTCCTTGTTTCGAGAGGGATCGTTCGCGACGCGGAAAGAAGCGGGTCAGTTCTTGAAGGCGTCCTTGACGTCTTCGCCAGCCTTCTTGGCCGACGCCTTGCCCTGGTCGGCCTGACCTTCAGCCTTGGTGCTGTCATCACCAGTGGCGTCACCAGCAGCTTCCTTGCCCTTGCCCTTGAGGTCTTCAGCGGCGTTCTTGGCCTTGTCTGCGATTCCCATGGGGATCTCTTTTCCTCTGATAGGTCAGGGCACCCGGACGGATGACCTGTCGGGCCGGGCGCTACGAAGCGTCCGGGGCTGGGTGAGCAGGACGCGTGCGGACACGCCCTGGTCGGGAAAGGCCGAGAGCAGCTGCGAGTGCAGTGTGCGCACGGCTTCATCGACGCTTGGTCCGTCGGCGTACTCATCGAGTCGGGCGGTCAGCTGCAGGGTCTTGGCCCCGTTCAGCTGGGTGGACGTAGCTTTCACTGAGGTGAACGGGCCGGAATCCTGGAACGACTTCGCAACCGCATCGGACAGCGAGGACGTGTCCAACGTGACTGTGCCGTGCTCGCTGCTCTGCGGCATCTTCACCGACTTGTCGGTCGTGCTGCGGGTGTGCACGAGTAGCCACCGCAGGCCGATCAGGCCGAGGACCAGGGTCACCAGGGCGAATGCCCAGGGCCACCAGCGGCTGGTCGCATAGGACGGCAGAGAGCCCAGCGAGATGGCCTTCGGGTAGCTGCTGAATACCAGCTGATAGCGCCAGTCGAGCAGCGCGAGACCCAGCACGATCAACAGGATGGCCACCACGATCGTGGCGAAACGGTCGGTCTTGAACGGCGCGCGGGTCATGCACCGACCTCCTTGGCAGAAACCTTCACGGCCAGATCACTCAACGAGCCGACGCGTTCGGTAATGAGCTGCTCGGCAGCTGTGACGGCCCGGTCGCGGTCAGCGCCGGGTGTGGTGTGCAACACGACTTTGATCCGGCGGGCTGAAACCCTTGGATCGGCTTTGAGTACTCCGGGTGCATCCTCGGCAGCTGACTTGGCCAGTGCGGACAGGACGCCGGGAGCGACCCACACATCACCGGCCTCTTCGCGTTCGGGCACGGCGCGGTGCGTGCTGCGACGCGGCCGCACCGACAGGAGGAGCAGGAACACCCCAATCAACAACGCGACCACAGCCAGCGGTACGACCCAGTCGGCGCGCTTGGCCCCGTCAACACCGTCGATGGCGGCGCGCGCCCACGAGTTGCCGTCCGACCAGCCCTGCGTGACGAACAGGTCATGGATTCCGACCACGGCGAGTGCCAGGAAGAGGATCGCGACGACGGTGCCGGTAATGGCTGCGGCCGGGGTGGCACGCGGCGGGTTCTTCGCTTTCAGAGCATCTTGGGTCATTGCACTCTCCTGCGCTGCGGGCCGGCCTGGTCGGCGGACACCACGTGCACGGTCACGTCGACCCGGCGTACGTGACTACCGGACATCCGGGTCGCTTCGGCGAGCACCTGCTCACGCACATCGGAAGCGATGGATTCGACGGGGCTGGGCCACTGGACGGCGATGTCGAGGCTGATCCAGGTCGAAGACCCGCGGACGCTGGCCTGCGCATGCGGGCATCCCCGGCCGCGAATCTTGTCGAGGGTGCTGGAGAAGCGGACGGTTCCGTCGACGCCGTTGGCGATGTGCTCCACAAGGTGCTCGATCGCCGCCGTCTTGATGTCCAGTACGCCCCGACCACCGGGGTCGCTACGTTCCCTGGTGGCCATGTCAGCCACGGTCGCGCTGCGCAGGCATCACCCGGGAAAGGTCGAGGTCGCCATCCAGATGGGCACCGACTGCGTAGCCGATGGCGCCGAGGACGAGCGCGACCAGGAAGCCGTAGAAGCCGCCAACGACGATCGCGATTGCCATCAGCAGACCGGCGATAAGGCCTAGAGCAGAACGGTTCATGGGCTGTTCTCCTTGCGAGAAGTCATGGTGTGGAAAGTTATTGGCACTACCGGCACTAGGGCCGGCCGTAGCGCTGGGCGCCGGGCCAGCCGCGCGGGATGCGGGTGCGCACCGTGCCGACGGCCTTACCGGTCATGCGGGTGAGCGAAGCGAGTCTGCGGCGACGGCGGACGATATGGATCTCCTGGTCACCGGCCGCCGATGAAGGCAGCTCGAAATGCTCGTCGATCGTCACCATGGCCGCCAGGTACTCCTGCGGGTCACCGCCGAGATCGGGGTGCAGCCGCCGAGCGACCGTCCGTCGAGCTTCCGAGCGTTTGCTCACTGTGCAGATTCCAGCCGCGCCACAGATTTGCGGGCGACGTCTTCGATGGTGACGTCGACCCTGCCTGGGTTGATCTGCTGGACGACCGCGCGCACCGCGTCGGCGGTGGCGCTGACCGGGTGGCCCCAGGCCAGCACGATGTGTACGTCGTATCCGCCGTCGATGGCTCGAATACCGTTGACGCGACGCCCCGGAAGATATGTCGCAAACTGCCCGGCCGTCCCGGCGTGCAGGTCGTGCACGCCGGGAATGGCCAGGACGGCGGTTGCGATCGAGTCGGTCACGTCGTGCACGGACCCATCACCCGCATCCCCGATGGGGCTATTCGACACGGGAGTCGCGCTGCTCGTCGCCCGAGCCGTCGTCCAGGAAAACGTCGTGCACGGTGATGTTCACTTCGGTGACCTCGAGGCCGGTCATCGACTCGACCTTCGAGATGACGTTGCGGCGCACTCCTGCGGCTAGATCGGCGATGGCGACTCCGTAGTCGGCGATCAGGTCGACGTCGACCGCGGCCTGGCGCTCACCGACCTCGACCGTGACGCCCTGGGAGTGGTTGGTGCTGGAGCCGGGGATACGGTCGCGCAGCGCGCCGACCACGCGTGCCGCGCCGCCGCCTACGTCGTGCACGCCGGAGACCTCACGGGTGGCGATGCCGGCGATCTTGGACACCACGGTGTCCGCAATGTTGGTCCGGCCCTGGGAGGTGACGAGCGGGCTGTCGCTCTGCTCGATCTCCTTGCCCTGCTGACTCTGCTTGTCACGTCCACCGTTGGTGTTCGATTCCGAGCGGACGGTCGTCTTGGAGTCGGTCATCTTGGGATACCTCTCGTTGGAACTGATGGATCCTGCGTGGGTCATTACCCGTAACGGATGAACGCCTTCGCCCCGTTCAGAGCGTCTGTCGTTCTGCGTACATCGTACGCACATCTTATGTACGGTGTAGACAGAACTTTTGCCTGGCTCAGGAGTCTCTTACCCGGTGGCACGCGCTTCTACACTTGAGCAGCATCGAGTACCCGGCGGACCCGGTCGGCGCTGATCACTGAAGACAACAACGTGCCTGGTCAGGGGTGTAGTGAAACTTCCCGCAAATTCGTCAACGTCGACCCTTCGGCGCCGGCTCACCAACGACGCGATCGTGCGCGAGACGTTGGCCCTCATCGACGAGCAGGGGATCGCCGCTGCGTCCATGCGACCGCTGGCCCGCCGATTGGGCGTACAGGTGATGACGTTGTATCGCTACGTGGCGAACCGTGAAGAGCTCTTCGACGCTGTCGTCGAGCACATCGTCGACGAGCTGAGTGAGGACGTCGACATGGCGCGGGGCGTCCAGGACGGTGACTGGCGTGCCTACCTGACCGACTTGGCGTGGGGGGTGCGCCGGTATGCGCGAGCCCACCCGCATGCCTTCCCGTTGGTCGCTACCCGGCCCCCGACGGCGCCCTGGGTGAATCCGCCGCTGCGCTCACTGCGTTGGATCGAGGCGATGCTGGCGGCGCTCGGTGAGGCGGAGTTCACCGACGACGAGGCGCTTTTCACCTACCGCACCTTCAACAGTTTCCTGCTGGGATACCTCCTGCTGGAGACCAGCGCGATGGTGATCGCCGACCCCAAGCCCGGCGACGGCTCGTTTCAAGCTGGCACCGAGGAAGGCGGCAAGGACCCGGTCGATCCGGGTGATCCGGTTCCTGGGTCGATCAGCCCGACCCGCGACACCGAGACTCGTGAAGAGCTTGCCGACGCCGACGATGCGACGGAACTGGTCGGCGTCGACCCCGCACAGTTCCCCGTTATCTACCGACTACGGGAGGGGCTGACCGAAGACAGGTTCGAGCAGGAGTTCGTGGCCGGCCTCGACGTGCTGCTCACCCGCATCGAAACGCACCGCTCGCAGATGTGAACTGAGATGTCGACCCACTACGAATGCTGCGCCGGGCGATCCCTCAGGTAGTGCTCGAAAGCTGCGAGCGCGGGCTCGGGATTGCTGCGGCCAACGCCGATGCGGAACCGGTCAGTCGGTACTTGTCCGACATCGGAGCAGTAGACGCTCGCCGGCAGCAGCAGGACCCCGGCCTGTTCGACCAGCTCCCTGCAGAACGTCTCGACCCCGTCCGAGCCCAGGTAGCGCGGAAACGCGACGCACCCGGCACCCGGGTGAGCCCAGTCGAAGAGTTCGGGGTGTCGGGCGAAGAAGGCGTCGAAGTGGGGCAGGTTGTCCGCGATCTGTTTGCGGTTGCGCTGCTGGATGCGCTCACCCGCCTCTAGTGCTACAGCCGCGAGGAATTCACTGGGGCCGGCATTACAGATCGAGGTGTAGTGCTTGTGCCGCTCCAGCGTCTCGAGCACAGCACGGTCGCGGCACACGATCCACCCGATGCGCAGACCGGGCAGTCCGTACGACTTCGACATCACGTTGACCGAGACCGCGCGTGGGTCGAGGTCGGCGGCCTGGGGGAGGATCGCGGCAGGATCCAGTTCTAGCCCGCGGTAGACCTCGTCGGACACCAGCCGGATCTCGCGTTCAGCGCACAGCTCGATCAGTTCGCGCCAGGTCCCCTGATCCGGCAACGCTCCGGTGGGGTTGTTAGGGAAGTTGACGGCGATGACCCGTGTGGTGGGGCGCAGCGCGGCGCGGACCAGGTCGAGATTCAGCCGCCAGCCTGACGATTCTTCCAATAGGACGCCGGTCACGTCCGCGCCTGTTGTCAGCGGGATCGTCTCCAGCGCCTGGTAGTTGGGCACGGTGACGACAACGTGGTCGCCAGGCCCCGCGAGCACCTGCATCGACCAGAAAATGGCTTCCTCGGCGCCGGCGAAGACCAGAACGTCATCGGGAATGCATACCTCGTAGGTGGCCGCTATCGCCCCGCGGAGTCGGTCGGTGCCCCAGGTCGGGGTGTACCCCAGCGCCAGACCGTCGAACTCCGCGCGGTCGGCATCGGTGCCGTATGAGAGCAGCTCCGAAACCGTCAGCGACTGCGCGTCCGACGCTGTCAGATGGTAACGAGCGGCAAACTCCCAGCGGGAGAAATACGTCTCCAGACGGAACGGGGGGAACAGCGAACGCACGGTGTCGACCATGAGCAGATTTCCTTCGACAGGCTGTAGGCCGCTATTCCGAGTCGGACTCCGGTTCAGGTTCGAGTTCGACCATCAGCAGCGCGACGCCTTGGTAGGGGCCGAGTGCGAGCGGGAAGTTGTGCAGTTCGTCGACTGTCGAAAGTTCGGCTTGCGTGGCCATGTCGATGACGACCGCGCCGGCGGGCAGGTACTCGGAGTGAACGGTGGCCAGCACGTCCTCACCGGAGAAGTTCAGCACCGTGGCCTGGGTCTGACCGTTCGGCAGCAGGTGCACCATCACCAACATCCCGGGGTGACCCACCAGGGGAACATCGAGCTGTTCGCTGGTCGAGATGCCGTACTGCGTGCGGGTTTGAATGATCTGCTGCAGTCGCAACGCGAACGAGTTCGGGTCGAGCATCTGGGCGGGCAGCGAGCCGTAGAGGCTGGTGGCGCGCTTCATCCGGGATGCTGACTGAACGGCGTTCGGGTTGGAGTCCATCAAATCGTGGGCGCCGCGGTTGATCCACCGGGTGTCACCCTCGGCGATCAGATCGGCAACGTCCTCGGCAGCCAGCGGCAGCACGCCGCACAGGTCCCAGCCGGACAGCGCGAAGACACCCGGCTGCAACGCGTTGAACATTGCGAGCAGTAGGTGCACCGACCGCACCCGCTCGATGTCGTCGTCGGACAACGCAGTCAGGTCGGTGATGCCCAGTGCGGCAGTGATCACCGACGCGGTCGTGCAGGCGATGCCGTTCGTGGTGAACGGCCGGTTGTACGGGGCGTGTTCTCCGGTCAGGCCGTCGATCAGGTTCGCGCGCACCCGAGCACCGAGGTCGGTGCCGGTCAACTCTTCGCCCTCGTAATCGAAGATGTCGCTGGCGTGCCTGGTGGAGAAGTGCACCAGCTCGTGGGTGAGCTCGTCGTGGTTCTGCATGGCGTGCACCAGCGACTGCGGGCGGACGCCGATCTCCTTGGCCAGGTTCAACGTCAACCGAAGGAATTCGGTGTTCCCGGTCACCAGCGCGTGATGGTAAGCGGGCCGATTGACGAAGTCGTAGGACAGGTCGGCGCCGGACTGGCCGGTCTCGTAGATGTCGTCGATCGCCAGGTTCAGCTCCTGGAAGGTGAAGCCGCCCATCTTGCGGACCATTCCCGCGATCATCTGGTTCGCCGCTTCGGACAGCGGGTGGCCCTCGGACCAGGCTGGCCCACCAGTGGCTGCCTTCTCGACGCCGAGGAAGCCGTTCGCGTCCAGTCGCAGCGCGCCAGTGCCGAGGTCAGCAAGGGAATGGCAGGCGTCTCCCATCACCAGGCGCATGCCTGCGCAGCTGGGGTCGAGCCAGTTGATGGAGGGCTGCCCGGACTTGAAGTAGTGCAGGTACACCCAGCGGCGGTCGACGCCGTCGACGCCGGTGACGACGTCGGTCGCGCTCCAGTTGGTCTCTTTGACACCGGGTTCGGCGAAGATGACGCGCTGCAATTCGCCGATGATGTAGCCGGCCTCAGCCAGCGCCGTCTCGGCTTGGGTCGAGAGGTTGGCGGCGTCGCGGCCCGATCGGACCTCCGGGAGCAGGTCCCAGTCCTCGCTGGGGATCTCGACCATGTGGTAGATCCCGGGGTACTCGCCGTACCGCATCTCGGCGAGGCGGAAGTCGCTACCCTTGCCGGTATGGCCGGGCACGACGTCGTCGATGATCGTGCCGCCGTGTGCCGCGGCGACCTCGCAGACCTCGCGGAATTCGTCCTCGGTGCCGAATGCCGGGTCGATCGCCATGCTGATCCGGTCGAAGTGGCCGTCGACAGAGGGGGTCTGATTCCAACCCCAGATGCCGCCAGCGTGCTTGACGGGGCCGGTGTGGATCGCGTTGATGCCGACCTTCGCGAAGATGCTCCACAGCTCGTCGTCACCGAGCGACTGCAGGAAGTTCACGTCAGGAGCGGTGATCAGCGAAATCGGGTACGCGGTGAACCACACGCCGGCCCGCTCGATCGCTGCCGCCGGATTGGGGTGGGCGTACGGGTTCTGCCACATGCTGCCCTGGCCGGTGAGCTGACCTGCCAGGACGTTCGCGTCAGCGAGCATCGACTGGTTGTGCAACCAGGTCATATAGAGGGTGTTGGTGGCATCGGGCGGGCCGTGCAGTTCGGCGGTGCGGGTGAACCGGCGACGGATCTTGGGCTGCATCGCCTTGGGCCGAGCGGGGTAACTCTGCTCGTCGTAGGTGATCTCAGCGCCGGCATCCGCTTCGGGATTGGTTTCAGGCGATGTATCAGAATCGATCGATGACCCGATGTCCGTCACTGCTTCTCCTTGGGTGGCAACGCATTTGATGCAGGGTCAAGGATAGAGCCGCTTTGGGTACCTCGTGTTATCAAGGCGACAGCGCCACGGTGGGTGCGAAATGGCGGCCGTCGCGAACGACGTCGAAGAATCGCGCAGCCAGGTTCGAGGCCGTCCGAGCGTCCACCCCCGATGCCCGCAGGGCGGCCTGGTGGAGGGGAGCCGGCCATACCGTGTTGGCCAGGACGCTGGAGAGACGCTATGCGATGTCAGCTACGTCAATCGATCTGGCCTGCTGCAGTGATTTCGGACAGCGGATTTGATGGGTTACCTCCAGCCCGCCACGGCAGCATAGAAAAATCCATTAGATCCACCGTCCGAGATCTCCGCAGCACCCCAGTGCGCCAGGGCGGAGTTCTTCAAGTCGGCGTGGACTTGCTCGATGATCGCGTGAGCGCGGTGGGTTTTGTCCGCGGTGACCGTGTCGGCCACGGTCGGGTCGGTGGTGGTGAAGAAGGCGTGGAAGCGCCAGGTGTCGAACAACGTGTCCTGCGCGTCCTTCTTGCTTGGGTACAGGTCGGGATCCGACGCACGACTAGGCGCCCGGTGACCTGCTCGGTCTTCTTCTTGGAGGTGAACGCGGTGTATTCGATTTCGGCGACTTCAGCGCGCGATACCCAGGTCTGGGCCTGTTCGTCGAAGACTGCGTCGGTGTATTCGATCGGGGTCCACGCGTTTCGTCGATAGCAGCGATTGCTCTCCTGACCTGCGGGTCTTGGCGCACAGTGATCGACACGTCGGCGCCACCACGGATCGCGGCATGGATAGTGGCGGCACCGTAGAACGCTGAATCAGCGAGCAGGAGCGGCTTCTTCGCGTGGCTGGTGGGCAGCTGGTCAAGTGTTTTGAGCGCGTCGGCGACCATCCGGGCTGCGCCTCGTGGTGATCCGCAGGACCCTTTGCGTAATCGTTGGGCCACGATGATCGGCGCCGACCCACGGGTGGACGCGGTCGCGATGAGCGCGTTCAGTCCGCGGACCCCGGAGTAGCCATAGCCCGAGCCCTGCTTGGCGTGACCATGAACCTCGATGATGGTGTCATCGATATCGAGCATCACCTGCTGATCGGTGCCGATCACGGGTGCCCGAGCTGCCAGCCCGGTCAGGAACCGGGAGGCGACCGCATCGAGTTGGCGCACGTGCCCGAACGTAAACGCCCGTAGGAACGACCCCAACGTGGAGGGCGCGTACGCGCGGGCGAAGATCCGGCCCATCCCGCCGTGCCGCAAAAGGGCCATGTCATCGATGCTGTCCGCGCCGGGTGACCATCCCCGCGACCAATGAGGCGACCTTCAACCCCGCGTTCGCGCCCTTATCGGTCGGCACCGTCAGGTGGCGCCCGGGCAACTGGTGCAGCCCAGCAGATCGGGCTAGTGCAAGGACTGGGACCAGCCCGGCGGCCGACACCAACTTTGGATCATCGAACACCGCTGAAGTCGCGGCCGGCGTGTGGCACAGTTGCACCTACGAGATGCCCTTCGTGATGGTGAAATTGGGACCCTGAAGAAGTCCGATTTTCCCAGCACGCAAGGGCATTCTCACTTCACGACGCGCTCACACCGCTCAGCTCATCGGTGGATCGAGGCTTAGTACGACTTCGGCAAACCGAGGGTGGACTGCGCCACGAAGTTCAGTGCCATTTCGCGGCTTACTGGTGCGATTCGGGTCAACCGGGATGCCCCGAGTAGCTGTACGAGCCCGTATTCGGTGGCCAGCCCGTTTCCACCGTGTACCTGGATGGCGCGGTCGACGGTCTCGCATGCGGCTTCACCAGAGGCATATTTGGCCATGTTCGCTGCTTCGCCCGCACGCAGGAACTCACCGGCCTCGTAGAGCGCAACGGCGCGCTGCGTCATGAGTTGCGCCAGTTCAATCTCTATCTTTGACTGTGCCAGCGGGTGTGCCACTGCCTGATGTTGGCCAATCGGAACGCCCCACACCGCACGCTCTTTGACGTATGACACTGCTTTGGCCAACGCGAAGCGCGCCATCCCGGTCGCTGCTGACGCGGCCATGATCCGTTCCGGGTTTAGTCCTGCGAAGAGTTGTTCAAAGCCGGCGTTGATGTCCCCGATCAGCGCGTCGGCGGGCAGCAGGACATCGTCGATGTGCACCACGAATTGGTTCTCAGGACCGACGACTCCGGTCTCGATGGGCGTGAAGCTGAAACCTTCAGCATCGGTGGGCACCATGAACAGGGCTGGTCGCAGCTTCCCGGTTTTCGCATTTTCTGCTCGGGCTACGACCAGCACGTGGTCGGTCTCGTCCAAACCTGAGATGTAGATCTTGCTGCCGCGCAATTTCCAGCCATCACCATCGGGTGATGCTGTGGTCAGGATGTTGTGGGAGTTGGACCCGGCGTCTGGCTCGGTGATAGCGAAGGAGACCTTCTGGGTCCCGTCGGCGAATCCCGGTAGCCACTTCTGTTTCTGCGCATCGGTGCCGTAGGTCGCGATGATTGTTCCAACGATGGCGGGTGAGACGACCATCAGGAGCAGCGGGCAGCCCGCGGCGGCGAGTTCTTCACCTACGGCGGCGAGGTCACCGATTGTTCCCCCGGCGCCTCCGTACTCTTCTGGTACCGCGACGCCCAGGAAGCCTTGTTCTCCGGCCGCATCCCACAGCTCGGTGGTCTTTTCACCTGCGGCTGCCTTCTCCAGCCAATATTCCTGCCCGTACTTCGTCGCGAACTGGGCGACCGAGGCCCGCAAGTCACGCCGATCGGATGACTCGGTGAAGGCAATGTCAGTGGTGGTCATCAGGCTTCTCTCTTAGGGGGTGTTCGTTCTTCAGAATTCAACGTGGGTGCTTCATCGATGACTGCCAACACGGCGCCGGCTTCCACCTGGAGACCAACTGTGACTCGCAGCTCGGACACCACTCCGTCAGTGGTCGCACGGATCGTGTGCTGCATCTTCATCGCCTCGAGCACTAGCAGGGTGTCGCCCGCCGCGACCTGGTCGCCTTCACTTACCGACACTGCAACAACCGCACCGGGCATCGGCGCGACCAGTGAGCCACTGCCAACGACATCGGCGGGGTCCACAAAGCGCGGCACCGGTTCCAAGGTCCAACTGCCGCTGGGCCCAAGGATGTCGACCCAACCCGCGCCGCGCGTGACGGTGAACCGTTGCTCAATGCCATCGACTTCCAGCAGCGCTTCGTTCGGGGCGACAGGTAGGGCGCGGATGTGGTTGTTGTCGCTGCGTAGTGCCCCACCACAGTCGCGGTAGTCGACGGTGACCTGTGACCCGGCGAAGACATAGCTACGTGAGCGTGATTGCGAGGGCACCGCCCGCCATGCGAGGGGAATACGGCGTTGAACCTTCGCCTGCGCGGCCTGTGCTGAGGCATCGGTGAAGGCTGCTGCCGTGGCCAACACCTCGATTTCTTTCGTCGGCGCGGCCGCAGTAACCCACTCGTCGAGCTTTTCCTCCAGCAGTGAGGTGCGAAGCCTGGCGCCCAGCACGTCCTCATCGCCCAGAATTGCCCGCAAGAACCCTGCATTGGTGACCACTCCGTGCAGCTCGCAGCGCCGTAGGGCATCCGACAGCATGCGGGCCGCTGAGAGCCGATCGGGGCCCCACGCAATGACTTTGGCGAGCATGGGGTCGTAGTGGATCCCTACGCTGGAGCCGGCCTCAACGGCGCTGTCCAGGCGCAGGCCATAGGTTGTTGGAAGCGCGAATGACGTGGTGGCGCTCGGAAAACGCAACGAACGCACAGTGCCAACTTGCGGTGCCCATTCGTGGGCTGGATCTTCTGCGTACAGGCGTACTTCGATGGCGTGCCCGGTAGGCGTGAACTCACGGTGCGGTAAGGGTTGTCCCTGAGCGACGGTGAGTTGGGCTTGCACCAAGTCCACGTCGTAAACGCATTCGCTGACGGGATGCTCCACCTGTAGACGGGTGTTCATCTCCAAGAAATAGATCGCGTCCTCCTGCACCAGGAACTCCACGGTTCCGGCACCGAGGTATCCAACGGCCGCGACGGCGGCCCGCGCTGCCGTGTAGAGACGCTCGCGCACCCCGTCCCGTAGAGCGGGAGCGGGTGCTTCTTCCATGACTTTCTGATGGCGCCGCTGGATGGAGCAGTCGCGCTCACCCACGATCCAGCACTCACCGTGTGCGTCGGCCACCACCTGCACCTCAACGTGGCGCGCTGTTGGTAGGTATGGCTCGACAAAGACCGTGCCGTCACCGAAGGCTGATTCGGCTTCGGCCCGCGCTGCGGCAAGTTCCTGGTCGAGGTCTTCGCGGCGCGTGACCACGCGCATACCGCGACCGCCACCGCCATAGGAGGCTTTGACCAGGAGCGGGAACTCTTCGTCCTGCACTGTGTCCAGGTCCACTTCGAGGATGGGCACACCGGCGCCAGACATCAATTCTTTGGCCCGAATTTTGCTGCCCATGGCTGCGATGGTGTCTGCTGCTGGGCCGATCCATGTCAGGCCTGCATCCGTGACCTGTTGGGCGAATTGCGCTGATTCTGAGAGGAATCCGTATCCCGGGTGGATCGCATCTGCACCAGCATCCAACGCGGCCTGGACGATCAAATCGCCGCGCAGATAGGACTCTGCAGGTGAGTCCCCAGGCAGACGCACTGCTGTATCGGCCTCCCGCACGAATGGTTCGTGAGCATCGGCGCCAGAGTGCACGGCCACCGTTTCTATGCCACTGCGACGGCAACTGGCAAAAATACGGCGCGCGATTTCTGCGCGGTTGGCCACCAGAACTCGTCGTATTGTCACAACCGGAACACCCCGTATCCCTGCGCACCCGCGACGGGCACCGTATGAATGGCTGACAGGCAGATGCCGAGCACGGTGCGGGTGTCACGGGGGTCGATGACGCCGTCGTCGTAGACCATCCCGGACATCACGTACGCGTGCGATTCGGCTTCTATCTGTTCTTCGACAGCTGTGCGCAGTTGCGCGTCGGCAGCCTCATCGACTTCTTGGCCGCGATTGGCTGCAGAGGCCCTGGACACGATCGACATCACCCCCGCCAGCTGCGGGCCGCCCATGACAGCGGACTTGGCGTTAACCCAACTGAACATGAATCGCGGGTCGAATGCTCGACCACTCATGCCGTAGTTGCCGGCGCCGTAGGAGGATCCGATCACTACCGACAGGTGCGGGACGGTGGAGTTGGCGACCGCGTTGATCATCTGGGCGCCGTGTTTGATGATGCCACCCTGCTCGTACTCTTTACCGACCATGTAACCGGTGGTGTTGTGCAAGAAGAGCAGCGGTGTGTCCGTCTGGTTTGCCAGTTGGATGAATTGGGCGGCCTTTTGGGCCTCTTGGCTGAACAGCACTCCGCGGGCGTTGGCCAAGATCCCTATCGGATACCCGTGCAGCTGAGCCCATCCGGTGACCAGGCTGGAGCCGTACAGCGGCTTGAATTCATCGAATTCAGAACCGTCCACGATCCGGCCAATTACTTCGCGGGGGTCAAAGGGTGCGCGCTGATCGGCCGCCACGACCCCCAGCAGATCGGCTGAGTCCAAGACCGGATCGGCGTAGGTTGGGCTCGCCGGTAGACCCTTCTTGTGCCAGTTCAGGCGACGGATGATGGTGCGCCCTATGCGGATTGCGTCGTGCTCATCCTCAGCTAGGTAGTCGGCCAGGCCGGAGGTGCGGGCGTGCATCTCAGCGCCGCCCAACGATTCGTCGTCAGACACCTCCCCGGTGGCCATCTTCACCAGGGGCGGGCCAGCTAAGAAAACCTTGGCATTGCCTTTCACCATGACTGTGTAGTCACTCATGCCCGGCACATACGCGCCGCCGGCGGTGCAGCTCCCGAAGACCAGGGCAACCGTCGAGCGGCCAGCGGCGCTGGCCTGGGTCAAATTGGCGAAACCTCGCCCGCCGGGCACAAAGATCTCTTTCTGGGTTGGTAAGTCCGCGCCCGCGGACTCGACCAGGTTGATCGTCGGCATTCCGCTCTCCGCCGCGATCTGCGCCGCGCGACCCGACTTCTTCAGGGTCACCGGGTTGGAGGCGCCCCCGCGCGAGGTCGGATCGTTGGCGACGATCACGCACTCGACGCCTTCCACGACGCCGATGCCCGTGACGATCCCGGCGCCAACAGGGAAATCTGAGCCATAACCAGCCAGCGTCGACAGTTCAAGGAAAGCGCTGTCTTCATCAAGAAGGAGCTCGATGCGTTCGCGGGGTAGCAACTTGCCACGCTTGTGGTGCCGGTCACCATATTTCTGCCCGCCGCCAGCAAGTGCTTTGGCATGCTGCACGTGCAGATCAGCAATCCGTACCAACATCTCATCGACGTTCATCTGATGCTCTGCCGAGGACGGATCCATGGCGCTACGCAGGACACTCATGTGTTCAACTCCTTCGGAATGTTCACCAGGCGTGCGCGTAACCACTCACCGAGCGCCTTGGCTTGTGGGTCGCTGCGGGTTGAGGCGGCAACTCCTTCGCCCAGCAGGCCGTGGATCACCACGTTGACCGCCCGCAGGTTGGGCAGTGCCCAGACGTCGATATCAAGGTCGGCCGCCTCAGGAAGCAGCGACCGCACTCCATCTGGGGTCAGCAATTGCCGCAACCATGCGTAGGCTGCCTGGCCGTTCGCAGCGTCAGCTGGGATCCACACCCCCACGTTGGCATCACCTCCCTTATCTCCGCTGCGCGCGTAGGCGATCGTGCCCAGCGGCAAGCTCGAGGTGCTGCGGGCGTGGACAGTTGAGTCGGCGGGCGTCGCGGTAGGAGTGCTCGCGGGCGTCTCGGTGCGCACCGGTGGGCGTACCTCGATGACGGTGCCGTCGTCCAGATGCACCCGGTGAGGCACTGTTCGCTGTTCCACGTAGGCAGGGCTGAACACTCCGAACGCTGTCGCGGGAGTGGGCAAACTCGTCGTGACGAAACCTGGGTAGGACGCCAGTGCCAACTCCACGGCGGCGCCAGTGAAAGCCCGCCCCACCGGCCCGTCGGTGGGGTCCATGACCTGGCAGCGCAGCACGGCTGTTGCTGCTGCCTGGGTTTCAGGGTTGACGCTCGAGTTGTCCTCGAGTTGCCAGATGACGCGTGCTGGCAGGTCGGCGGCGAGCACGGCCTCCATTTGGGCCCGGACGAGGTCTGCCTTGGCCTGGATCTCCAACCCGGTCAGCACGAACTCCACCTTGTTGCGGAAACCACCCAACCGGTTCAGGCTGACCTTCGTGGTGAGTGGCGGCGGGGTGCCGCGAACCCCACTGATCTGCACGCGGTCAGGGGCTTGGTGCGTGAGTTGGATGGTGTCCAGATGCCCCACGACGTCGGGGTTGAGGTAGCTGGGGCCACCCACTTCGTAGACCAGTTGCGGGGGGACCGTATCGCCCGGGTTCGCGCCACCCGGCAAGGGGGGGTTGGTGTTGT
>JBBPZD010000027.1:0-17703 GCA_038199265.1 Actinomycetales bacterium | reverse complement strand
GACCACGGCAGGCCACCGCAGACCACCTGGAACGTCGAATCAATTTCTTGTACAAGGAGTCTCATTTCATGACCGCAGACCGGCGCATCGTCGTCACCGGAGTCGGCGCGACCACGCCGTTGGGCGGAACCATGACGCAGACCTGGGAAGCGCTGCTCGCCGGCGAGTCCGGGGCGCGTCCGCTGCCACCGGAATGGTTGGAGAAGTATCCCCTCCCTGTGACGTTCGCAGCCACCCTTGCCCAGCACCCCTCCGAGGTGTTGAAGAAGGTCGAGTTGCGACGGATGGACCCGTCGGCTCAGTACGCGATGATCGCTTCCCGCGAGGCGTGGGCCGACGCCGGTGCACCTGAGCTGGACCCCGAACGTCTCGGAGTCGCGATCGGCACCGGAATCGGCGGCGTACACACGTTGCTCGATCAGTACGACGTGCTGAAAGAAAAAGGACCCCGCCGGGTCTACCCACTCACCGTTCCGATGTTGATGCCGAACTCCGCCTCAGGGAATGTCTCACTCGAACTCGGTGGCCGCGCGGGCGCACACACCACCGTTTCGGCCTGCGCGTCCGGCGCCGAAGCGATGGGTTATGCCGCCGCGATGATTCGCGACGGTCGTGCCGACGTCGTAGTCGCCGGAGGCACAGAAGCGGCGATCCATCCGCTGCCGGTTTCCGGTTTCGCCGCTATGCACGCACTATCGACGCGTAACGACGACCCCACCCACGCCTCCCGCCCGTACGACATCGACCGCGACGGATTCGTCATCGGTGAAGGCGCCGCTGTGCTGGTGCTGGAGTCCTACGAGCACGCGACGTCGCGCGGCGCCCGTATCTACGCGGAGCTTGCAAGCATCGGCATGTCCTCCGACGGATATCACATCACTGCCCCCGAACCGGAGGGCGCCGGTGCGTCCCGCGCGATGCGTGAGGCACTAGATCTAGCCGATCTGGCACCACGCGACATCAGCCACATCAACGCACACGCCACCTCCACACCGGTGGGTGACATAGCTGAGTGCAACGCCATCCGACGCGCATTCGGCGACGCAACCGACCACGTTCCCGTGACCGCGACGAAGTCGATGACCGGGCATCTGCTCGGCGCGGCCGGCGCGCTCGAGGGCCTGATCACCGTTCTGAGCGTCTACCACCGGATCGTCCCGGCGACCACGAATATCGAGAACCTCGACCCGGAAATCACACTGGACGTCATCCGCGGCGAGCACCGCAAGCTGCCCGCCGGCGACATCGCGGCCCTGAACAACTCCTTCGGATTCGGCGGTCACAACGTGGCCCTGGCAGTGAAGAGCATCTGATGACGACAACCCACCCCGCGGCCGCCGCAACGACCGGCGACGTTCCCGATCCCCGCGATCCGCTCACCCGGCTGCACACCTTCTTCGACGATGGCTCGGTCGGGCTCATCTCCGCGCAGGACCGAAGCGGGATGCTCGCCGCGACCGGAACCGTGCGCGGTACGCCGGCAGTCGTGTTCGCGGCCGACGCACGCATTCAGGGTGGCGCCCTCGGCGCAGAGGGGTGTGACGTCATCATCGCCGCGTACGAACGTGCGCTTGCTGACGACTGCGCCGTCGTCGGATTGTGGCAGTCAGGCGGGGCCCGCCTCGCTGACGGCGTGGTCTCCCTCAATGGCATGGGCGAGGTGTTCGCGATCATGACGAGGGTTTCTGGAAAGATCCCCCAAATTTCAGTGGTGCTCGGTGCCGCCGCCGGTGGCGCGGCCTACGGTCCGGCGCTGACCGACATCGTCATCCTTGGGCCCGACGGTCTGATCTTCGTGACCGGTCCGGATGTCGTTCGGTCGGTCACCGGTGAGCACGTCACCGCTCAGCGTCTCGGTGGCGCCGAGCCGCACGGACGTCGTTCCGGCGTCGTGCACGTAGTGGCCAAGACCACCGATGAAGCGTACGAGCGTGGACGTCAGATGGTCGACCTGCTGGGTAACCAGGGCGAAATGGACGTCACGGCAGTGCAGGATCGGGATTTGGAAGCAACCCTTCCGGAGTCGCCCAAGCGTGCCTACGACGTACACCCGCTGATCGGGAAAGTCGTCGATGAACTGGACGGCTCGGTAGAGCTGCACCCCAAGTGGGCGCCCAGCATCGTGACCGCCCTGGGGCGCCTCGGCGGGCGGACGGTCGGTATCGTCGCAAACAACCCGCTTCGTCTCGGCGGTTGTCTGGATGCGACTTCCGCTGAGAAGGCCAGCCGTTTTGTGCGAATGTGCGATGCGTTCGGCGTTCCGCTCGTCGTACTGGTCGACGTACCCGGCTACCTGCCCGGTGTCGGTCAGGAGTGGGACGGCGTCGTGCGTCGCGGAGCCAAGCTGCTGCATGCGTTTGCCGAGGCAGTGGTCCCCCGCGTGACGCTCGTCACTCGCAAAACCTACGGTGGCGCCTACATCGCGATGAACTCGCGCTCCCTGGGTGCCACGCGCGTCTTCGCGTGGCCGACCGCCGAGGTTGCTGTGATGGGCCACGTGGCAGCGGTGCGGATCTTGCACCGACGCCGCCTGGCCGAGGTGGAGCCAGAAGACCGCACAGCCGTCGAGAACGAACTGGCCGTGGAGCACGCCGTACTCTCGGGCGGTTTGCCTCGAGCCGTCAAGATTGGCGTGGTCGACGAGGTCATCGAGCCCACACGTACCCGTAGCGCGTTGGCGCGGGCCATCGCAGAGGCCCCGCAACACCGCGGAAACCACGGAAATATCCCGCTGTAGAGCAACCCTTCTCATCGAGGGGTAAATGAATCGTCGAAGGGTGGGGATATTTCCCTACCCTTCGACGATTTTCGTACCTTTCGATGAGGGTTATTCGCTAAGAGACGCGGTGCAACCAGCGCACGGTGGCGCCGTCGCCGGCATAGCGGAAGGGTTCTAGTTCCTTGTCCCACGCTGTTCCGAGCAGTTCGGCCATCTCAACGCGGAACAGGTCCGGGTTGCCGCCGCATTCGGCGAGGGCTGAGCGCAGCCGATCTTCTTGAATGACGGTGTCACCCGAGGCAGAGGTCCACGTGTGGTGGATTCCGAGGCTCGGAGTGTGCGCCCAACGCGATCCGTCGCAGCCCGCGCTCGGCTCTTCGGTGACCTCATACCGCACGTGCTCCCAGCCGCGCAGCGTGCTGGCCAGTCTCGCCCCGGTGCCTGGATCACCCATCCAGGACAACTCAGTGCGCACCATGCGTGCAGTGACCGGCTGACCCGTCCATTCCAGCGCCACGCTTCGACCCAGAACGCTTTCCAGCGCCCACGCGATATGCGGGCACAGCGCTGTCGGGGTTGAGTGAATGAACACAACCCCGCGCGTGACGACACGACTACCTTCTGCGGACATCCGAGCCTCCTTCACCATGAGGGACGTCTTCCCCAACGACCTACTGGTGAAACACGCAGACACAGACAGCGCAGTACGTACTGATTCAGTTGGCGCTTATTGTGCCCCATCTGTCACATCAGCACCACCCTGAGTGGATTCGTGGCAGGGAGATGCAGATATCCGGGTGAACCGGACCTCAGGGAGCAGAATCCGGCACCTTCGGCGATGCCGCGTAGGCCTGTGTGGGGGTCATCGAAACCCCGTTCACCACCACCGTTCGGACCTTGGCCACCGACGCACAACCAACCGCTTTGTCTACCGTCGTTCCGTAGTCAGTGGCGCTACCGCTACCCGCTTGCGCTGGCGTCGTTGACGGTCTGGCGGACGCCGAACTGGACGGGGCAGATTTCTTCGCGCCGGCGCTCAACGAGATGTCGTCCTTGATCTTCGTGAACAGCGCCTGCGCGTTCGAGGCCAGGACTACTTCGTTGTTGTTCTCCGGGTTCGCAACGGTTGGCGCGGTCGAGAAAGTGATCCGCTTACTGGACACCTTGTTGAGCTCGCTGGCAACACCGGTCAGCTTGCCGATATCGCCCAGTCCGGTGTCGACGGTGACGGCCTTGGTCGCTGCATTCGCAAGGCTGTAGAGGCGCACTGGGTTTGCGAGCGTAGATGCACTTTCGAGCTGACGGAGCATGGAGGAGAGGAACAGGTGCTGGGCGACGGTGCGCCCGATGTCGCTGCCATCCCCGAAACCGTGGCGGGTGCGCATGAACTGCAGCGCCGACTCGCCTTGCAACGTGTGGGTGCCCTTACTCAACTTCAGGTGGGAGTAGGTGTCGTAGACGTCGTCGCTGACGCAGACCCGTACTCCTCCGATGGCATCGGACATCGTGACGACGCCGGCGAAGTCGATGACTGCAAAATGGTCCAGCGGAACCCCGGTGAGTTGGTGGACAGTCTGCAGGGTGCACGCTGGGCCGTACTGCAATGTGCTGTTGATCCGGGATCGGTGGCTGGGTACCGGCTCACCGGTCACCGGATCCGTGCACTGCGGAATGTCGACGACCGTGTCGCGCGGGATGCTTGTGATGGAGGCGTTGGACCGGTCCGCGGAGATGTGTACGAGCATTTCCACATCCGCGTTCGCCGCCAGCGACGTCGCCCCTTTGCCCTTCGCGGTGCTGTCGGCGAGCTTGCAGCCTCCCCCGATCTTGCAGTCGGCCGCGCTCCCACGGGTATCGGACCCCAGCACGAGGAGGTTGATGGGCACTCGGCCCTGCCCGTCAGGCGTCTGGGTACCAACCAAGCTCTTCGGGATCGCGACTGTGCGGATATTGCCATTCAGATGCTGCACGATCAAGCCGACCGCGACGATCGCGATCACCATGAGGGCACCGAGCCCGACCATGATCCGACGCCGCCGATAGACGCGACGCTGAGCGGCGTCGCGTGCAACCTCGTGTCTGCCCTTTCGTGGACTGCCGCCGGTTGCCCCAGGTCGTCCCGATCGGTGATGGCCTCCAAGCCGTGGGTCCGGCTGTGAATGCTCGTTGCGATCGTCGCTCATCGGTGCAGAACTTCCCGGGTTGTCGAATCATCGAACGTTGGACCGCAGAACGATAGCTACCGCAGATGTATGCGTTCACAGATTCGAGATCAGCGCGTCGCCAGGGCGTGCCCACCATGCAATCCGCTGTGCGGCCCGGTAAGGTCTGCGCGTCGGGGCGGTAGCTCAGCTGGTTAGAGCAGCGGACTCATAATCCGTCGGTCCTGGGTTCAAGCCCCAGCCGCCCTACTTTTATAGCCGCAGGTCAGATGATTTGTGGGTAACACGCCTCGCCTGCACTACGGGCTTGCCAACAGATTGCTAACGGCACGACGTCAGCGGGGCGTCGCCAGCACCTAACAATTACGCGCCCCAGACGGCTTTCGAGAGCGTCTCTGCGGCGCGACCGTCGTCTGGGACCGACTCTCGAGAAGGGAGCAACGTGGCGCGTGTGTGCCTCGCGTGCAGTTTGAGACGCGGCACGCCAGGTTCAGATGGTGCCCTGACAAAGGCGCACCGCAGTCGCGGTAAACGACAACCGGCCGAGCCGCGAAAAGCTCCTGAACGACGGGGAACTACTGGATCAGTTCCAGGTCTACTGGCGTTGATCTAAGAGCCAGGGAGTCTCCGCGGCCCACCCCCGCAACGGGCGAGCGTGCGTTACCTCAAGCCTCTGACAACTTCTCAGGAAAACCCGGCGCCCGAAGGTCTACGCCCACGGCGTCTTCCAGCAGCTTCACGACCATCGGTGACCAGGCCGAACCGCCGTATTGAAGGCGGGCGCGCTCGAACACCTGCTCGACCAGGCCACCCACCACCAACGGAACCCCGAAATCTCGACCTAGATCTCTGGCAAATGCCAGATCTTTGCACGCCAGATCCAGCGTAAATTGTATGTTGTAGGAACCGTTCAGGATGACTTGACTTTCGGTCTCGTGGACAAAACTATTGCCCGAGCTTGCCTGGATTGCTTCGAACGCAGTCCCTAAATCGATGCCGCCGCGCTTGGCGAGCATCAAAGCCTCCCCCGCCGAGGCCAAATGGATGAAGGCGAGCATATTGGTGATCACTTTCATCACGGTCGCGTCACCGAGACCACCCACGTAGATGACCTTGTTCCCGACCGCGTTGAACAGATCCAGGTGCTTCAGGTACGCCTCATGTGGGCCACCCACGAGTACCGTCATCTCACCCTTGGCGGCCTTGTGTACTCCCCCGGTCACCGGTGCCTCGAGACAGTCACCTCCCTGGCGGCCTACAAGTCCAGCGAGGGCGCGCACCTCATCACGGTCGTTGGTGCTCATCTCTACCCAGGTCGACCCCGGCGACATCCCCGCTATTACGCCGTGTTCACCAGTCATCACGGCCCGCACCGCGTGGGGTGATGGAAGGCAAGTGACTACGGTCTGTGCAGCCTCGGCAACCTCCCGCGGCGAGTCAGCCCACCCCGCGCCCCGCTCCTCCAGATCTGAGGCTCTACCCCTATCAAGATCATGGATGACCACCTCGATACCGGCCCGAACCACACTTGCCGCCAGATGCTGGCCAATATTCCCCAACCCGATGAAACCCACGCGCTGCACCATGAAATGTTCCTTTCCCGGTGAGTACCGTGATTACCCATGCGACCAGTCCCGACAAATTCTTGTCGCGCCGTGATTGTGGACCCAGCGTTAATCAGAGTGCTGCCTATCACCGCTTAGGCGTTCGAACGTTTGAGCACCCAGGGCCATGGCATCGAGTAGAGCGAGCACAGCAACACCTCTTCGTACGTTGGCACTGCCAGAGCGGTGTCCCTAGATATCGTGACCCCTCCCAACCATGCATGTCTAGAAACAAAATGCGCACCTAGGATGCGCAATCAGTGCATAGACGTGAGGGTCAGCTGAGTCTCGAGTTCAGGGTGCCGGCCGCGGTGTCGCCAGCGCAGCAATGCAACTCGGGTCTGCGGCAGGTCTGCCTATGTGCCCTCCAGTGGCGGCCTCAAGCGACCGTCGGGTACCGCCTCAGCAGGACGGCGGAGACTGCCAACACGATCATCACAAATGCGGAGAACCCTACAGTGAGACTTTCAGAGCTAATCCCTCCGCATTCGCCACACCCAGCCCATGACAGGAAGCGCGAGACCGAGGTATGCGAACAGGAAGATACCCGCCAGGGCTTCGCCGCTGGAGAAGGGCGGCGCCAGGTGGGCAGCGGTGGCCAGCGATCCCTTCAGCAGCATGCCGGCCCCGGCGCCCGCGACGAGTCCGCCCAGAACGAACATTGCTGCGGAGGAGGTCAGCACTTTGAGGGCCAGTACGACAATGCCAGACGCGGTAATTTCATGGTCGATACCGGAAGAACGGCGCCCGAATGATGTCGATCCTCGTTCCTTCCAGACCTTGAGTCAGCCAGACCCGTGAGTGGGTGCCGCCTGACAAGCAGGCCGAACAGGAATGCGTCACCACACGGCACGCGACCATCAGGAGAAGAACAATGACCCACGACATGCGAGCGACCCTGCTGTCGGCGGCTGCAGGCGAGGGACCAGGACTGCGAGCAGGGTTGTGGACGACCTTTCTCGGTGCCTACGGCCTGGAAATCGCCGCCTCCAGCGGGGCCGACTGGATCGGCATCGACCTGCAGCACGGTGACCTTGATCTTAATGACGTCCCCTCACTGTTGCGGGTAGCTGAGCACGCAGATCTTCCCGTGCTGACCCGTATGCCCTCCCACGACCCCGCCCTTCTTGGACGTGTTCTGGATGCGGGCGTCAGCGGCGTCATCGTCCCCATGGTGAATTCGGCAGAAGAGGCCACAGCTCTCGTCTCAGGGTGCCTGACTCCTCCGGGCGGTTCGCGCAGTACCGGGGGTTGTCGCCAGAGCCTTGGCCTGGCCGGCGAGGCCTTCCCCCAATTAGTACTGCCGATGGTGGAGACGGCGGTGGGCCTGCAGCACGCCGCGGACATCCTCGCAGTGACGGGCGTGGATGGAGTGTTCGTAGGACCGTACGACCTGTCCATATCGGCTGGTTTTCCCAGCCCATCCTCACCACAAACAATCTCAGCGCTACGTGAAGTCATCCACCTTGCACGGCAGACAGGCAAGATCGTCGGATTTATGGCGGGCACGCCCGAACTACTCGCCGTGGCGGCGGAAGCCGACCTAGTTGCAATCGACACCGACGCCACAGCGCTCCGCCGAGGACTCGCAACACTCTTCCTCCAACCGGGCTAGGGGCCGCACCAAGAAGTAGCTGGTCTCTAGAAACCTCCCCATGATCAACTCCAGTTATTCGGAATCCACCTCCCCGACAGCGGTTCTGATCGGGCAGGGCCGCATTGCTCGACGCGTCCTGCCGTCCTCCAGCTAGCAGTGACGCCGTTGAAGGGTGAAGCCGGTGAATCCCATCTGGAACCCGCTGAATGCTGGTCGGTTGCCGTTGACTGCGATCCAGTCACCGTGTGGCTGCATCTGTGACAGCTGTGGCCCCACGTTTTCCAGGGTGATGCCGCCGTGGAACAGGGTGCGGGTCGTGGCCTGAAGTTCAGTGTCCGTTGTGGCGTCTGGTCCGAGGGTGTCCGCGCCGGTTGCGATGATCGACCGCCGTGCGAACAGCCAGTCCACTGCCTTACCAGCTATACCTGGGGCCGCGGTGGTGACGTAAGGGGAATTCGCGCCGCTGCCCTGATAAAAGAGCGGCGCGTACCCAGTCAGCAGCAATACACAACCGAGGGCGGGAATCTGACCGTGTCGCTGTTCCCACGAACGAAGGTCAACAATCGAGAGGAGGAAATCGGGGCCGGTTTTGCGTATCCGATCTCGCACGTCTATCACTGCCAGAGGCATCAACGTGAAGTTCTCGTCGAGCTGATTCAGTCGCCGTCCACCGATGATGAAGTGCACGGGCGCTGAAATGTGGCTCGCTGTGTGCGTACCCAAACTAGTGACACGCTCGAGTAGGTAACCGCCATCGTCGTGCTGCGGGGTACGTGTGTCGTCAAACACTTCCCAACTAAAGGCAGGGTCCCCCGGGTACAGGGGAACGCCATCGCGCAAGGACATCGTCAAGGGCACGCGATGGGCCGTGCGGGGGTCTACTCGCCCGTACCCACGCGGGATCCGGTTCCGCACACAAGCCCGGTCACGCCGGTGGTTACCAGGTGTTGCCGACGCCGAGGCCTGCGCTGACGGTAGGGCCTGCGCACCCGCGGCGACGAGCCCGGCCATGATCACCGTCCGGCGCACTGGCCGTTCCACGGCAACAACCCGGTTCGATGGCTTGTCTGCTCTCACAGGCCTATCCCTTTCGTACGCGGGAATTCGGTCAGAATCATGCCCGCCCTGTTGACCATGGCAGACCGCTTCCGATGAATTCTAATCGTTGTCCTTGAATCGCGTCCCGCGTTTCAAGAACGTAGAAGCATCGGGCGTCGGCGCACAAAATTACCCATGTTTAGCGAGCACGCGCCGCTAGGAGGACCTGTTTTCCCTGACGCAGCGCCCATCCTGCCCGACCACCTTCTGGTAGGTCTTAGATCGGTGTCATTGCTGACGTCGAGACACAATGGTGGTCTTCGCGTAGGACCGTGCACCCAGACGTGGAGGAAACCACCAAGCGCCGAACACAGCCGTATTCTGGGCTCGAAGGCAACCTGCTTGTTAGTGCGTCCTATCGCCGCTGTTGGCGCTGAGGTGCACCGAGGTGCGGGAGGGGAATGGCTTCCATCTGTTTGGTCGGGCTGTGCAGGTTTGCCCATGAGCAAGTGGCGGCAGGTCGTATTCTTCGTTGCTCATTTTCAGGAGGGCGGTGCTGACGGCTGCACACCCGATCGCGAGCACAACGAGTCCGGTGCCATGGATGTGGTGCTCGAAGGAAAGGAAGGGGTGTGTGAGGCCGCCGAGCCCGACCAGGGCAGCTGCCCAGGCTGGCACTGCCCTGCTCTTCCAGAGCGCGAGGCCGATGAGGACGGAGCCGATAGTGATCGCAGTTATGAAACCCAAGCCACCGAGGCCAACACGTGGGTCTTCACGGAGTGCGTCGATGAACTTTCCGGTCATAGTCGGGTCGTAGCCCTGGCGCGCGGCCACCCACACGAGCGGGTCGCCACCGATGTTGAGCGGCAGAACCATCAGGAAGCCACCGCCCATGACGATCGCGGCTGCCGTCGCCAGCCGGGGTGCACTTCGACGAGACACAAGGGCCATCGTGATGATGGAGGGCACGACGAGAACGACGAACAGGACGTCCAGCCACTGAACCCAGCTGTACACACGGTCCTGGGTCCAGTCCTTGATCTGGTCAGCGCTGTTGCCGGATGCGGGTGCCAACACGATGTACTGGATCCCCTTGGCCAGCCATGGGATCGGCAGAACGATCGCGAGCAGCACGCGCCAGAAACCGCGTGTTTCGCGCACGTTCGTTGGGGTGCGCGTGTCGACGTCTGCGGTGGTCATGCCATGACCGTGGAGTGAGCGGCCGGCGTGTAGACCGCGCCGAGGACCACGACGAGAGCGAGGCCGAGGATTTGTAAGCCGACGGTGGTCTTTTGGGTGACGTGACTGAGGTTGGCCAACCCCATGAGCAGAGTGAGGGCGATAGCGGCCCAATTGACGATTTGCATGATGGTTTTCCTTCGGCGGGACGAATAGGGCACCACCACCGTGGTCTCCTCGCCGCGCCCGCCACCAGAGTCAGGACTCACGAGTCCACGGGAACCGTTCCCGAGCCTCTCGGGACCCATGGCTATTGCCGGCCACGTTGGGCATGCTCAGGACATCGAGACAACAGTGCCTTCCTTTTCAGAACGCCACGTGACCAAGATGTCGGCGGCGCTACTGGTGCTGTCGGTCGGTGCTGCAATCGCGGTGATCTGGAGTGAGCGCAGCCAGGGGGTTGGTGCAGAGCTCCTGAACGATCCCAACGCGACGGCGGCGGAGCTGCTGTGTTTCGGCACGGTCGGCGCGATCCTCATCTGGCGTCGGCCGGATCTGCCGTTCGGATGGCTGCTCGGGCTCGGTGCTCTCGCAGACATCCTCCTGGTCGGCATCGGGCTCCCGTCGCTGGCGTGGGTCTACCGAGGATTCGGGGGCGAGCTGGCTGCGTGGGGAGTCGGCTTCGGCGTGCTGCAGTGGGTGCCAGCAGCGATCATCGGCATCATCAATGTGCGGTTCCCGTCGGGGCAGCCCTCCAGCACCCTCGGTTCCTGGCTCGACCGCGCACTGCGCTACGGCATCGTGATCGGCGTGACCATGAACTACCTCGGCGACTCGGCCATGCGGGACGTTGAGGCGGCGGTAGGGCCCCTGCAGGCCCGTCGTTTCGTCGACGGCACCTGGGTCACGCCGGTCGGCAACGCCTCGATCGTGCTGGTCCCGGTCCTGATCCTGCTCGGGGGTCTGGCCGGCGTCGGGGTGATTGTGCGCTGCTTCAGGGCATCTGGGATCGAGCGCAAACAACTGCAGTGGCGCGCTGCGGGGGCTGCTGTTGCGCTTGTGCTCTTCCCCCTGACCATCGCGGACGCGCTGCCCGCCGCGGCGAGCGTGGCGGGTCCACTCATCTTCGTGATCACGTTGCTCATCCCCGTTCTTCGCTACCAACTCTGGTCCGGTGCTCCGCTTACGCGCCGTCGCAAGGTGGGCCTGCTCGTGTCGCGTCGGGCGTTGATGGGGTTGCACGAGGAGGAGCGTCGTCGGCTACGTCGTGATCTGCACGACGGACTCGGCCCATTGGTCACCGGGCTGCGCCTGAATCTCGATGCCGCGCAGGCGCAGCTCGAGACCAACCCTGAGAAGGCGTTGGAGTACCTCGCCAATGCCCGCCAGGCATCTGCCGAGGTGATCGCCGACCTCCGTGGGCTGGTCTACGGGCTCCGGCCCCCGGCCCTTGACGAGCTCGGCCTCGCGGGAACCCTGCGTGCACAGCTGCAAGGTTTCGCCGAGGGCTCCGGCATTCAACTCCTGCTCAACCTCGACCCCCCGTTGACCCTGCCCGCCGCCGTCGAGGTGGCCCTCTACCGGACCTCGACCGAAGCCATCACCAACGTGATCAGACACAGCAGCGCCCAACGCTGCACGGTGTCGCTGACCACGGCCGGCACCGACGTGGTGTTGCATGTTGATGACGACGGTCCGGTCTCCGACACGTGGTATGCCGGTGTTGGCCTCACCGCGATGCGGGAGCGGGCTGTCGAGCTGGGCGGGACCTTCCTGGCGAGCTCCGGACCGGAAGGATTCCACATCCGGGCCACATATCCGAAGGAGCTGTCATGACGAGCGTGATCCTCGTCGACGACCACCCCCTCGTGCGTCAGGGCATGCGCGCGGTGCTTGATCCGCTTCCGCACATTGAGGTGGTAGGAGAGGCATCAGACGGTGACCAAGCTGTGACGGCCTGCGTCGACCTCGAGCCGGATGTCGTCCTGATGGACCTCAAAATGCCCGGTTTGAACGGTATCGAAGCCACAAAGCAGGTGCGTACCCGGTGCCCTCACACGTCGGTCCTCATCCTGACGATGTACGACGATGACGCAATGGTCTTTGAGGCCATCGCATCTGGGGCGTCCGGCTACCTGCTCAAAGGATCCGACGGAGCCGATATCGTCGCCGCCATTCAATCAGCGGCCGCAGGGCAGGCCGTATTCGGCGCCGCGCTCGCCCAACGAATGCAGTCGTGGTTCCGTCGACCGATACCCGTGACCCGGCCCTTTCCCCAACTCACCGAACGCGAACGACAGATCCTCGACCGTGTGGCGGCTGGCATGACCAACCCTCAGATCGGCGCTGAACTCTTCCTCTCACCCAAGACAATTGCGAACAACATCTCGATGATCCTCGACAAGATCCACATCGCACACCGCGCGGAGGCGATCGTCAAAGCACGCGAAGCAGGGCTCGGCGGAAAGTCCGCACCCTGAGCCCGATGACCCGTGAGGATTCTGGCCCGAACGTCCGGAAAGGCCATGCTCCCGACCTGACTGTGTGTCGTTCGTCGGGGCAGCTCGCACGTACTGGAACCGGATCGCCCGCGAGCTGAGACTGGTCTCTACGGCCCGGAGTGTGACTGAGGCCAGGAACCGGTTCGGGGAATCCATCACCATGTGGGGTGGGTCCCCGCGCTGAACAGCGCTGTGGGAGAACGCCTGGGACGAGTTCACCCCGTTCCTTGCGTTCGATGTTGCGATCCTGTTCAGTACCAACGCGATCAATGCTCGGCTGCTCGCTACCGGCGCGCCGTTGCGAGCCCGTGGACACTTCCTGGAGGACCACGCCGCCCTTTAGTGCCTCGACCTCGTCACCAGGAGCCTGGACCCGACCGGCAAAGGAGCTACCCGCTTGGACCAAGCGCAGGAAACAAGGCGTGAACGTCTTCGCCCCGGTCTTCGAGAGCCGTAGGCCCACCGCGGAAAGTACTGACCACCAAAACAGGATCAGAAACACCTACATCGGGACACTCCCCGCTACGTTAGGAAAGAAGTATTCGTCCGGTCCGTTTACGGTCTACAGAGGAGCAAACGTGGTCACCATGTTGAGCAACGGGGTGCCGTTGTGATCGGGTCAGGTAGCGCCCAGATCCCTGATCGTGCTCTGCGGGCGGCCCTTGATGCCCGACCGCGTCCGAGTGTGACTACGCCAGGACGTCAAGACCGTGTCTGAGTCGGGTCTGCTCGTCGCTGGCGTGGATGTGGGCGGCACGAACATCGAGGTGGGTCTGGTCGATGACCAGCACAAGGTGCACGCCCGCGAAAAGGCGCCGACACCCACGGAAGGTCCAGACGCCGTCCTGTCTACGATCGCCGATCTGATCAAGGCCGTCGATGGGGATCCCATCGCGGCGGGGGTCGGGATTCCGGGTGTGGTCCACGAGGGCAAGGTCCTGACCGTCCCTAATCTGGGGAACTGGCACGAGCAGGTCGACCTGGTCAAGGAGCTGGGTGACCGACTCGGCGTCCCGGTCGCGCTGGGTAATGACGCGAACGTGGGCCTGCTCGGCGAATGGCTGAACGGTGCCGCGCACGGTGCCCGTAATGTTCTTGGTCTGTGGATGGGAACGGGCGTGGGTGGCGCGCTGATCCTGGACGGCCGGCCCTACCTTGGAGCGCGCGGGGCCGCCGGCGAAATCGGTCACGTCGTAGTCCAGGCGGGCGGTGCCTTGTGCACCTGCGGGCGGCGCGGATGCGCTGAGGGTTACGCCGGTCGCCGTTCCATGCGTGGTGTGGCATCAGCCATGGTCGATGCCGGATGGAAAACGTCACTGTTCGATATTCGGGACGAGGAGGGTAAGTCGAGTCTCACCTCGAAGGTGTGGGCAGAGGCGCTGGACGAGAAGGATCCGCTGGCAACGAAACTGTTCGACACGGCCATCGAAATGATCGGTGTCGCGGTCGGGTCGGCGGTCAACCTGCTTGATATCGACACGATTGTCGTTGGTGGTGGGCTAGCTGAGAAGCTCGGCCAGGACCTCGCCGACCGGATATCCGACAGTGCCTCATCGTGGATGCTTCAGCCCTCCCCCGACCTACGTTTCGTCGTGTCCGAGCTGGGTGACGACGCCGGCGTCGTCGGTGCTGCATCGCTTGGCCGTTCCGCGACGCTGACCGCTTGAGAACCCACGGACCGTGGCGCCCGGAGCACTGTCCCACCCTGTCCTCTGCTGGCCTTGGGATGCAGCTAGGTAGTCGACTCGTCACGTTCTGCCGCTGAGACGGCCTACGGGCCGTTGCTTGGTTGGTATCCCGGTCGGCCGCCGGTGCGGACCGTTCGATTTTCATCCTGACCTGCCCTGGAGCTCCGTGACGGCGTTGCCGGGCAAGGCTGGGGGCAGCACCAGCACCGGGCATTGGGCGGCAGCGATGATTCGATGCGCCAGAATGAGGCAGAGGCCATCCTGTAGGCCAGGGCGACCGGCGTGCACCCGACCAGTTCGAAAGCACTGAAGGCCACGATGGATCTGTAGCCCGACGGCAAGCAGGGTCGCACCACGGCCAGAACGTAGAGCGCAGCCCAGACCGCCCCGGTTCTTCAGCCCGACCCGGTGCCATCCGCAGCCGCGCGCCATAGGGTGCGAGCAGCAGCACGGCGGTGGGCACCAGCGTGGGCAGAACAGGGGCGGCGCGCCGGGGACACTTCGGCTTACGGGTCGCCTGCTCGGTAGTAGGGCAGGTTCGACGGCGGCAGGGGAACGGCGCCTGTGATTGCGTCGGCGGCCCGTTCGGCGACCATCATCACCGGCGCGTAAATGTTGCAGTTCGGGATGGTCGGAAGCACCGAGGCGTCGACCACCCGCAGCCCGTCCAGGCCATGCACCCGGAAATTGTTCGGATCAACAACCGCCAGTTCACCGGTGCCCATCGCGCAACTACCCGACGGGTGAAGCGCCGACCTCACGTTACGTCGTACCCAGGTAAGCACGTCGTTGTCCGAGACGACGCCGGTTCCCGGTGAGAGTTCACGAGACCCGAGTGCGCGTAGCGCGGGCGCCTGAGCTATCTCACGTGCCACCCGGATGGCCGCAAGCCACTCCTGCTCGTCGTCCGCACCAGAGAGATAGTTGAAACAGATCTCGGGCGAGAGCGTCGGGTCGCGGGAAACCGTCTTCACCTGCCCGACCGCTGTCGATCGCATCGGGCCCACGTGCATCTCGAAACCGTTCCGCGTGGGTGCCACCTGGTCGACTGTGCCCAGCCAGGGCAAGAGGTGGCACATAAGATCCGGGTAGAGCGAATCGGCACGCGACCGGATGAATCCCCCCACCTCATGATGGTTCGAGGCCCCCGGTCCGCCCGCGGTCAACATCCACCGCCCAACCATCACCGGTCCGTGTCGCACGCGGTGTGCGTGATGTGGCTGCTCGGTGATCGGCTCCTCGCAGCTGAACTGAACCCAGGCCTCGAGGTGATCCTGCAGGTTGCTACCAACACCGGGAAGATCCTGGACGACAGGAATCTGCAGCGCGCTCAAATGGTCGGCGTCACCCACCCCGGACAGCTGCAGCAGATGGGGGGAGTTGAAGACGCCTCCGCACAGGACTGTCTCCTCGGCATACACCGTCCGGAGGTGCCCGCCCGCCTGATATTCCACGCCAACGGCGCGCTGTCCCTCGAACAGCACCCTGGTGACCCGGGCCCGGGTCACCAGGTCGACATTGGGTCGGCGCAGTGCCACTCGCAGGTAGGCATCGGATGCCGACCAGCGACGCCCCGCGAACGTACTGCGGTCCAGAACGCCGAACCCCTCCTGTCGGAAACCATTGAGGTCCTCGACGACCTCATGCCCGGTCTCGCGTGCTGCTTGCAGAAAGGAGGCATTCAGACGGGTGGTGGGGTCCCCGTGCTGAAGGCGCAACGGGCCGCTGCGACCACGTCGTGGGTCATCGGTACCCGTCTGCGTGGCGTCCTCCATCCGTATGAAGTAGGGAAGGCAGTGAGCCCAGTCCCATTCCTGCAGCCCCGGCAATTTCGCCCATCCGTCATAGTCCATCGGGTTTCCCCGAACAAAGATCATCGCGTTGATGCTGCTGGAACCGCCGACAATCCGGCCGCGGCGATGGATGAGCCGGCGGTCGTCAAGGCCCGGTTCCGGCTGCGAGCGGTACGTCCAGGCGTAGAAGTCACTGTTGTCCGGGACCGGTGCATTGGGCATGTGAACAAAGACGTCGAACCACCAGTCCGTCCGGCCGCTCTCGAGCACCAGGATGCGGTGGTCCCGATCCTGACTCAAGCGGTTCGCGAGCACACACCCCGCCGACCCGGCTCCAACGATGATGGTGTCGACGGATCTCGCCTGCCGATCGCGTCGATGTCCCACGTGCTTCCCCTGCTCCCATGCGCCCATGCGCCCATGCGCCCATGCGCCCATGCGCCCATGCGCCCATGCTCAGAGAATCAATACTGCCATTCGGATCTGCCCAAACACTGCCCTGCTCCTGACCTCTTCGGTGCGGCCCGGAAAGAGTGTCGTCATGCCCCAGCCCTACCCCGAAACTTCTGCTGCGACGTTGTTGCTCTCGTGCTGTCGTTCTCCGAGGACCCCGCGCTCAACGAACAGAGCCGCGCCCGCATCCTGGCTGCTGGAGCGAGCTCGACTACCGCCTTCAGGTGGTGCCCACGTCCGTCACCGAGGAGTCGTTCCGACCTGCCTTCGTGCTCTTTTCACCCCGGACAAGCTGGCCAAGGCCTCGCGGCCGGTCGAGAGATGCCAGATGCGCCGCAAGACAATGACACTGCGCTGACAGGAACAAACCCCCGCCCGGACACTGTGCAAACGTCGACCTACGCCACACTTGCGGGCTCAGTCGGTAGACAGTGCGTGGAGCAGTTCACCCAGGTGCGGATCGGGAAGTACTCGTGCCAGGTCCGCGTGCGAGACCGTGCCGACCAGGCGATGTCCGTCCATGACGGCTGCTCGGCGGACATGGTGGGTGTTCATGACCTGCAGTGCCATGCTCACCTCATCGGTGACGAGGATGAGAGGGGTGTCACTGGTGGTGATGTCACCGACGGTGGTGGTGTCGGGGTCCTTGCCGGCGCCCAGGACTTTGATCACGATGTCGCGGTCGGTGATCATTGCCCACACCCGCTGCTCGCTGTCGCAGATCGGTAGTGCGTTCACCCCGGATCGGGTCATCATCTCGGCAGCGTTTCGCACCGAGTCATGGATCATCACGTGCCGGGTATCGGCCGTCATGACCTCTCGTGTCGTTGTCATCCATCTACGTTTCGGTGAGTAGTAGTGGTCTCCCGCTCTTTGGGATGACCGCCGGTTCAGGGTGACCCGGTGTGTACGCGCACCGAGCCACCCTGAGGTTCAAGCCATTGGTGTCAGCGGCGGTGGGTGCGGTCT
>JBBPZD010000026.1:0-5351 GCA_038199265.1 Actinomycetales bacterium | reverse complement strand
GTGTTGCGGGAGGGACCTGTGCGGTACGTCCGTCGCGGATGAGCTCAGACGTTGAAGCCGAGGGCACGCAGTTGGTCGCGTCCGTCGTCGGTGATCTTGTCCGGGCCCCACGGCGGCATCCAGACCCAGTTGATGCGGTGACTGGCCGTCAGCCCTTCGAGGGTCGCGCCGACCTGATCCTCGATCACGTCGGTGAGCGGGCACGCAGCGCTGGTCAGCGTCATGTCGATCACCGCGTTCGCTTCACCATCCACGGTGATCCCGTAGACGAGCCCCAGATCGACGACGTTGATCCCCAGCTCGGGGTCCACGACATCTCTCATTGCTTCTTCGAGATCGGCCACATTCGGTGTGGCCGGCTTCGCTGCAGGCGCTGGCGTGGTTTCGGTCATGAGATACCTCCGGAAACAGGGTGGGATTGCGTGCCGAGTATCTCGGCTTCGGTCAGGGCTGCGACGAACGCGGCCCAAGGTAACAGCGCGCATTTGACGCGAGCCGGGTATTTCGCGACCCCGGCCAGAGCGACACCGTCGCCCAACCGTTCTTCGTCGCCGGGGTCGGTACCGCGACTGGTCAACATCGACTTCATCGCCTCGTAGGTGACCAGCGACTGCTCGATGCTCTCCCCCGTCACCTCTTCGGCGAGGATCGATGCCGCCGCAATCGAGATCGAACAACCGATCGCGTCGTAGGACACGTCGGTCACCCGACCCGAGCTCAGCTGGACGCGAAGCGTCACTTCATCGCCGCAGGTGGTGTTCACGTGATGCACCTGGGCGTCGTACGGCTCACGCAACCCGGCGTTCACCGGCCGCTTGGAATGCTCCAGGATCAGCTCTTGGTACAGATCCATCAGGCCGCCCCCGACTCGAGACCGAAGATCTGCGGCACCCGGTCCAACGCGGTTGCCAGGGCCGCCACGTCGTCGATGGTGGTGTAGACGGAGAAGCTGGCCCTGGTCGTCGAGGTCAACCGTTGCGCCCGGTGCAATGGCCACGCGCAATGATGCCCGGTCCGGACGGCCACACCGTCGTCGTCAAGTACCTGTCCGACATCGTGTGGGTGTACTCCGTCGACGCTGAAAGCAACTGCGCCGCACCGTTTGCTCGCATCGAGCGGGCCCAGCACGGTGATCCAGGGACGCTTTGCAAATTCCTGCAACACTGCCTCGGTGATGACCTGGTCGTGTGCCAGCACATCAGCCATGCCGAGCTCACTGAGGTAGTCGCACGCGACACCGAGCGCGACAGCCTGGGCTGCGACGGGCACACCCGCCTCGAACCGCTGCGGCGGCGCGGCGTACGTCGAGCCTTCCATCGTGACCAGTTCGATCATCGACCCACCGGTGAGGAACGGTGGCATCGCGGCGAGCAACTCAGCTCGTCCCCAGAGCACTCCGATACCAAGCGGCCCGAGCATCTTGTGGCCGCTGAACGCCAGAAAGTCGACCCCGAGTTCGGCGACGTCGACGGGCAGATGAGGGACCGACTGACAAGCGTCAAGTACGACGAGAGCACCCACTTCACGTGCCCGGGCGACCAGCGTGTCGACAGGGTTGATGACCCCGGTGACATTGGAGACATGCGTGAAAGCCAACACTTTGGCTCGTTCACCGATAACGGAGTCGATCCCGGACAGATCCAACTCACCGGTGCCGGTGACGGGCAACCAGCGCAAGGTCGCACCGGTGCGCCGGCACAGTTCCTGCCACGGAACAAGGTTGGCGTGGTGTTCCATCTCCGTCACCACGACCTCATCCCCCGGGCCGAGTCGAAATCGCTCGGCTATCTGCGGGTCGGCACCGTCCATCGCTCCGGGTGCGTGTGAGTTGCTGAAGGCGTAGGCCACCAGATTGAGCGCCTCCGTGGCGTTCTTGGTGAAGACGATCTCGTCGGGCCGGCCACCTATGAAGGCGGCGATCGTGGCGCGGGCACCCTCATAGGCGTCCGTTGCCTCCTCGGCGATCTGGTGTGCACCTCGGTGAACAGCAGCGTTGTGCTGCTCGTAGAAGTTGCGCTCAGCATCCAGGACAACCCGCGGCTTCTGCGACGTCGCACCGGAGTCGAGGTAGACCAGCGGTTTGCCGTCGCGCACCGTGCGGGTGAGCAGCGGAAAGTCCGCCCGCACCTGCTGTGCATCGAACGGCATCTTGATCAGGCCTTGGCTGCGACGAGGTAGCGGTCGTAGCCCTCGTTCTCGAGGCGTTCGGCCAGCTCCGGGCCACCCTCTTCGGCTACCTTGCCGTCGATGAACACGTGTACGTGATCGGGCGTGATGTATCGCAGGATCCGCGTGTAGTGGGTGATCAGCAGTACGCCGATGTCGCTGCTCGCCTTGGCGCGGTTGACACCCTCGGAGACGATGCGCAGAGCGTCGACGTCAAGGCCGGAGTCGGTCTCGTCGAGAATCGCGATCTTGGGCCGCAGCAGTTCCATCTGCAAGATCTCGTGCCGCTTCTTCTCGCCACCGGAGAAGCCTTCGTTCACGTTGCGCTCAGCGAACGCTGCGTCCATCCGCAAGTTGTCCATGGCGCCTTTGACGTCCTTGACCCAGGTACGAAGCTTCGGCGCTTCGCCGTCCACTGCGGTCTTGGCCGTGCGCAGGAAGTTCGACACGCTGACACCGGGGACCTCGACGGGGTACTGCATGGCCAGGAACAGGCCCGCCCGCGCGCGCTCGTCGACTGACATCGCCAGCACGTCTTCCCCATCGAGGGTGACGCTGCCACTGGTGACGTTGTACTTCGGGTGACCGGCGACGCTGTAAGCCAGGGTGGATTTGCCAGAGCCGTTGGGGCCCATGATCGCGTGGGTGGCTCCCGACTCGATGGTCAGGTCGACGCCCTTGAGGATCTCCTTGGCGCCCTGCTCGGTGTCCACCGATACGTGTAGGTCGCGAATCTCGAGTGTTGCCATATGCGTTCAGTGTCCTTTGGTTGATCAGGCGGTGGGGATGGAAACGAGTACGTCATCACCATCGATTTTCACGGGGTAGGTGGCGATGGGGCTGGTCGCCGGCAAGCTGTCCGGGTGGCCGGTACGAAGGTCGAAACGTGAGCCGTGCAACCAGCATTCGATAGCACACCCCTCGACTTCGCCTTCGGACAACGAAACGTTGGCGTGCGAGCAGACGTCGTTGACTGCGTATACATCGCCGTCATCAGTGCGTACGAGGGCGATGTCGGTGCTGTCCACGGTGACCTGAGTCGGCAGATCGGCCTCGAGTTCGCTGAGTGCTGCCACCCGTACGAACGTCTGCGTGTCGGCGTCGCCCGTCATTCGCCTGCCTGCTTCAGTTCCTCCTCGATCGCCGACATCACAGTGTCGATGACCTCGGGTACCCCGATCTTCGCAACGACGTCGGCGAAGAATCCACGGACCACCAACCGGCGGGCCTGATCCTCGGGGATGCCGCGCGCCTGCAGGTAGAACAGCTGCTCGTCGTCGAATCGCCCGGTCGACGATGCGTGACCCGCACCCTCGATGTCACCGGTCTCGATCTCGAGGTTAGGTACCGAGTCGGCGCGGGCGCCGTCGGTGAGCACCAGATTGCGGTTCAGCTCGTAGGTTTCGATGCCCTGGGCCTCGGCCCGGATCAGCACATCACCGACCCAGACGGTGTGCGCCGAATCGCCCTGCAACGCACCTTTGTAGGTCACGAGCGAAGTGCAATGCGGAGTGTTGTGATCGATGAACGAACGGTGCTCCAGGTGCTGCCCGGCGTCGGCGAAGTACACGCCGAGCAGGGTCGCTTCGCCGCCCGGACCGGAGTACCGAACACCGGCGTTCATCCGCACGATGCCCCCACCCAGGGTCACCGCGATATGCCGGTAGGACGCATCCCGCCCGACCAGGGCATCGTGCTGCGCGAGGTGGTTGGCGTCGTCGTCCCAGCGCTGCAGGCTGACGACCGTCAAGTTCGCACCGTCACCGACGATGATCTCGACGTTCGCAGCGACATCGGCAGACCCGGTGTGATCGAGGATCACCATGCCCTTACTGTGCCGAGAAGCCTCGATCACTACGTGACTATTGGATCGCCTACCCGCTCCAGTGCCGTGAACCCCGACCCGTAGCGGCTCGGCATACTCCTGCTCGGCCGCGAGCTTGAGGTGTAGCGCAGTGGCGCTGTGAGCGTGCGCCACCACTGCAGCGCGGTCACCCGGCACCAGAGCAGTCCCACGCGGGGACTGTCCGATTTCAAGAGGCTCGGCGACCACCTCGCTGGCGCGCGACACATCGATCTGCAACGCACCCTCATCACCATCGTGATCAGCGAACAAAGCCGTCAGACGGTCCACGGGGGTGAAACGCCACTCTTCTTCCCGGCCGTTGGGAATCGCGAAATCGGCAACGTCGAACGAGGTCAGACGCTCGGCGCGCGAGGTGTCCGGTACGACTGCACCGCTGGCAAGCGCGCCAGGATCGGTATGGGTGGTCCCGTCGGGGGTAAGCAACGACATCAGTGGTGAGTGCCTTTCGGGAAGTGCGTGGCGAAGTGGAGAAGAAAAGCAGTTGCGGGTATCAACCCACCGCGCCTTCCATCTGCAGTTCGATCAGCCGGTTCAGTTCCAGCGCGTACTCCATCGGGAGTTCGCGGGCAATCGGCTCGACGAATCCGCGGACGATCATCGCCATGGCCTCGGTCTCGGTCATCCCGCGCGACTGCAGGTAGAAGAGCTGGTCTTCGCTGACCTTCGAGACGGTGGCCTCGTGACCCATCTGCACGTCATCCTCACGGACGTCGACGTACGGGTAGGTGTCCGAGCGGCTGATCTGGTCGACCAGCAACGCGTCGCAGACGACGCTGGACTTGGAGTGCTCGGCTCCTTCGAGAATCTGCACCAGGCCTCGGTAGGAGGTACGACCGCCGCCTCGTGCGACTGACTTGCTGACGATCGAGCTGGAGGTGTTGGGAGCGCAGTGCACCATCTTGGAGCCTGCGTCCTGGTGCTGACCCTCGCCGGCGAACGCAATGGACAGCGTCTCGCCTTTGGCGTGCTCACCCATCAGGTAGACAGCCGGGTACTTCATGGTGACCTTGGAACCGATGTTGCCGTCGATCCACTCCATCGTGGCGCCGGCCTCGCACGTCGCACGCTTGGTAACCAGGTTGTATACGTTGTTCGACCAGTTCTGGATGGTCGTGTAGCGGACGCGGGCACCCTTCTTCACGATGATCTCCACGACGGCGGAGTGCAACGAATCGGACTTGTAGATGGGCGCTGTGCAGCCCTCGACATAGTGGATGTAGGAGTCCTCGTCGGCGATGATCAGCGTCCGCTCGAACTGCCCCATGTTCTCTGTGTTGATCCGGAAGTAGGCCTGCAGCGGGATGTCGACATGCACGCC
>JBBPZD010000025.1:0-13979 GCA_038199265.1 Actinomycetales bacterium | reverse complement strand
GGCACCCTGTCGCTGGACCATGTCCTCGGCCACTCGCTGAACCGCCCGTGGATGCGTACTGTCGCGTTGGCAGCCGTCGTTCCCGCCACCGTGCTGGTGCTGAGCCGTCGCAAGAAGGCAGTTGCGGCAGCGGCAGCCACCGCAGGCCCGGTCGACGGTGCGCACGACGAGACCGGCGCCTGACCTTCTGGCCCGACCGGAGTGGTGGAACCCGGCGGGCTGCCCTGCCGCGCCGGGTCCCACCACTTTTTGTCTGGGACACTGACCCGCATGGAGTTCCGGTCGGCGTATGCGCATGGTTTCGCACGGATCGCTGCGTGCACCGTGCCCACCGCGATCGCCGACCCGGCGACCAACGCCGACACCCTGATCGAACAGATCCGTGCCTGCCACGATGACTCGGTGGCGGTGGCGGCGTTCCCCGAGATGTGTCTGACCGGGTACGCGATCGACGATCTGGTGCTCCAGGACGCTGTGCTCGACGCCGTGCTGGTCGCGCTCGACCAGGTCGTGGCCTCAACCACCGACCTGCTACCAGTGGTCGTCCTCGGCGCGCCGCTGGCCAAAGGGCACCGGATCTACAACTGCGCGGTCGTCATCCACGCGGGGCAGATCCTCGGTGTGACGCCCAAGTCGTACCTGCCTACCTACCGCGAGTTTTACGACAAGCGTTACTTCGCGGCCGGTGACGACCAGGTCGGCGAGTGGATCACGCTGGGACACCGCGAGGTCCCGTTCGGGCCCGACCTCATCTTCGAGGCGGACGATGTGCGCGGCCTGACGTTGCATACCGAGGTCTGCGAGGACATGTGGGTGCCGATCCCGCCGAGTTCGCTCGCCTCACTCGCAGGCGCGGCGGTGCTGGTCAACATCTCCGGTAGCCCCATCACAGTCGGCCGCGCCCACGATCGCCAGATGATGGCGCAGGGCCAGTCCTCACGTTGCCTCGCCGCGTATGTCTACGCCGCGTCCGGGCAGGGCGAGTCGACCACCGACCTGTCCTGGGACGGCATGACGATGATCTATGAGGACGGTGAACTGCTCGGCGCCGGCGAGCGATTCCCGGACGGACCAGTACGCACCGTTGTCGATGTCGACCTCGGCAAGCTGCGGCAGGAGCGGTTGCGTGACGGATCGCTGAATGACAACGCACGCACCTACGCGGATCGGGTCGGCACCTTCCGCCGGGTCTCTTTCACCCTGTCGCCGCCGATGACCGACGTCGGTTTGCGCCGGGGAATCGATCGGTTCCCGTTCGTGCCCAACGAGGCCGAACGACTGGCCCAGGACTGTTATGAAGCCTGGAGCATCCAGGTCTCCGGCTTGATGCAGCGACTGCGCGCGATCGGTCAGCCGAAGATCGTGATCGGTGTGTCGGGGGGGCTCGATTCCACTCACGCGCTGACGATTGCTACGCGGGCGATGGACCTGATGGGGCGGCCGCGCACCGACATCCTGGCGTACACGATGCCCGGATTCGCAACCAGTGACGAAACGAAGTCGAACGCGGTTGCGCTCTGTGAGCACCTTGGAGTCACGTTCTCCGAGTTGGACATCCGCCCGGCTGCCACGCAGATGTTGACTGACATGGGCCACCCGTTCGGGCGTGGTGAGCCGGTCTACGACGTGACTTTCGAGAATGTGCAGGCCGGGCTGCGCTACGACTACCTGTTCCGGATCGCGAATTACGAGGGCGGCATCGTCCTGGGCACCGGAGACCTGTCCGAACTCGCGCTCGGCTGGTGCACGTACGGCGTCGGAGACCAGATGTCGCACTACAACGTGAACGCGGGTATCCCCAAGACGATGATCCAGCACGTCATCCGGTGGGTCATCAGCTCCGGGCGGGTCGACGACGCAGCGCGCGACACCCTCGCCTCGATCCTCGACACCGAGATCAGCCCGGAACTGGTGCCAGCCGGCTCGGATGAGAAACCGCAGTCGACACAGGCGATCATCGGCCCGTACGAGCTGCAGGACTTCACCCTTTTCCACGTGCTGCGATACGGCGCTACCCCGTCGAAGATCGCCTTTCTCGCGATGCACGGCTGGTCCGACATCGAGCACGGGCCCTGGCCACCGGGGTTCCCGCAGGACGAGCGCACCGCGTACGACCTGCCGCAAATCCGAAAGTGGCTGCAGGTGTTCCTGCAGCGGTTCTTCGGGTTCAGTCAATTCAAGCGGTCTGCGTTGCCGAACGGGCCGAAAGTTGTAGCTGGTGGCTCCCTGTCGCCGCGCGGAGATTGGCGGGCGCCGTCAGACGGCAACGCCCGGGTGTGGCTGGATGAACTGGAGCGCAATGTCCCGGAAGAATAAGCGGGCGATCGACGTCGTCTACGAACGGCCGGCCCTGCGGGACCGGTTACTCAGCCCGAGGCGGCTGCTCCTCTGGGTGCTCGGGGTCATCGCCTGGGTACTCGTCTCGGCGCTGATCATGGCCTTGCTGCAACTGGACTCCATCACACGCGTGTTACTGACGACCGGCGCGGGAATCATCGTCGCGTTGCTGTTCACCGCAGTCGTCAAGCCCAGTACGCACCAGATCACGGTGTCCGCTGACGATCTGACAGTGACCACCAGGCGGGGCGACCACGTGTATCCCTGGACCGGCACGCAGGGCCTGGCGATCCAGACTGCTCGCTTCACCAACGTCCACGACTTCGCTGTGCTCAGCGATAAGAAGGCTTCAGATGATGTCGTGGTGCGTGCCGACAAGGAGACATGGGTCGCTCTAGTGACGACTTTGAGCAAGACCGCTGAGAAGCACGGCGTTTCCCTCACCGAAAAGTGACCGAGGTCGAGCTCGACGGCGACGCAACGGGCTACGAGGCGGGTGGCCTACTGGGCCGGGCCCAAGAGCAACTCAGGCCGGTGGTGTGGTCGAGCGCGGTAGGTGTGGTGACGAAATGAGCGACGACGTAGTCATTGCGGAACCACGTGCAGGGGTGCCGGTCGGTGCGTGGCCGCGGGTCGGCGTGCTCTTGGTCGCTGCAGCTGCGGGGGTCGCCGTGACCCAACTCTGGTGGATCCTGTTTGCCGCGGCGCTGCTGGCGGGCCTGGTGGTGTGGGACCTGCGGCGCTCCGGCGGCAGTCGTGATCTGCGCGCTACCGCTGATGCTCTGGTGGGCGTGCACCGCGGGAGAACCCGCAGCGTGCCGTGGTCGCAGATGACGGGGGTCGAATTCGTGCGCCCGCGTTCAGCACTTGCCCGGCCGATCGCCCACGTCGAGGTCGGGCGGCACGAGGACCCGTTCGACACCGCGTTCGTTGCATTGGTTCTGTTCGATAAAGCAGACGCCGTGCAGATCGGAGAGCGGCTCAGCACAGCCTGCGAGCAGCACAATGTGCCGTTCGTGACCGACATCGTCTGAGCCGGGCGCCTGAATAGGGGTGGTTTGAATTCGCCGAGTGGCTCACCAAAGCTCGAGTGGCGCAGGCCGACCTGCGCCACTCGAGCCTTAGTGAGCCACTCGTGGCGCAGGACCGACCCTGTCGGTGGCGGGCGGTAGCCTCGCCACGGTGAGCGATCCGTGGCGTGCGCAGGCAAGCGATCGCCCCGCCAACTCCTTCCAGGTGCGCGGGGCCGAGTGGCTGCGCGAGGTCGGTGATGAGGACCTCGAGGGCTACGTCGGCGGCAAGGCGTTCGAGCGGGCGCTGGGGTACGTCGATGCCGAACGGGTCATCTCGATCAACACCGGCGACCAGGGCCGCATGCTGCTCGGGGTCATCGGCGGAAGCCGCGATCACGACTACACGACGCTGGTGACCCGTACCGCCGACATCGGCCCGAAGCCGCGCTGGACCTCGCGGTGCTCCTGCCCCATGCAGGCGCGCTGTAAGCACGTGGCGACGCTGTTGTTGGTCGCGCGCGAATCGCTGGGAGGTGCGGTCGAGGTCGACCGGTCCGCGCTGTGGCGGCACTTCGTTGCGCAGTACACCGAACAGCCCAGCGTCCAGACCCGTCGGCTCGGCCTGCGGATGGTGCCGACCACCCGGCCGTCGGCGATACACGACAGCACGCCGTCGCGGCGCATCGCGATCGTGCCGACTTACATGGGCAAGACCAGCCGCTGGGTCAAGGAAGCTGCATGGCACGAAGTGCTGCATGACAGCCCTCTGCGACCCTGGGACGCCGAGCAGCACCGGGCCCTGACGGCGGTGCACCGGCTGGCCGATGCGGGCCTGCTGCCCAATGAGCTCTACCTCGATCAGTTCGCGCCGTCCGTGTGGACTGCGCTCGCGCACGCCTCTGATGCCGGCGTGGCGATCATGGCGGCCTACGGGGTCTCCTCAAACTTGGAACTGCGGCAGTGGCCGGTCAGCCCGCAGCTCGACATGGAGGAGACCGACGACGGACTTCTGCTGCGGGCGAAGATTCCGGAGGTCCCGGGCGGCGAGCGCATCCTGATCGGGCAGCCCGCGCATGGTGTTGCCGTCATCGAGCGCGGCGGCGCGATGACGCTGGCCGGATTCAGCGCTCCGATCAGTCCCGCGATGGACCAGTTACTGCGCTGGGGTGAGCTGCCCATTCCGGCAGAGGATGCTGAAGAGTTCCGCTGCGAAGCACTGCCCAAGCTGGCTGAACGGGGTGGGTTGCCCGACCTGTCTGGTCCTGAGGTCGTTCGCGAGCCGCTGCGGTTGCAGCTGACCATCGACAGTCCGGGCGAACATCAGATCCGCATCCGTACCGGTTTCCGCTACGCCGAGACCAGCGTGAAACCGGTGGCGCTAGGCCTCTCGCGCCTGGGCCGGGACAGTGCGGCCGAGCGTGAACTCGTCGATCGGCTCGGGCCGCTACTGCGCTCCGCTGACCTGTTGGAAGCGATCGGCGGCCTCGGCTGGTGGCCGCGCAGCGAACACGTTCTCACCGGGTGGGCCGCGGTGCGCGCAGTCGAGCAGGTGCCCGAATGGAGCGAGCACGACGACATCCACGTGATCGTGATCGGTGAGCTCCCGGCGTATGAGCAGGTCACTGACTCGCCGTTGATCGAGATCGGCACCAGCGACGGTGTTGATTCCGACTGGTTCGACCTACGCGTCAACGTCACCGTCGGCGGCGAGGAAGTTCCGTTCGAGCCGCTCTTCGCTGCGTTGGTGCGCGGCGATGAAGGGATGCTGCTGGAGTCCGGTACGTGGTTCACCCTCGATGATCCGTCCCTGCACCGGTTACGCACGCTGATCGAGGAAGCGCGCGGGCTGGTTGATCGCGAGCCCGGAGCGACGTTGTCGGTCAATCGCTTCCAGGTCGGGCTGTACGATGAACTGGTCGCCCTCGGGGTGCCCGGCGAGCAGTCCACCCGATGGAGCAAGGCGGTGGGTCGGTTGCGCGATGTTGCATCGTTCGAACCGCCGGAGCTGCCGGTCGGGCTGAGAGCGACCCTGCGCCCCTACCAGCGCGCGGGTTTCAACTGGCTCACCACCTTGTGGGAGTGCGACCTCGGCGGGGTGCTGGCCGACGACATGGGGCTCGGCAAGACCGTTCAGGCGCTCGCGATGCTGTCGCGGGCTCACGAACGTGGGGAACTGACCGCCCCGGTGCTGGTCGTCGCGCCGTCATCCGTACTCGGGATCTGGGTGTCGGAGGCCGCGAAGTTCGCCCCCGACATCCCAGTTGTGGCGCTGCCGCAGACGTCCCGTAAGCGCGGCCGGTCGATCGTGGAGACGATCGGTGACGCAAAGGTTGTGGTGACGTCGTACGCGGTGCTGCGGCTCGACGCCGACGCTTTCAGGGAGCACACCTGGCGCGGGTTGATCCTCGACGAGGCGCAATGGGTCAAGAACCATCGGTCCAAAACTTTTCAGGCCGCGAAGAGGATCGGTGCTCCGTTCACCCTCGCGATCACCGGTACCCCGCTGGAGAACTCGCTGATGGACCTGTGGTCGATGTTCGCTCTCGCGGCGCCGGGCCTGTATCCCGATCCGGAGATGTTCTCGCAGCGTTACCGCCGCCCGATCGAGAGCGGGCGCGAGCCTGAACTGCTCGAACAACTGCGTCGCCGGATCAAGCCGCTGATGCTGCGGCGTACCAAGGAGGCCGTGGCATCGGACCTGCCGGCCAAGCAGATCCAGCTGTTGCACGTCGAACCGTCCGCACGGCATGAGGCCACGTATCGGCGGCACCTGCAACGCGAGCGGGCGCGCATCCTCGGGTTGCTCGAGGACGCCGATACCAACCGCGTCGCGATCCTCGCGTCGTTGACGAGACTGCGTCAGCTCGCCCTCGATCCTCGGCTGGTCGACGACACCTACCCCGCGGCTGAGCAGTCGGCGAAGCTGACCGTGCTCGCGGAACACTTGCACGAGCTGCAGCAGGAAGGGCACCGGGCGTTGGTTTTCAGCCAGTTCACCTCCTACCTGGGGCTTGCCCGTGACGCGCTGGACGCGGCAGGGCTTGCGACCTCCTATCTCGACGGATCGACCCGTAATCGTCAACAGGTGATCGACGGGTTCAAGTCGGGTACGCAGACGGCGTTTCTCATTTCCCTGAAGGCAGGCGGTGTGGGCCTCACGCTGACCGAGGCCGACTACGTCTACCTGCTCGACCCGTGGTGGAACCCGGCGACCGAAGCCCAGGCAATCGATCGGGTGCACCGCATCGGGCAGGAGCGGCCCGTCACCGTCTACCGGATGGTGTCCCAGGGCACCGTCGAGGAAAAAGTCGTCGCGTTGCAGGAGCGCAAACGCGATCTCTTCACCTCGGTGATGGATTCGGGCGGATCCATGTCCGCGGCGGTTACCGCCGCCGACATTGCATCCCTCTTGGAGTAGCGCCAGAAATGTGTGGTGCGCCCGATCGCGGCGAGAGTTGTTGGCGTCAAGGCGGGCCGCCTCAGGTGTACGCGCGAGTAATGTCCTGCACATGAAGTCACCGCGGTCGCACCCCCGCTCGTATGCCGGCAAGCGCGCCCTCGTAACCGGCGGCTGTAGTGGTTTCGGGCTGGAGCTCGTAAAGCTGTTGGCTGCGGAGGCAGCGCAGGTGCTGGTCGTCGATGTGCACGAGCAGGCGCCCGAAGGCGTGTTGCCGGTCAGCGTGCAGTACCGACAGCTCGATGTGCGGTCCGATGAACAGTGGGATGAAACCCGACTGTGGGTCGAGTCCAACTGGCGCGGGCTCGATCTACTGATCAACAACGCAGGCGTCGCGGCAGGCGGCCGCATCGACCAAACGTCAATGGACGACTGGAAATGGATCGTCGACATCAACCTGCTCGGCGTCGTCCGCGGTTGCCGTACCTTCACCCCGATGATGAAAGAAGCGAACAGTGGTCAGATCGTCAGCACGGCGTCGCTCGCCGGGTTGGTGCATGCGCCCGGGATGTCGTCCTACAACGCGGTCAAAGCCGGGGTTGTAGCGATCTCTGAGACGTTACTGCATGAACTGTCACCATGGAACATCACGGTCTCGGTGATCTGCCCGAGCTTTTTCCGCACCAACCTCGCATCGTCGCTGCAAGGCAAGGACGTCGAGATGGAAGAGAGCGCGGTACACCTGATCAATGACGCACCACGAAGTGCGGCGCAGGTGGCGCAGGTCGCCTACGCCGGAATGCGGGCCGGAAAGTTTCTGATACTCACCGACTCTGACGGGCGGATCGCCTATCACGGCAAGCGGTTCAGCCGCCCCGCATACAGCGCCGCGATGAAACGCACTGGTGTGAACCTCGCTTCCGGACGACCGGCAGTCCCCCAGTTCATCAAGAAATGCCAGGCGCGGCAGGCGACATCAGCCAAACGCGCGAGATAGCGCCGGGCTCGATAGCCGAGGCCTTTCCACGTCTGGGCCCCCTTGCCTCGAAACGTTCGAAGAGCCGCTAGGCGTCGTGGTCGGGTGGCGCTGCGTCGTCGCGCTCGGCCCACTCCAGCAGCATGTCGAGACTGTGGGCGGTGTCGTCGATCTCTGCGTGCAGGTCGCCCAGCTTCGCGAAGCGGGCTGGGACCGTCGAGATGGTCATATCGCCTGGCTCGACGTCGTCGATCTCATCCCACCGAATCGGCGCCGAAACCGTGGCCTCGGGGTTGCCGCGCACCGAGTACGCGCTCGCGATGGTGTGGTCGCGGGCGTTCTGGTTGTAGTCCACGAACACTGCCGCCGGATCGCGGTCCTTACGCCACCAGGTCGTGGTGATCTCACTGGACCCGCGCCGCTCGACCTCGCGGGCAAACGCGAACGCCGCGCGCCTGACATCGGCGAACTCCCAGCGTGGCTCGATCCGGACGTAGACGTGCAGTCCCGAACCTCCCGAGGTTTTCGGGAAGCCGCGGATGCCGAGCTCATCCAGCACCTCATGGGCGATATGGGCGGTGCGGCGCACCGCTGCGAAGGACGACTCGGGCATCGGGTCAAGGTCGATCCGCCACTCGTCGGGACGTTCGGTGTCAGCGCGTCGGGAATTCCATGGATGGAACTCCACGGTCGACATCTGCACCGCCCAGATGACGCTCGCCAACTCGGTCACGCATACCTCGTCGGCGGTCCGGTTGTACCGCGGGAAGTGGATCTGCACTGTTTCCAACCACTCCGGGGCCCCGCGCGGCACCCGTTTCTGGTGCACCTTCTCGCCCTCGACCCCGGTCGGGAAGCGGTGCAACATGCATGGCCGTTCGCGTAGGGCGCGCACGATTCCATCCCCGACGGACAGGTAATAGTTGGCGAGATCGAGCTTGGTCTCACCCCGCACCGGGAAGTAGATCCGGTCGGGGTTGGACAGCCGTACCGTTCGATCGCCGACCTCGAGTTCGACTGCCGGACCGCCCTTGCTCGCCATATCTCAGAAACCTACCTGCGGCGAGTGGAGCGCGCTTGCGCCCGGCATTGGGGGCGATACGCTGGCCGACTTCCGGCGGGTGTTGCAGCGCGGGCCACCCGGAGCATCGATCGGTGGAGAGGGTGTCGTGGGGAACAGAGCGGTAGTGCTGTTGTGCGTGGGGCTCAGCGTGGCGTCAGTTGGTGCGGGGTACGGAGTGTGGGGTCTCTTGCTGTTGACCCGTGGAGGCGACGACGCAAATATCGGCGCTGGCATCGCCATCCTGTTGGCCGGCGGTTTGTTGCTCCTCGGCGCGGTGATGGTGGGGGTTTCAATGATGTGGGGGCGGCAACGCAAGTTGCTTCAGCAGGGTCGCTGATCGCCCAATATTCATCATCGCAGATGTTGATTTCGTAGATTCTGCCCTTTTGCGGGCAGATGCATGCAGTCTGTCCACCTTGGGGTGCACTATTCACACGTGCCAGATGCAGACATCGTCCGAAGAGTCGCGGAATCGACGGGTTTGACCGATGCTGACGCGACGCGCGTCGTCGATGACGTGATCGCCTGGTACCGCGAGTCGGTCGACGACTTCGTCCGACGCCGCCACGCTCACCACCAGACCTTCGGCAAGCGCAACGAGCAGATCTACCAGCTCATCGCAGCCGAACTGGCGGCCAGAGTCGTTGCTGCACCTGAGCTCTCAACCCGGCAATTGCGCCGGATCGTCTACGGATAGGACCTGCGGATATGTGTGGAATCGTCGGATACATCGGGTCGGGGCAGGCAGCGCCGGTGCTGCTGGAAGGCCTGACCCAGCTGGAGTACCGCGGTTACGACTCGGCGGGGGTGGCCTTGTTGACCGGGTCCGGGCCGAAAGTCACGCGTGCCGTCGGTCGGGTTCGCGATCTGCAGGCCGCGCTACCCAAGCGAGTGTCTGCGAAGGTTGGGATCGGGCATACCCGGTGGGCCACACACGGCCCCGCCACGGAGGCGAACGCGCACCCGCATCGCAGCGCCGACGCCTCAATCATGCTCGTACACAACGGGATCGTAGACAACTCCACAGCGTTGCGGGCTGAGTTGGTCGCAGCAGGAGTCGAGTTCGCATCCGACACCGACACCGAGGTGCTCGCCCACCTGATCGGACGATCTTCGAAGAAGTCGTTGGAGGATCGGGTCATCGAGACCCTCGGCAGGATCACCGGTACCTACGCGATCGCCGTCCTCGACGCGCAGCTCCCGGACCGGATCGTCGTGGCCCGCCAGGGTTCGCCGTTGATCCTCGGTATCGGCGACCGGGAGATGTTCATCGGGTCCGACGCATCGGCGCTGGTGCGGCACACCTCCCAGGTCGTACATCTCGAGGACGGCGAGCTGGCGACGGTCACGGCCGGCGGTTACGAGACGTTCACGATCGACCGGGCACGCACCTCCAGGCAACCCGAGGAACTGACACTTCGCGCGGAGGAACTGCAGCTCGAGGGCTACGACACGTTTCTGCACAAAGAGATCCACGAGCAGCCGACATCGCTGGAACGCATGCTGTCGGGCCGATTGGACGATCGTTTCGCCACCGCGCGCCTCGACGGGCTCGGTCTCGATGCCCGCGACCTGCGGCGCTTCCGCCGGGTCAAGGCGATCGGCTGCGGCAGCTCGTTTTACCTCGGCCAGCTCGGCGCCTCGATGATCGAAGACCTCGCGCGCATCCCCGCCGATGCCGAGGCTGCGTCAGAGTTCCGTTACCGCAACCCGATCATCGAGACCGACACGCTCTACGTCGCCGTCAGTCAGTCCGGCGAGACTGCTGACACCCTGTTCGCGGTACGCGAGATCCAGCGCAAGGGCGGCCGGGTCGTCGGACTGGTCAACGTCGTCGGCTCGACGATCGCCCGCGAATGCGAGGGAGGCGTCTACCTGCACGCCGGACCGGAGATCAGCGTCGCCTCCACCAAGGTGCTGACCCACATGGGAGTCGGTTTCGCGTTGCTGGCGTTGCTGCTCGGGCGGGTGCGTGATCTGTCGTATGCCGACGGTGCGCGGATCGTCGCAGGATTGCGAGCGCTGCCTGGTCAGGTGCAGGAGATTCTCGATGTGGAGGACGAGATCGCCGCCGTGGCAGGAGTACTCGCGCACGCACCGTCGTCGTTCTTCATCGGCCGTACCCGCGGCTATGCGGTGGCCCGCGAGGGCGCGCAGAAGCTGAAGGAGGTCAGCTATCAGCACGCTGAGGCCTACCAGGCGAGCGAGTTGAAACACGGCCCGCTCGCCCTGATCTCAGCGCAGATGCCGACCGTGGCAATCGTCCCGGACGACGAACTGGTCGAGCGCAATATCGGCGCGCTGCACGAGATCGCGGCGCGCAACGGCCCGATCATCGCGGTGACGCACCCCGGCGTAGATTTCGGCGACCTACCGGTGCAACGCATCGTCATCCCGCACGGCGAAGTCGAACTCGACACGATTCTGCTGACGATCCCGTTGCAACTGTTGGCGTACCACGCGGCGAGCGTGCTCGGCCGGGATATCGACCGCCCACGCAACCTTGCGAAGTCGGTGACGGTCGAGTGATGACCCAGATTCAGCTGGAGCCGCACCCACCCCCGCCGCCGTAGGAACTACCGCACGACGACCCGCTGCTGCACGAGGACCCACTGCAGGGTGACAGCCGGTCGGAGCACGTGCGGGTGGCTGTGTTCGCGAAGTCCGCCAGCAGATCGAGTACCTCGGGTACGACGCAGGCGGCGTGCGTGTCGATGTAGAACCCGTCCCGGTGCTCCCCGCCGGCGACGTGCACGTAAGCCACTCGGTCGAGCGGGAACCGGGCCAGCTCGGCATGCGGATCGCGGCCCTGCGCGACTGCACTGGGGTAGAGGTTGGCGACATCGAGCACCAGCCACGCGCCTGTGCGCGCGACCAGTTCTGTCAGGAACGCCGGCTCGTCGTACTCGTCCTCGGGCCACGAGATCAGTGCAGCGATGTTCTCCAGGGCGAGCGGCACCGGTTGGAACCGCTGGGCCGCCTGCACGTTGGCTATCAGCACTTCGAGACCTTCGCGAGTCCGAGCCGGGGGATCAGATGACCGGCCTCTAATACGTCGCCATGCAGCGGGTCGGCACTCGAGGCAGCGCGCACGAACGCGACGTGCTCACTGACGATCGGGGAGTCGAACGCTGTCGCCAATTCGGTCAGGCGCTGCAGCCTGCGTTCGCTCGGCTCGTCAGCTCCAGCAAGCCCGAGGGTTACGGCGTGCGGCACGACCGTCGTGCCTGCGTTGTGAAATGCCTGCAGCGAGATGGGGATTGAGTGCGGATCAACATTTTCGGCGACCACCTCGGTGAAAGCGAGTAATCCCCGGGCGCCCAGATCGAGCAGGGTCTGGGCAATGCAGCTGGTCAGCGATTGGTGATGAGGTTCGCGACTTCGAGGTGGCTGATCTCGTTGAACGTCAACAGATGCGGACCAGTCTTGTCGATACGCAACCTGGTGACGCCGGTGTTGAAACCGGCCATCGACAGTTCGCGCCACGCCGGATCGGCCGGCGCGCCGAGCAAACCGGTCACCAACCAGGCGATGACACCAATGGAGGAGACCACAAGCGTGCGTTCGCCCTGCGCTTCGACAAGCGACTGCAACGCCCCGGACGCGCGATCGGTGAACGCGGTGAAGGTCTCGTCGTAGTCGCCGTCGTGCTCACCGCTGGCCCAGCGCAGGATGGCGCTGATGAACATGTCCTCGAACGCTGCACGCGGGCGCAGAGTGCGCACCATGTCGGCCTTCAGGACCAGCATGCTGCGGTACGCCGGGCGGTAGCTGGTGATGACCTCTACGTGGTCCATCTCGTTCCAGGCAGGGTCGCTGTCGACTTCGAGCGTCTCCACACCCTCCAATTCGGCCCCTACGAGGATCTCGGCGACCGTCTGACGGTGACGCTTCAGTGAGCCACACACGATGCGGTCCGGCGCCCAACCCCGCCGCTTCAGCGATTCACCCAGCACCCGGGCCTGTTGATGCCCGACCGGGGAGAGGTCGTCGTAGTCGGCTTTACCGAACGAGGCCTGGCCGTGGCGGACTAGGAAGACCGAGCGCGTCATACCGGTGATGATTGCATCGACCACTGAGTCGGGGCCGATCAGGCGCTGGGACGATGTGCGTATGCGTTTGATCCTCGCTCGACACGGCCAGACCCCAGCGAACGTTGCGGGGTCGCTCGACACCACGCTTCCCGGCCCCGGGTTGACGGGCCTGGGCACCCGGCAGGCGCAGGCGTTGGCCGGTGACCTGACAGGCCAGCCCATCGACGCTGTCTTCGCGTCCGAGGCGACCCGTGCCCAGTTGACCGCTGCGCCGACCGCGCACGGCCGTCGGATGCATGTGGAGGTGCTTCCTGGCACCTTCGAGATACAGGCCGGGTCACTGGAGAAGCGCACAGATTGGCCCAGTGTCCAGATCTACATCGACACGTTGCGCCTCTGGCGCGAAGGTGACCTGACCGCTTCGGCACCCGGGGGTGAGAACGGCCACCAGATGCTCGAACGGGTCGACGCTGCCGTAGCGGCAATCTGCGCTCGCGGACTGTCGAGCGCGTTGTTGGTGAGCCACGGCGCGTTGATCCGGTCGTGGGCCGGTTTGCGGTGCCCGGATGTTGTCGACCTGGCAGCACGACCGCTCGACAACACCGGTGTGGTCGCCCTCGACGGTGATCCGGTCGGCGGCTGGGGACTGGTGTCGTGGACGGGTACCTGCGCGGGTGGCCTGGAAGACCCGCAGCCCGACGATGCGGAGCACGACCCGACGGGTGCCGGCTGAGACTCCACCCCGTTCATACAGTGGGTGGGTGATGACACGTGGCACGGTGCTGACCCTGGGCGGTGGCGGGTTCTCGATGCCCCAGATCGCGGGCGAACATGGTCCGCTGCTCGATGATTTTTTGCTGGGCCTGACAGAGAAGACTTGCCCTCGGGTGTGCTTCATCGGCACGGCGAGCGGCGATGACGCCGGGTACAGCGAGGAGTTCAACTCCGCTATGGGTGATCGAGCAGACACCACGGTGCTCACGCTCTTCCGTTCCAGCCCGGCGGGATCCGTCCCCATCGATCAGCTGGAGCGGATCCTTGAATGCGACGTCGTCTACGTCGGTGGGGGGTCCACTGCGAACCTGCTCGCGGTGTGGCGGCTGCACGGGCTCGACGTCATTCTGGAGACGGCGACCGCGCAGGGAACGGTGCTGGCGGG
>JBBPZD010000024.1:0-4653 GCA_038199265.1 Actinomycetales bacterium | reverse complement strand
GCACCGCCTACACGGTGTCGGTCGACGCTGCGAACTCGATGAGCACGGGCATCAGCGCAGCAGACCGCACCGCGACCGTCCAGGCGCTTGCTTCCTCGACCGCACAGCCGACCGATTTGACCCGCCCCGGTCACATCTTCCCACTCAGGGCTCGCGACGGTGGCGTCCTGGAACGTCCGGGTCACACAGAGGCGGCCGTCGACCTGTGCCGCCTGGCCGGCTTGCCGCCGGTCGGTGTCATCGTCGAGCTGGTGCACGACGACGGGTCGATGATGCGCCTGCAGGAATCGTTCGAGCTGGCGCGGGAGGCCGAACTAGTGGTCATCACCATCGCCGACCTGGTGGCATGGCGGCGCCTGCACGACCGGGTACGAGCTGCGGCCCGGACCGTGGTTCCGACCGACCACGGTGAGTTCGCGGTGACGGCGTACGTCGACCGGCTCACCGGCGCCGAACACCTGGCCTTGACGGCTCCGCAGGGCACCGGGACCGGTCTGGTGCGGGTGCATTCGGAATGCCTGACCGGTGACGTGTTCGGATCGAGGCGTTGTGACTGCGGCCCGCAGCTCGAGCTGTCGATGGAGCGGGTGGCCAGCGAGGGCGGCGCGATCGTCTATCTGCGCGGCCACGAGGGTCGCGGGGTGGGGTTGGTCGACAAGTTGCGGGCCTACGAGCAGCAGGACATCGGCTACGACACGGTCGATGCCCAGACGCTGCTGGGCCTACCTGTCGATGCCCGCGAGTACGACGCGGCTGCAGCGATCCTGTACGACCAGCACATCGATCAGGTTCGACTACTCACCAACAATCCCCGGAAGGTGGATGCCTTGCGCGAACTCGGAATCAACGTCATCGAGACGGTGCCGCTGCACGCCGGACTCACCGCCGAGAACGAGCGATACCTGCAGACCAAGCGCGACAAGATGGGCCACACCGCCCCGTCCGCTGTTACCGCTGGCGGGGTGACCGCATGAGCGGGCACGGAGCACCCGACATCGCGATCGACGCGTCAGGCCTGCGGGTCGTCGTGGTCGCAGCGTCCTGGCACGACGAGGTTATGGGCGGTCTGGTTGCCGGCGCCCGACGCGGGTTGGCCGATGCCGGAGTGAGCGAGGACGACATCCAGATCGTCCGCGTGCCCGGCAGTTTCGAGTTGACCGTGGCTTGTGCACGACTTGCGGCCTCGTGTGACGCACTCGTTGCGTTGGGCGTGGTCATCCGTGGCGGCACACCGCACTTCGACTACGTGTGCCAGTCAGCCACCCTGGGCCTGACGCAGGTCACCGTGCGTACCGGCGTGCCCGTCGGATTCGGACTGCTCACCTGCGACAACGAACAGCAGGCCCTGGACCGTGCCGGGTTGCCCGGATCGGTCGAAGACAAGGGCCATGAGGCAGCCACGGCAGCCGTCGCTACCGCAGTCACGCTGCGGACGGTTGCTCCGGTCGCCCCTACCGCCCCGTAATCTGGACTCTCGTGAAGACGTTCGAACAGTTGTGGACAGAGTTGGCCGAGAAGGCCCGCGACCGGCCAGTGGGATCGGGCACCGTGGCCGAACTGGACACCGGCGTACACGGCATCGGCAAGAAAGTTGTCGAAGAGGCAGCTGAAGTTTGGATGGCCGCCGAGTACGAAGGTGCCGAACGGACCGCCGAGGAGATCAGCCAGCTGCTCTACCACCTGCAGGTACTGATGCTCGCTCGAGGGATCTCGCTCGAGGATGTCTACGCGCACCTGTAGTCGCCGGTTCCGACGTCTCGAACCACACTCCATCCGACACTGACGAAAGATCACCACACATGTTGAGAGTCGCGATGCCCAACAAGGGCGCCCTCGCCGAACCGGCCGCCGAGATGATGCGCGAGGCCGGGTACAACGGCCGACGCGACTCCAAAGAACTGGTGATCCTCGACCCTGAGAACGATGTCGAGCTGTTCTTCCTTCGCCCGCGGGACATTGCGGTTTACGTCGGCCAGGGCACCCTGGACGTCGGCATCACCGGCCGTGACCTGCTGCTGGACTCCAGGAGTCCGGCTACCGAATCCCTCGCCCTCGGTTTCGGCGCATCGACGTTCCGCTACGCGGGTCTGGCCGGCTCCATCAATGACGTCACCGAATTGGACGGCCGCCGGGTCGCCACCAGCTTCCCAGGCCTGGTTCGCGCCGACCTCGAACGACACGGCGTGAATGCCAGCGTGGTCCGGTTGGACGGCGCGGTCGAAACAGCGGTGACCCTCGGTGTCGCCGACGTGATCGCCGACGTCGTCGAGACGGGGACGACGCTGCGTAATGCGGGCCTCGAAGTGTTCGGCGAGCCGATCCTGCGTAGCGAGGCGGTCCTTGTGCAGCGCGACGACGCTGAATCCAACCCGCTGCTGGCAGTGCTGACTCGCCGTCTGAAGGGCGTGTTGACCGCCGCTCGGTACGTGATGATGGACTACGACATCCGTCGCGAGCTGGTCGAACAGGCCTGCAAGATCACCCCCGGTCTGGAAAGCCCGACCGTGTCGCCATTACGTGACGAGAACTTCGTAGCGGTCCGAACGATGGTGCCGCGCAAGATCACCAACTCGGTGATGGATGAGCTATACGAAGTAGGCGCTCGTGCCATCCTCGTGACGGAGATCGCGGCGTGTCGGCTGTAATGGGTGTATGAACTCTCCCTCCGACCCGTACGCGACATTCCGACCGCGCCGGTCTCGAATCGTGGCGATCGGCGCCGCTGGTGTGTGCGTCGTCATCTTCACCGTGGTTGCGTTCACGGTGCCGCGTGGTGGGGTGAACGGCTGGGCGGGCACCGACTCAATCATGTTCGTCTTGTTCGGGCTGCTCATAGCGGCGTTCCTGATGCGCTACGCCCAGGTCAAAGCAGTACCGACGGAGAGCGGCGTAGCCGTTCGCAACCTGCTCTCGACCCGGACTGTGGAGTGGGCCGAGGTGGCCAACGTGCAATTCGGTGGGGGGGCGCCCTGGTTGCTGCTGGAACTGACTGACACCGAGCATCTAGCGGTGATGGCCATTCAACGTTCGGACGGTCCCCGGGCGGAGGCCGAGGCGGGTCGGATGGCCGCCTTGGTTCAGGTGAACTCCGAAATAAACACCCGCTGAACCCCGAGGAGTGCTCGCTCAGTCGGTCTGTAGGACGAGGTGGGCCTGATCGAGCGGATGCTCGACGTCGAAGATTTCGCGCTCTTGCCTGGCCCACCTGTCCCAGTTCGCGCCGAAACTGCCCGTTTCGCGGTTCTTCGCCCGTATTTCGCGCACCGACTCAGACGCTTCCAACCAGATGCGCACGTCGGCGTAATCGCGGGCCGCCGCACATCCTGACCCGACACCCTCGATGACCAGATACCGGTGCTCGGGGACGATGACCGTCTCGGCGTAACCCTGCAATAGCCAGTCGTACCGCGCGTACCAGGCACGATCACCGCGGGACGCCGGTCGCAGCACCTTCTTGACAAGCAGCGATATCCCCTCGGCGAGGCCATCCCACCCGGGATAGAGGTCGTCCATGTGAACCACTGGGGCGTCGCCGAGTTCGGCAGCCACCAGCGACGCAAGGGTCGTCTTGCCCGCCCCAGCTGCCCCGTCGATCGCGACGACAACTGGGCGGCGCACGTCTTCCTGCTCGACCGATTCGATCGCCGACCGGGCCCACGCGGCGACAGCGGCGGCGTTCACCGCGGGTTCGTCGGACGCGCCGAGCGAGCCGACGTCCGGCATGGTCTCCATCCCGTCACCGTAGGCGTAGCCCCGTAGGCTGGCGCAGTGAACTCGCCCAAAGCCCGATCTGGGGTCGCCATACGGGTGATCCCGTGCCTGGACGTCGACGCCGGTCGGGTCGTCAAGGGCGTGAACTTCGCCGATCTGCGCGATGCCGGCGACCCGGTCGAACTAGCCCGTAACTACGACGCGCAGGGCGCGGACGAACTCACGTTCCTCGACGTCACCGCCAGTTCCGGGGCGCGCGAGACCACGTTCGAGGTCGTCGGCCGCACGGCTGAGCAGGTCTTCATCCCGCTGACCGTCGGGGGCGGTGTGCGGGAGGTCGCAGACGTGGACCGACTCTTGCGCAGCGGCGCCGACAAGGTGGGCATCAACACCGGGGCCATTGCCCGGCCGCAGGTCATCGCCGAGATCGCGGACCGGTTCGGAGCCCAGGTGCTGGTGCTGTCGGCAGACGTGCGCCGAGCCGCAGGCGGCCATTTCGAGGTCACCACCCACGGCGGGCGGGAGTCAGCCGGTCTCGAAGCCGTCGAATGGTGCGTGCGTGCAGCCGAGCTGGGAGCAGGCGAGATCCTGCTCAACTCGATGGACGCCGACGGCACCAAGGACGGTTTTGATCTCGACCTGATCCGCGCCGTGCGCAGCGAGGTGTCGGTGCCACTGATCGCCAGCGGCGGCGCCGGAACGGTCGAACATTTCGTGCAGGCTGTCGACGCCGGAGCCGATGCGGTGCTGGCAGCGTCGGTCTTCCACTTCGGCGCACTCACAATCGCGCAGGTCAAGGATGGCCTGCGCGCAGCAGGCCACCCCGTCCGCTGACCTGCGCAGCGGCCGCGACCTCGCTTCGCTCCCTCGCAACCTGCGCTGCATGCTCCGTCAGACCCCTGCTTTCGGCGGTGTCCTCCTACGCACTGCGCTGCGGCCGCG
>JBBPZD010000023.1:0-7634 GCA_038199265.1 Actinomycetales bacterium | reverse complement strand
TCGCGCTCGCCCTGCATCTGCTGGTGCGGTGGCAGGCTGCGTACGCCGACCCGGTGCTGCTCCCGGTCGCAACTCTGCTGAACGGGCTGGGCCTGGTGATGATTCACCGCCTCGATCTCGCCAAAGGCAAAGATCTCGCCGACGGCGCAGCGGTGCGGCAACTGTTCTGGACGGGTATCTCGGTACTGGCTGCCGGTGCGCTGCTGGTGATCGTGCGCGACCACCGCCGTCTCGGGCAGTACACCTACACGTTCGCCCTCGTCGGTCTTGGTCTGTTACTGCTGCCACTCACCCCGATCCTGGGACGCAACATCAACGGCAGTCGTATCTGGATCGGCGTCGGCCCGTTGTCCTTCCAGCCGAGCGAGCTGGCCAAGATCGCCGTCATCATCTTCTTCGCCGGTTATCTGGTCCAGAAGCGTGATGCGCTGTCGCTGGTGGGTCGGCGGATCCTGGGATTTCCCCTGCCCCGAGCGCGCGATCTGGGCCCGATCATCCTCGCCTGGCTCGCCAGCCTCGCCGTGCTCGTCTTCGAATCGGACCTGGGAACCTCGCTGCTGTTCTTCGGACTGTTCGTCGCGCTGCTGTATGTGGCCACCGAGCGCCGCTCCTGGATCATCATCGGCCTGACCCTGTTCTTGGCGGGGTGTTACACCGCCTATCTGCTGTTTTCCCACTTCCGAGTACGCGTCGATCTGTGGATCAACCCGTTCGACACGGGGCTGTCCGACCAGCTGGCCCTGGGGCTGATGGGCATGGGCAGCGGCGGAATGCTCGGCACCGGACTGGGGCAGGGCCGCCCTGACTTGACCTATTTCGCCAACTCCGACTTCATCGTCCCCTCGTTCGGCGAGGAGCTGGGCCTCGTCGGGCTGATCGCGATCATCGTGCTGTACGCGATCCTGGTGGAGCGGGGCCTGCGGGCCGGTATCGCTGCGAGGGACGGGTTCGGCAAACTACTCGCGACAGGACTGGGTTTCTCTATCGCGCTACAGGTCTTCGTGGTGATCGGTGGGGTGACCCGGGTGATTCCACTCACGGGCCTGACGACGCCTTTCATGTCGGCCGGTGGCAGCTCACTGATCGCCAACTGGATCGTCGTCATCCTGCTCATGCGGATCAGTGACCAGGCCCGTCGCCCGACCCCAGAGGATTCCGGTCCGTCGAAGATCGGCTCAGCCGATACACAGGCGGTGAGACTCCGATGAATGCACCGATCCGCCGGTTGGGCCTCGTGGTGGCCGCAATGTTCTGCGCGCTACTGATCGCCGGTACCACCATCCAGTTTTTCCAGGCAAAGTCCCTGAACGACCGACCGGGCAACCGGCGCACGCTGCTGTCCTCCTATGCGCAGCAACGCGGCTCGATCTTGGTCAGCGGCAACGCCGTAGCGGTGTCCAAGCCCAGCAACGATGAGTACAAGTGGTTGCGCACCTACCCCCAGGGATCGACGTACGCGACCGCCACCGGGTACTTCTCTTTCGTGTACGGCTCGTCGGGTGTCGAATCCAAGTACAACAGTCTGCTGTCGGGCAGGTCTGACCAGCTCTTCTACCGCCGGTTCGCCGACATCGTGACAGGTCAGAAGCCGCAGGGCGCGAACGTCGATCTGACCATCGACGCCGCCGTACAGAAGGCCGCAGCCTCGGCTCTCGGTGACAAGGTCGGGGCCGTCGTGGCGCTCGACCCCAAGACCGGGGCGATCCTCGCAATGGTGACCAGCCCGACGTACGACCCGAACAAACTGTCCAGTCACGACTTGGGCAAGGTGCAGAAGACCTGGGAGAGGCTGCGCAAGGACAGCTCTCAACCGCTGCTGAACCGGGCAACCTCAGAGCTCTACCCGCCCGGCTCCACCTTCAAGTTGATCGTGAGTGCCGCAGCACTGTCGTCCGGCAAATACACCCCTCAGACCTCTGTTCCCGGCCCGGCTCGCCTGCAGTTGCCGCAAACCACGACGACTCTGCCCAACGATTTCTCCGGCGCTTGCGGCCCGAACGACAAGACGACGCTCGTCAAGGCGCTCGAGATCAGCTGCAACACCGCCTTCGCGAGCATCGGCCTGACCCTTGGTCAAGATGCTGTCGCTGCACAGGCCCGGCGCTTCGGCTTCGGCCAACGGCTGACCATCCCGATGCCGGTGGTCGCCAGCACGTTCCCCACGGGACTGAACCCGCCGCAGCTGGCCCAGTCCTCCATCGGCCAGTTCGACGTCAAGTCAACCCCGCTGCAGATGGCGATGGTCGCGGCGGGAATCGCCAACCGCGGCAAGGTGATGACGCCGTACATCGTAAAGGACGTGCGCGATGACAACCTCGACGTCATCTCATCCACCGATCCCAAGCTGTTCTCCACCGCCGTCACCGAGCCGGTCGCAAGCGACCTCACCACGATGATGCGCGCTGTCGTCGACAGCGGTACCGGCAAGAAGGCTCAGATCCCCGGCGTGCAGGTCGCCGGAAAGACCGGCACCGCCGAACACGGCAACGGCGCGCCTGCCCACGCCTGGTTCACTGCCTTCGCGCCCGCCAACGATCCGAAGATCGCAATCGCGGTCCTGGTGGAGAACGGCGGCAAGTACGGTGCCGAGGCGGGCGGCGGCTCCGTCGCAGCCCCTATCGCCAAGCAGGTCATCGAGGCGGCGATCCGCCGATGAGCGTCGAGCTGGGCGACACCCTGGGCGGTCGCTACACCTTGACCGAACGCATCGCGGCCGGTGGCATGGGTGAAGTGTGGGCGGCAACTGACGCCATCCTCGGTCGCACCGTTGCGGTCAAAGTCCTCAAGAGCGGGCTCAGTGACGACATCGGCTTCGACGACCGGTTCCGCACCGAGGCGCGGCTGGCGGCTGCCCTCACACACGCCAACATCGCGGCTGTCTACGACTACGGCGAGGACGAGGGATCGGCCTACCTGGTGATGGAGTACGTCGCCGGGTTGCCGCTGTCGCGGATCATCGCCGATCGTGCGCCCATGCCTGCGGCCGACACGGTCGGGTTGGTCGCTCAGACCGCTACCGCTCTGCAGTCCGCACACCGCAACGGTCTGGTGCACCGCGACGTCAAACCCGCCAACGTGCTGGTCACACCCGATGGCATCGTCAAACTCACCGACTTCGGCATCGCCCGCGCCGTCGGGTCGGCCACTGTCACCCGCACCGGTGAGGTGATGGGCACTGCTCAGTACCTCGCCCCCGAGGCGGCGCTCGGCCAGGAGACCACCCCGCTCAGCGATGTCTACGCGCTGGCGGTCGTTGCCTACGAGATGCTCTGCGGAGTTCGGCCTTTCCGGTCCGACAGTCCAGTCGCGCTCGCCATGGCACACGTGCATGAGACACCACCGCCGATGCCCGATTTCGTGCCGGCACCCGTGCGGGCGGTCGTATTCGCCGCGTTGGAGAAAGACCCCCGGTTCCGCCCTGACTCCGCAGCGGAATTCGCGCGGGCGCTGGAGCAGTCGATCCACGACAGCGCCCGGATGGGCTTCGACCCTTTCAGCGAGCCTCCCCGGCCCGGTCAATGGCCTGGCGCAACGCCGTCGCCTGCCGTAGCGGAACGACGTAAAGGCAGGCGCGAGCGCAAGGCAACCGAGAGAGACCTGGCAGGGCCCGAGCAAGGCGAGGCCGGCCCGTCCGGTCCGTCGGGGGCGATCGTCTTCAACCCTGCTCCGTCGGGTTCGCGGGCCACGGACCGGATGCCCGCCGGGCAAGCCGCCAGCCATCGCTTTGCCGAACCAGCAGGGCCGCCGAAGCCGTCCGGTCGCGACCATGGCTCCGGTCCCGACCAGCGTGCCCGCCCGACCGGTAGCACCTCAGTGGGACCGGCCCGGTCGAAGAACAAGCTCTTCGCTGCCTTGGCGGCACTCGCGCTGGTCGCGGTCGTGGCTGTCGTAGCGATCGTGATCCTCAGCAGTCGTTCCTCCAAGCCCCCCACCGACGACTTCACGAAACCCATCCAGATTGCGACTCTCGCTCACCCCGGTGACTCGCCCAAGGAGTTCCGGTGACCGACACCCCACGCATTCTCGGCGGCCGCTACGAGGTAGGCGAGCTCATCGGCCGCGGCGGCATGGCCGAGGTCCACCTCGGCCACGACACCCGACTCGGCCGCACCGTCGCCATCAAGATGCTGCGTTCGGACCTCGCCCGCGATTCTTCGTTCCTGACCCGGTTCCGTCGCGAGGCGCAGTCGGCAGCAGGCCTGAACCACCACTCCGTCGTGGCCGTCTACGACTCCGGCGAGGACATCTACGTCGAGACCGGCGGCGCCAGGGTCGACGTCCCGTACATCGTCATGGAGTACGTCGAGGGCGACACTCTGCGCGAGATCCTGGATGACGAGGGAAAGCTGGCGCCGGACGAAGCAGCTCGGGTGACGATGGGCATCCTCTCGGCGCTGGACTACTCGCACGAAAAAGGCATCGTCCACCGCGACATCAAACCCGCGAACGTGATGCTCACCCGGGGCGGCAGCGTCAAGGTGATGGATTTCGGGATCGCCCGGGCTTTAGCCGACACCGGCGCCACCATGACGTCCGCGTCAGCAGTCGTGGGCACGGCCCGCTATCTCTCCCCCGAGCAGGCGCAAGGTGAGACAGTCGACGCGCGGTCCGACCTCTACTCCGCCGGGTGTGTGCTGTTCGAACTGCTGACCGGCCGAACCCCGTTTGTCGGCGAACCGGTCAGTCTCGTATATCAGCACATCACAGACGCCCCACAGCGACCGTCGGTCTACGAGACGTCGGTGCCCCCCGCGTTGGACGCCGTCACGCTGCATTCCCTACAGAAGCCGCGTGACGCCCGGTACCAGAAGGCGTCGGACTTTCGGGCCGACCTGCAGCGCGCGCGCACCGGAACACCTCTCAGCGCTGCCGCTGCTGCCACTGGTGGCGCCGACCTCGACGTCGACCGGCGTCCGCGGGCCACCCCGGCTCCAGCCACCCGGTCCGATCTGACGGCGGAGTACGACCAGTCGCAGAATCCGCAACGGCGCACCCTGATCTGGGTAGCCGCGGCTGTGGCGCTGATCGCCGCGATCTTTGGAATCGGCTACCTGGTCACCATGACCGACAACACCACCAAACTCGCCAAAGTGCCCAGCGTCGTGAACATGACCCAGAACCAGGCAATTGCCAAGCTGAAGTTGGAGAACTTCGGCTTCCAGGTTCGTAAGGTCACCAGTGAGCAGACCGTGCTTCAGGTCGTCGACCAGAACCCCAAGTCCGGGCAGAACGCACCGTCCGGCAGCAGCGTGATCATCGATGTCTCGAGTGGTCCAGATTCCCGTGCCATTCCCAACGTCGAGGGCCTGGCGACCGACGTGGCCCAGGAAACTCTGAAGAAGGCCGGTTTCACAGCGGTGACGGTGAGCAACCAAAAGGTGTCCGATACCCAATACCTGCAGGACGAGGTCGCGAGCACCACGCCCGCCGCCGGGAACTCGGTCGATCCCACGCAACCGATCACCCTCAACGTGAGCAACGGGCAGGTCACCGTTCCGAAGGACCTGAAGGGCAAGACAAGTTCAGCAGCCCAGGCCGAGCTGCGCAGCTCTTTCCTCAACGCATTCATCCAGACGATCGAGGTGTCCAGCTCCGGTCAGGTGGACAAGGTCGTGAAGGTCGACAACGAGGGTGAGAAGGTCACCGTCAATTCGACGATCACCGTCTACATCGGCACTCCTCGTCCGACAACGCCGCCTGCGTCGACCGTCACCTCGACGGTGACCCCGCCCCCTGCGAGCACCAGCACCACCACCTCGCCCCCCACCTCATCGTCGAGTTCCAGTTCCAGTTCAACCACCGCACCGCCGAGTAAGACGGCCACGCCTCCGGCAACTCCCCCGAAGACACCCTGACGACTCAGGTCGGCGGGGCCATCTTCGCCAGCCGGGTTCGTAACCGGTCTACTCGGTGCGCGTTCCCATGCAGCCGGATGTATCGCTCGCCGTGGTGCACCAGCAGGGCATCATCCAGGCGGCGCACGGCCCCCGCTCGGTTGTGGTAGCCCATTCGTGCCTCGATGGTCACTGAGTCGACGGCGCGGATCGCCTCTGCGAGTTCCGCCAGTGACGTGATCCCCAACTCCAGGACGAGGCCGGCGATCCAGTCGTAATGGTCGGGCCGTGACCAGCTCGCATCGCCGTACTCACCAGCAAGGAACGCTGCGAGCTCCCGCGGACTGATCCGGGGGTCGTTGTCAGCCCCAGCCACGGCCGGCTCGCGTACTCCGTCCTGCAAGCGTTGGCGGATGGTGGAGAACTGTTCGTCGGCCAGCTCCAACAAGCCCGCGGCGAGCGTGAACCGTCGGTCGAAATCGGCCCGGTGCTCGTCGGGGATGGTGCCTTTGTAGCGGATGTCGTGCTCGAACTCGGCCCACGCGTGTTGCAGGACCGTTCGGATCTGAACCTGGATCTGCCGGTTACCGATGGCGGGGTGCATTTTCTGTTCGGCGGGTGACAGTCGGATCTGCAGGTGGCGGCTGGCGTAGCCGAAGCCACCCTCGCGGGCCACCGCCTCACCCATGTCACGATCTTCGGTGACCACGGCCTCGGTGGCCAACAGTTCGGCCACCGATGCAACGTCACTATGGACGTAGGTGATCACCCGCAGACCGATGACGTCACCGATCTGGCCGAGCGGGTCAGTGAAGAGCGGGACACCGTCTGCGGTGCGTCCGGCCTTCTCCGCGAACGAGGCGACACTCTTGGCGCGACCGGTGACACTCAGGTAGTTCAGCCCGGCGTCGTCCAGGATGCCGACCACGATGTCGGTGGCCTCCACAGCCGCAAGAGACACCGCAGGGAAGTCGGCGGCATAGACCGTCGTCGCATCCCGAACGACGTCCACCCGTTGCTCCACCCGCGGTGCGCGCGGTGACGGGGTGAGGCCGGGGGGCAGGGTCGGCGTGACGATGTAACCGTTCGCGAAGTCGCCGTAGGTCTTCACCTCGCCCGGGCGATGTTCACGGAAGTAAGCGACATACGCGCACACGACGGCGTCGACCTGGTCCTCGGCTACCCGCAACGCTGCCTTGCTCGTGGCTACCTCGACCGCCGCCACGAGGTCGCGCCAGCCTGCGTGCGACACCAGTTGTAGCGTCGGCGTCCGGGAGGACAAGGACTCCAGCAAGCGCATCAGCATCCGCAGCTGCTCTTGCAACTGTTGCATCGAGCGACCCTGTTTGTTCTTGTATTTCAGCGTGCGGCCGAGCTCGAAGAAGGCGATCGTCGCCGGGTGCGGGTAGACCTCGATCGCCCGACGCGCTCCGCGTGATTCCGGGTCCATCGAAAGGCCCAGCTGCGCACAGACACCGGCGCCGCGGGTTCCGTCCCGGAATGCCGGGTTGCCCAGATTCGCGGGGTGCGCGCCCGCCTGGAATGGGGCAAAGTCCTTGTTCAGGTCACGTTCGGCGGCGCGGTTGCCCGTTTCGTTGGCGACCACCAGCGGTGCATCGATACCGACGATCAGACCTTCACCCACGTACTGCGCCAGCGCAGCGACGATTTCCTCGTCGGTCTTGACCGCAGCCAGCTCTCGCAGTACGCCGCCCTCATCGAGCACGGCGACACCTGTGGGGCTGCGGGTGCCCCAGGCAAGGTCCAAACCGGCGAAATACACCCGGTCAGCATGCCGTA
>JBBPZD010000022.1:0-19972 GCA_038199265.1 Actinomycetales bacterium | reverse complement strand
TGCGCAGCTTCGGCCTGAGCTGTGCCCGGGCGCTTCTTCAGCACCCAGCCTTCAAGATTGCGCTGTGGTGCTACTGAGATGGCCAGTGCGCCCGGCGGGACGTCCTTGCGGATGACCGCTCCGGCTCCGGACCCCGCGCCATCACCGACCCGCACCGGCGCCACGTACATGTTGTCGCTCCCCATCCGGCAGTCGTTGCCCACATAGGAGCGGTGCTTGGAGACGCCGTCGTAGTTGACGAACACGCTCGCTGCGCCGATGTTGCTGCGCTCGCCGATGGTGGCGTCACCGACGTAGGAAAGATGCGGGATCTTGCTGCCCTCGCCGATCTGGGAATTCTTGGTCTCGACGAACGTGCCGATCTTGCCGCGCGCACCTAGCTCGCTACCCGGCCGTAGATAGGCGAACGGTCCGACCGAGGCACCCGCCCCGACGACCGACAGCTCGGCATGGGTCCGCACGATCTTGGCGCCGTCGCCGACCTTCATATCGGTCAAGGTGCTGTCCGGGCCAATCGTGCAGCCGGAGCCGATCGTGGTTGCCCCGCGCAGCTGAGTGCCGGGTTCGATGATCGTGTCGCGTCCGACGGTGACGTCCATGTCGACCCAGGTGGTCTCGGGGTCGACGATGATCACGCCACTGTCGATCATCAACCGGTCGACCAGTCTGCGGTTCAGCTCACGACCGACCCGGGACAGTTGCGCTTTGTCGTTGACGCCCTCGGCCTGCCACAGATCCTGCAGCACGTAGGCGGACACCGCGTGGCCCTGCTCCACGACCGCTCCGACGACATCGGTGAGGTACTTCTCGCCGCCCTCGTTGTGCACGCCGATGGTGGCGAGCGCAGTGCGCAGGTGGTCGGCGTCGAACGCGAAGAGACCGGAGTTGAACTCGCCGATCGCACGTTGCTCGGACGTTGCGTGCTTGTGCTCGATGATCGCTTCGACACCGCCGTCGGCCGTGCGGATGATCCGGCCGTAGCCGGTTGCGTCCTGGACGATTCCGGTGACCACGGTCACGACCGCGTCGCAGGATTCGTGCTGGCGGGTCAGGTCGGTCAGCGTCTCCGCGGTGAGCAACGGGGTGTCACCGGTGATGACCAGAACGGTGCCCGCCAGGTCGTCAGGAAATACCTGCAACGCGCACTCGACCGCCCGGCCGGTGCCGTAGATGTCGTCCTGGTCGACGACGAGGATGTTCGGGTCAGCCTCGAGGGCAGCTTTGGCGACTGCATCGCGCTGGGCCCGCACCACTACCGATACGTACCCGGCACCGGTGCCGGTCGCAGCGTGCACCGAGTGGGCGACCAGAGGGCGACCAGCTATCCGGTGCAGCGCCTTGTTGATCGAGGATCGCATCCGAGTGCCGTCACCGGCGGACAGCACGATGACGGCGGCGGGGGTGGGGCTCACGCGTAGGGCTCCTCGATGCTGCAGTGGGCACGATGTGGCGGCCTGTTCCGACGGCGATGCTACCGGTGAAATGACGCTGGGACATGTGCCGACCACCCACCTGCAGGTGCTCCCCGGGTTGGAATCGAACCAACGTCGCTAATCCTGATTCAAAGTCAGGCGGCCCCTACCAGCAGAGCAACCGGGGAACGTCAGGTGCTCTCCCGGGGGAGACCGCCGAACGCCGTCAAGAGTAGAGGACGCACCCGCTGTTGATCGACCTCGACCGATGACAGTCGGGCAGGACAGGAATATGTCACGCCCACCGACCCGACCGCGGATGACAGCGACGCAGCGATGCGAGCACGTGATCGTGGTCAGGCGAGACCTCTTGGCTGCCGCAGAGTGCAGGGAGCCACTGTCGAAAGACGGGCAGCTCCGGACCGATCCGGTCGCCATTCTCTTGACATCAAGAAGCTTGATGCTGGCTATAGTTGCTGATATGGCCAACACCCCCGACGACGTGGACGGCATCGTGGCGGCCTGGGCTCGGGAACGACCCGATCTCAACGTCGAGCCGTTGCAGGTCCTGTCCCGGATCACTCGCCTCGCGAGGTTGTTGGATCAGGCCCGCGGCACCGCCTTCAGCGATCACGACCTGGACGGGTGGGAGTTCGACGTACTGTCGGCGCTGCGCCGCGTCGGCTCCCCTTACCAGCTCTCGCCGGGTGCCTTGATGCAGCAGACCCTCGTCACCAGCGGAACGATGACCAACCGGGTGGACCGACTCACCAACCGGGGTTTCGTCAGTCGCGGACCTGCGCCCACCGATCGTCGTGGCGTGCTGGTGCAGTTGACCAAGAGTGGCCGTACGGTCGTCGACGCAGCAATGGCCGACCTGCTGCGCCACGAACAGGCCCTGCTCTCACACCTTCCACCGCGCGAGCAGGATCGACTTGCCGCCACCCTGCGGACCCTGCTCAGCGCCGTCGAATCCTGACCGCCCGCTGCGCCTGATCAGCTCTCGACAGCCTCGGCCGCCTCGAGCCACGCGAGTTCGAATTCCTCACGGTCGGCATGCAACGTGCGCAACTGGGAGTCCAGCTCGCTGGCCGGCGCATGATCCGAGGCCGCCGTGACCAGGGCGTCGTGCAGCACCTTCTCGCGATCGGCGAGCTTGCCCATCGACCGTTCGAGTCGAGCCATGTCTTTACGGGCCTCGCGCTGGGCCGCAGGATCGACCCGTGCAGTCTTGGATGCGACGGGCTTGGTCTGACCGGGGCCCTGATCGGCCTCTGAGCTGCGGTGCTGCTGTGCGCGCAACTGCAGGAACTGATGCACCCCGCCCGGTAGCTCACGGATCTGACCGTCACCCAGCAGCGCGATCTGCCGGTCGCACATCCGCTCCAGTAAGTACCTGTCGTGCGACACCACGACCAGCGTGCCGGCCCAACCGTCGAGCACGTCCTCCATGGAGGTCAGCGTCTCGATATCGAGGTCGTTGGTCGGCTCGTCGAGCAGCAGCACGTTCGGCTCGTGCATCAGCAGCCGCAGGAACTGCAGCCGGCGCCGTTCGCCACCGGACAGCTGAGACACCTTCGCCTGCTGACGCCCACCGTCGAAACCGAGCCGTTTGGCCAGGCTGCTGGCACTGACCTCCTTGCCCTCGAGCATGATGTGCGACTTCACGTCGGTGATCGCATCGATCACCCGCAACCCGTCGAACTTCTCCAGCTCGCGAACCTCCTGGCTCAACATCGAGAGCTGGACTGTCTTGCCCTTTTTGCGCTTGCCTGCTGCCAACGGCTGGGTGCCCTCGATCGCCTGCAGCACAGTGGACTTCCCGGCCCCGTTGACCCCGACGATGCCCGTCCGCTCACCAGGCGCGAGTCGCCAGGTCTGCCGGTCGAGGATGGTGCGGTCGCCCAGGACGATGGTCGCGTCGATCAGGTCGATGACGTCCTTGCCCAGTCGAGTGGTGGCGAATCGCACCAGCTGCACCTCGTCACGCAGCTCGGGCACGTTCGCGATGAGCTCGTTGGCCGCGTCGATACGGAACTGCGGCTTGCTGGTGCGAGCGGGTGGTCCGCGTCGCAGCCACGCCAGCTCCTTGCGCAGCAGGTTGGTACGACGCTCCTCGGTGACCGCAGCCATCCGGTCGCGTTCGGTCTTGGCCAGCACGTAGGCCGCGTACCCGCCGTCGTACTGCTCAACCTTGCCGTCGATGACCTCCCAGGTGCGGGTGGCTATCTCGTCCAGGAACCAGCGGTCGTGGGTAATGGTGACGAATGCGCCGGCCACTCCGCCTCGGTGCCGTACGAGGTGCGAAGCAAGCCACTGGACGCCCTCGACGTCCAGGTGGTTGGTCGGCTCATCGAGCAGGAGCAGGGCAGGGTCGTCGATCAGCAGCTTCGCCAACGCAACCCGGCGCCGTTCGCCACCGGACAGCGGCCCGACGAGCGCGTCGGGCCCGCCGACCGTGCTGAAACCGACCCCGCCGAGCAGTCCGTCCAGCACATCGCGTACCCGGGCATCGGCTGCCCACTCGTGCTCGGCCCGGTCGCCCACGACGGCCACGTGGACGCTCAACGCGGGGTCGAGACTGTCGTCCTGGGAGAGCATGCCGACAGCAAGACCGCCGACCCGCGTCACCCGTCCGTCGTCGATGTCGAGGGTGCCGGCGAGGATACGCAGCAGCGAGGACTTACCGCCACCGTTGCGTCCGACGACGCCGATCCTGTCCCCCGTGCCGATTCCGAGGGACACCTCGTCGAGCAGTTGACGGGTACCCAGGGCCAACGAGATGCGCTCGCAGGCGAGCAGATTAGCCATGTGACAAGGCTAGGTCAGCGCTGACCCAGGTCGGTCACGACGTGGGCACCCGGTGCCGGTCCCACCGCATGGACGACACCATCGGCGACCTTGCTAGCCGTCAAAGTGACCATGAGATCCAGCGCCGAGTGATGATCGGCACACAGGAACGCGACCGTCGGGCCGGACCCACAGACGGTTGCTCCGCTGGCTCCGGCCTCGAACCCGGTCTCGATGACGTCACGCAACCGGGGCATCAACGAGATGGCTGCGTCGCTCAGATCATTACGGAGGTGCGGAGCCACTTCGTCCACCTCGCCGCAGCGCAACGCCGCCATCAACTCCTGTGACGGTTTCGCAGTCGGAACGTGCTGCCCGGTGCGCAGCCGATCGCACTCCGCGTACACGAGCGGCGTGGACAACCCGTCGCTCTGCAAGGCGAACACCCAGTGAAAATCCGCCTGAGTGAGAACGGGGGCAAGCCGCTCCCCACGCCCGGAACCCAGCGCGGTGCCACCCGCGATCGCGAAGGGAACGTCAGAACCGACCCGGGCGCCGATATCCATCAACTCCGCGCGACTGAGCCCGAGCGACCACAGGCTGTCGGCGGCCACCAGGGCGCCAGCCGCATCGGCCGAACCACCCGCCATGCCGCCCGCCACAGGAATGCGCTTGTCGATGTCGATCTGAACAGCGTCTTGGATGCCCAATCGTTTCGCCATGGCCTGGACGGCCCGGACGGCCAGATTGTCCGGTCCGGACGGGACGACGTCGGCGAAAGCCCCCGTGACGGTGCAGCCCCACTGTTCGGCGGCAGTCACCCGGACGTCATCGGTGAGGTTCACGGCATGGAAGACGGTGGCCAACGAGTGGTAGCCGTCCTCACGCAGCGGTCCGACCCGCAACTCCAGGTTGACCTTCGCCGGGACCCGAACGTGGACACCGGGCAGGGACGAGAGCGACCGCATGGCGCCCACTATGCCCGACGCTGCGCGGCAACTGCCGCGAACTGCTCGATGGTCAAACGTTCGCCGCGCAAGCCCGGATCGACACCGGCGGCCCGCAGCGCCTCCTCGGCAAGCGTCGGACTGCCGGCCCACCCCGCCAACGCAGAGCGCAAGGTCTTGCGGCGTTGCGCGAACGCGGCATCGATACAGGAGAAGACGGCCTCGCGGGACGCCGTTGAGACGGGTGCGGGGCGACGGATCATCTCCACCAGACCCGAGTCGACGTTCGGCGCGGGCCAGAAGACGTTGCGGCCGACGCGATCGGCCAGGCGCACCCGCGCGTACCAGGCAGCCTTCGCACTCGGGGCTCCGTAGACACGGCTGCCTGGGGGCGAGGCCAGTCGCTCGGCGACCTCCCACTGCACCATGACCAGCACCCGTTGAATGCTCGGAAACCACTGGAGATAAGACAACACCACCGGCACCGAGACGTTGTAGGGCAGGTTCGCGACCAGAGCGGTCGGGGCGGGGCCGGGCAGTTGCGGGGTGCGCAGGGCGTCCGCCTGCACGATCAGCAACCGGTCCGCTCGTTCGGGCGAAAATTCCTGCACCGTCTGCGGCAACCGCTGGGCGAGCTTCCGATCGATCTCGACCGCCGTGACGCCGCCCGCCTGCTCCAGCAGAGCCAGCGTCAGCGATCCGAGGCCGGGCCCGACCTCCACCACCTGGTCCTGCGGTCCGACACCGGACAGCCGGGCAATCTTGCGCACCGTGTTGGCGTCGATCACGAAGTTCTGACCCCACTGTTTGGTGGGACGAATACCTAGTTCCGTCGCGAGCGCACGCACCTGGGTGGCGCCGAGAAGTCCGTCGCCGGTGGGGGTTGTCACGGCGCCACCCTAGGCAACGGCAGGGTCGAGTCGGTGCTCTGCCGTCTCCTGCAGCCCCCTCAACCGCGAGAAACCCCGCCGGACACGCGCGAACGCGGGCCCTGAGGGGTTCTCGGTGTCACTGACCGGCTGGATCAGGCGCAGCCCCAGGGGGAGCCGCCGGCGCGGTCGAACAGGTGGTTGGCGATGGTGATCTGCTCGCTCTTGGACGCCAGGTCGGCGCGCGGGGCGAACTTGCCGCCACCGTTCGCCAGCCAGGTGCCGGCGTTGAACTGCAGGCCGCCGTAGTAGCCGTTACCGGTGTTGATCGACCAGTTGCCACCGGACTCACACGCGGCGATCTTGCTCCACAGGCCCGAGCGACGCAGATCCAAGCCGGTCGTGCTCGCACCGCTGTTGCTCTTGGTGGGCTTGGGCGCTGACTTTGGAGCAGCTGCCTTCGGTGCTGCCTTGGCCCTCGCCACGGCCTTGGTGCCTACTGCGACGATGCGGTCGACCGGGGCCTTGGTCGTGACGCGCTTGACGACGTTGGTGTCGGTGACGCGGTCGGCCACGGTCGTGCGGCGCACTGTGACCTGCTGGCTACCGGAGACTCCGGCGCGCAACACCTTGGTGGTGCCCTTGGTCAGGGTGGAGTCGGTCTTGCGAACGGTGTCGGGTGCGACGCGGACGGTCTTGGTGACCAGGGCGACCTGCGCCGCGGGCCGGGTCGTGGAGCGCGAGGTGTCCTTCTTCGCGGCACGCGTCGTCGACGCGCTGGGGCGCGGGGTCGTGCTGCTGCTCGATGTGGAACTGGGGCTGCTCGAAGCACTCGAGCTGGAGCTGCTGGGGCTGGGCGTCGATGTACTCGACGTGCTGCTCGTCGCCGGCGCGTTCACGGCTGAGTTGGTAGCGGGGGTGCTGCCGCAGGCGGCGAGCACAGTCGCGCCGGCAATCGCAGTGGCTGCGAACGATGCGCGACGTGTGGTGCGGGTGGACAAGGTGGTGAGGAAGGTCACAGATTCTCCGGGTTCGAACTGGCCCGGACGCTACTGGGACGTGTACCGGGTCAGCGCGAACTATGGCTCGCGCACTGCAACTCAGGTAACAGACGACGTAGCTGATGCTACGGCCGCCGAGCCTTTCGTGGGCTCCGTCCGGAAGTGCATGCTCCCGGGTTGGACAAGAGCAACCATGGGTGGCGCGCGGTGTTACGGTCAAGTTTTGGTAACGATAGATGCGTCACACCGCGGCTCGGCGGCCCGCCTCACCACGGGCCGTAGACGCGTTCGCTGTTGTCCGACAACGCTTTTGCCAAGGTCGGGACATCCACCGAAAGCACCTGCGCCATCGCTCGTACGGTCAACGGCATCAGATATGAGGCGTTGCTCGCGCCTCGATGTGGCGACGGGGTGAGGAACGGCGCGTCGGTCTCGACCAACAGATTGGTCAGCGGAGTCAGGGCGAGAGCCTCCCGCAGATCAGCAGCATTCTTGAAGGTGACGGTGCCCGCGAAGCTGAGGAAGTAGTCGCGATCAACACACTCGCGCGCCATCGCAGCGTCTCCGGAGAAGCAGTGCAGCACCGTGCGGTCCGGTGCGCCCTCGTGCGCCAGGATCTGCAGCACGTCGTCGTGGGAGTCACGGTCGTGGATCTGCAGCGCCTTGCCGAGTCGCTTCGCCAGTGCGATGTGTTGCCGAAACGACTCCTGCTGGGCGGGGCGCCCCGCTTCGTCGGTGCGGAAGTAGTCGAGACCGGTTTCGCCGACCGCACGGATCCGGGGTTGCTCAGCAATCCGGGCGATCTCGGCGAAGGCTTCGTCGAACTGTCCTGCCTCGACGAGCAGCGGGGCTTCGTTCGGGTGCAGCGCGACGGCGCCGAGCATCTCGGGGTGCTCCTGCACGATCTGCTCGGTGAACCGGGCTCCGCGTACGTCGCACCCGACATTCACGAAACGATCGACCCCGACGGCTTTCGCTGCCGCGATCGCCGCAGCGACGTCAGGCGCGTGCTCGTCACCTCGACCCATGTCCCAGTGCGTGTGGTTGTCGACGACCGCCACCGGCAACCGGTCGGGAGGCGGTGGTACGTCGCTCCGCGAACCGGACTGATGCCCCTTGCTCACAGCGCGCGGCCAGTCACGCGTGTTCGCCCGCCATCCGGGCGCGTTCGTCCTCCACCACGCTCGGATCGAGTTTGGTGAAGATCGGCACCGGTTTGGTGATGGCCACACCGGGCTCGACTGCTCTGCGCTCCCAGCGCGGAGTGGCCGAGTAGTCGCCGGTGATCACCGGGTAACTGCGGTCCGATTCGTCCAGGTCGCGCACCTGCTCCAACCGGGGCATCGGAACAAACTCACCGGAGCCGCCGAAGGTGGTGTGCACCTTGTTCGCACTGTGCGGCAGGAACGGCGCGAGCATCGTGTTCAGATCACAGACCGCCTGGGCGAGGGTATGCAGCACCGTACCCAGTCGTTCGCGCTGGTCCTCGGCCTTGAGCTTGAACGGCTCGGTGTCGGTGACGTATTTGTTCGCTTCGCGGACCAACCGCATCGCCTCTTGCAATGCCGCCTTCTGACGGTGCGCCTCGATCAGTGAGCCCACCTCACCGAAGCCGGCGGACAGCGCGTCCAGCAGTGCTTCGTCGATCGGCTCGAGCGGGCCGGGCGTGGGGAGGTGACCGAAACTCTTGGCGATCATCGACGCAGTGCGGTTGACCAGGTTGCCCCAGCCTGCGACCAGTTCAGAGTTGTTGCGCTGCACGAATTCAGTCCAGGTGAAGTCCGAATCCTGGGTCTCTGGGCCTGCGGCGCTGATGAAATACCGCAGCGCGTCCGGACCGTAGCGCGCGACCATGTCCTGCACGTAGATGACGTGACCGCGCGAGGTGGAGAACTGCGAGCCCTCCATCGTGAGGTATTCAGAGGACACGACCTGGGTGGGCAGGTTGAGCGTGCCGTACACCCCGGGCTGCCCGCCGCGGCTTCCTGCGCCGTTGTTGGCCAGCAGCTCCGCAGGCCAGATCTGGGCGTGGAAGACAATGTTGTCCTTACCCATGAAGTAGTACGACCGGGCATCCGGGTCGTTCCACCACTCACGCCAGCGCTCGGGATCATCCCTGCGTCTCGCCCACTCGATCGAAGCCGACAGGTAACCGATGACTGCATCGAACCAGACGTAGAACCGCTTGGTGTCCCAGCCTTCCCGAGGGATCGGGATACCCCAGTCGATATCGCGCGTCATCGCACGCGGCCGGATCTCCTTCAAGATGTTCTGGCTGAACTTGATGACGTTCGGCCGCCACTGCCCGTTCGCCGCACGGTCGTCCAACCAGAGCGTGAGCGCTTCGGCCAGGGCCGGTAGGTCGAGGAAGTAGTGCTGGGTCTCGATGAAGTCCGGGATCTCGCCGTTGATCTTGCTTCTCGGGTCGATCAGGTCGGTCGCGTCGAGTTGGTTGCCGCAGTTGTCGCACTGGTCACCGCGCGCGCCGGCGTACCCGCAGATCGGGCAGACGCCCTCGATGTAACGGTCCGGCAGGGTGCGGCCGGTGCTCGGGCTGATCGCCCCGCGGGTGGTCTGCTCCACGAAGTAGCCGTTCGCCTCGATCGACTCGAAGAGCGTCTGGACGACCGTGTAGTGGTTGGCGGTCGTCGTGCGGGTGAACAGGTCGTAGGACAGGCCCAGATCGGCGAGGTCCTGCGCGATGACCGCGTTGTACTTGTCGGCGATCTCGCGGACGCCGACACCCTCCCGCTCGGCGAGCACCAGGATCGGGGTGCCGTGCTCGTCGGTACCACTGACCATCAGCACGTCGTGCCCGGCCATCCGCATGTAGCGGCTGAAAACGTCGGAGGGCACCCCGAATCCGGCGACGTGACCGATGTGGCGGGGACCGTTCGAGTACGGCCAGGCGACTGCAGACAAGATTTTCATGACGGGGTGAGTCTAGGGAAGTCCCCGGCATCCGATGTCGGCTCGGTCACCGGTAGTCGGCCCTGTCCAGGTCCACTCGTCCGCCGGCTCGCGCTCGACGGTCATCTGTCGCTGCACGCAGCGACAGCAGGTGCGCCTCGTCGATCCCCGGGCCAGGACCGAGGTGTACCTGGGTCGACCCAGTCGCCAAGCGCTTTCAAGGCGGTGGAGTGCAGGTCAGACTTTCGGACGGGCGGCGCGTGGTGGTTTGGCGGCGACAGCAGCGTCATAGAGGGCCTTCTTCGACAATCCGGTCTCGGCGGCGATCGACGTGCACGCCTCCTTCAGACGGACGCCGTCCGCAACCAACGCCTGTACCTGCGGCAAGGCCTCGGGAACCGAGCACCGCACCGGTGGTGCACCCTCGACGACGACGGTGATCTCACCACGCACGCCGTCGGCCGCCCACGCCGCCAGCTCGGCCAGCCCGCCGCGCTTGACTTCTTCGTAGGTCTTGGTCAGCTCCCGGCACACCGCGCCGCGCCGTTCGTCGCCGAACGCCGCAGCCATTGCTGCCAGCGTCTCGGTCAACCGGTGCGGCGCTTCGAAGAACACCATCGTGCGGGGCTCTCTGGCCAGCGCGCCGAGTTGTCGAGTCCGCTCCCCCGCTTTACGGGAACAGAAACCCTCGAAGCAGAATCGGTCGACCGGCAATCCGGAAACGGCGAGCGCCATCAGGACGGCGGATGGGCCTGGCACGCAGGTCACCGGCAGACCCCGTTCGGCACAGGCCACGACCAACCGGTACCCGGGGTCGGACACCGACGGCATCCCGGCGTCGGTGACGAGGACGACCCGGGCACCGGCGGCGATGCGTTCGACCAGATCGGGGGTGCGACGGGCCTCGTTGTGTTCGTGGTAGCTGACGATCGATCCGGGCACGGACACCCCCAACTCGTCGGTCAGCCGCCGCAGTCGGCGGGTGTCCTCGGCTGCCACGACGTCCGCAGCGACCAGTTCGGCGGCGAGGCGGGGCGCGGCGTCCCGCGGGTCACCGATCGGGGTAGCGGCCAACACCAGAGTTCCAGTCACGCACGTCACCCTTCCACGGCCCCGCTCGCCCGGGCGACCATCGCCGGGAACCACCGCGCAGCAGGTAAGACGACGCCCAGCCGGCCCCGTCAGTTAATCTCCCTGCGGCGGCATCGGATCGGTGTCAGGTGCCACACCGCAGCAACGAGGCAGGAGGGTCACCCGTGATCCGAACGCTCGTACGCCCACCGCAGCGCCCGGAACCCGCACCGGTAAGGCCTCTGAGCAGCGTCGAGCAGTTGCGTCGCCGATTGCTCGGTCGTCCCCGCACAGCCGGAGAGAAGCTCTGGGGCTGGCTCGGGCCGGCCATCCTCACCGTTATCGGCGGCGTCCTGCGCTTCTGGAATGTGGGCCGTCCCCACCAGCTGATCTTCGACGAGACGTACTACGTCAAAGAGGGCTGGTCCCTCGTCTTGTACGGGTACGAGCGCAAGCAGGACAAGACGACGGGAATCTCGAATTTCCCCGACAATCTCTTCACGATGGGCAACCCGAAGGTCTTCGGGTCACAGGCCGACTTCGTGGTGCACCCGCCGATGGGTAAGTGGCTGATCGGGTTCGGCGAATCGATCTTCGGCATCGACAGCTCGTTCGGGTGGCGCATCGCGACCGCAGCAACCGGAACCATCGCGATCTATCTGGTGGGTCGCGCTGCCTGGCACCTGTTCCGATCTCCCCTGCTGGCAGGCATCGCATCGCTGCTGCTGTGCTTCGAAGGCGCCGAGTTCGTCATGTCTCGTACCGGGATCCTCGACATCATGGTGATGTTCTGGGCGCTCGCCGGGTTCGTCGCGTTACTTGCCGACCGGTCGCGCACGCGGGGGATCCTTGCTCGCAAGGTCGCCGAGATGCAGGACGCCGGTACCTGGGCGGCGCATCGAACCATCGGGCCGTGGCTGGGGTGGCGTCCGTGGCGGTGGGTCGCTGCTGTCTGCCTTGGCCTCGACATCGGAACGAAGTGGTCCGGTGGCTGGTTCCTCGCGATCTTCTGCCTGATGTCGGTCTGGTGGGACCTGGGCGCTCGCCGCAGCGTCGGGGTGCGGCACTGGATCAGCGCGACCTTCATCAAAGACGCCCTCCCCGCCGCCCTCTACATGGTCGGGGCGGCGCTGGTGACCTACCTGGCTACCTGGGTGGGCTGGTTGCGCAGCACCGACGCTTACGACCGTCAGTGGGGCGCCGACAACCCGGCCGTCAAGAGCGGCCTCTCCCCCGACAGCCACCTGGTGTCGTGGATGCCCGACGCGCTGCGCTCGATGTGGCAGTACAACGTCGAGATGTACAACTCGGCGGTCAGCATCACTTCACCGCACCCCTACCAGTCGAACCCGTGGTCGTGGATGCTGCAGACCCGGCCGACCTCGTTCTTCTACGAGAGCCCGCACAACTGTCCCGGTGGCTCGTGCAGCAAGGCCATCACCTCGCTGGGCAACGTCGGAATCTGGTGGTTCGGCACGGTGGCGCTGGTGATGTTGTTGTTCTTCTGGCTGTTCGGGCGCGATTGGCGGGCCGGTGCGATCTGGGCCGGCGTCGCGGCCGGGTGGTTCCCGTGGTTCATGTACCAGGAACGCACCATCTTCACCTTCTACAGCGTCGCTTTCGTGCCGTACGTCGTGCTGGCCTGTGTGTTCGTCCTGGGGTTGATGCTGGGGCCTGCGACGGCAGGCCGGCGTCGAATCGTCTTCGGCAAGATTGCGGTCGGCGGGTACGTGGTGCTGGTCGTCGCGCTCTTCGCGTTCTTCTGGCCGGTCTGGACCGGTCAGGTCATCCCGCAGCCGCACTGGCAGTGGCGGATGTGGCTGCCGAGCTGGGTCTGAGAGCCCCTAGTCCGAACCGTCGGCGTGACTGAATTGGCGCGACAGTCCGCCGCTCACCTCCTCGACGAGCTCACCGGCGCGGCTCTGCGTGACGTCGAGAATTGTGTAGGAGCCTTCGCCCGCCGCGCTGGCCAACAAGACCGAACAGACGCCAGAGCGTCGTTGGAAGATCGACTGACGGGTCGTCACGGCGACCACTCCAGATCGCTGCAGTACGAACGTCGAACGCCGTAACGCACCGGACCGGCCGACCACGAAACGCTCACTCACCCGGTGGCCGAGGGCGGCGTACCTACTGATGGCCAGCGGCCAGGCCGCGACCAGCACACCTGCGGCGAGCACTGTCCACCACCACGAGTCCAGCCACCAGGCCCCGGCGATGATGCCCGCTGCGAGGACGGCCGAGGAACTCAGCGCACGGGTCCATCGCCGGTTGCGGGCTGCCGGGCCGTGCTGCTGCAACGGTCCGTGCAGCTGCCCGGGAGCATCGAGCACCAGATCGGCCGTCCGGCGCACGACGTCAGCCGGGGACGGCGGCGTGAGCAGCGCGCTCATCCCGCTGCCCTCGTCCTTGACACCGGTGGTGATCGCCCGCAGCCGAGCACCACCCACCCACCGCAGCGGCACCGGTTCGTGCATCTCGACACCGCGCAGTCGCCGCACCTCCAGGGACGTCGCCCGGCGGGTCAGCAGTCCGCGAGCCACATGGAAGGTCTCACCGCCACCACTACGGGTGAGTCGGAAGTTGTAGAAGGCGAGCGTGTACGCGATCAGCGACAGCAACGTTGTCAGAATCAGCAGTCCGACCGCGCCGATCACGATGGCGATCACCACACCCGCGCTCATGAGCGTGTCCCGCACGCCCTGGTAGGCACTCGAACCGACCGGGTTCACACCCGTGTCCTGCAGGAGCTGCGTACTCAGTCCGAAAATAGCCAGCGCCGCGATCAACCCGCTCGGGCTGAACGGTGCGAATCGTAGCCATGCCGGGTTGAGCGTGTAGAGAACCTCCTCGGGCGCCTCGACAGCCGCTACCGACGACTCGCCGAGCGATGTGTCCGATTCGCCGTATTCACCGGAGCCGTCGTTCTTTGCCAGTCGGATGCCGGGTTGCGACGCCACAGGCCGGCTGTGGTGCAGCAGATCGGCGCGTAGAGCAGCAGCTTCATGGGCTGTGAGGCCGTCGAGCTTCATCTCCTTCTCACCGGCGCCGGTGCCGATCTTCACCTCGGCCAAACCGAGCAGGCGGTGCAGGATCGGGGCAGTCACATCGACTGAGCGGACCCGGTCGGCAGGCGCGGAGACCGTCGTCCGTTGTATGAGGCCCGAGCGCAACTGCACCTGGGCCTGGGTGAACCGGAAGCGCGTCGTGAACCACCGGGCGATACCGGCCGCGACCGCCAGCGCAGTCACCGCCAACCCCCACCAACTGTTCCCGCGGTTGCTGCCGGCGAAGAGGACCGCGATCAGCGCCGGGAGAAAGCGAATGATCTCGCGCACCGGGTGAATCAGCAGCATCCGCGGGCTCAAGCGTCGCCACACACCATCCTCGGGCAGGTCGGCGAGCTGCGGGATACCCGGCATCGGCCCCAAGGGCGCGTCGCTCACGTCGCGTCGCCCGGAATGGCGGCTGTCGTAGCCGTGAGGTCGCTGACCAACCGGTCTGCGTCGGCGCGCAGCAAACCCTCGATCCGCAACTCCCCCTGGGCCGATGCAGTGGTGATGGTGACTGTGCTGAGACCGAAGATCTGGGCGAGCGGACCACGCTCGGTGTCGACGGTCTGCACGCGTGAGACGGGGGCGATCCGCCGCTCCTGAACCAACCATCCGCGTTGGGTGTAAACCGCAGTGTCGGTGACTTCCCAACGGTGCACGCGGTACCGCCAGAACGGGACGACCCCGAAGCCGAGCAACACGAGCAGAGTCGCGGCTGACCCCGCCACGACGGGCCAGATTCCAGTCAGGATGTCGTAATAGGCAAGCACTCCCACGACGATCAGGGCGACGACCCCTGATCCGCCGTAGTCCACCGCCCACATCGCTTTCGCGCGGGGCGCCACCTGGTGCTTCGGCTGCCTCAGCTCACTCACGGGCGAAGCCTCTCACGACGCCGTCAAGACCGTGTCTGCCGTCAGGGCCGGGCGCCAAGCCTACTTCGTGAGTGCCGCCGTCAGCAGCACGACGGAGTCTTCGAGCGCGTGCAGCGAGTGCCGGGCGGGTGGGATAGGCAGCAGGTGCCCCGCTGCGCCTTCCCACGACTGGTCACCGGCTTCGAGCCGAACCCGGCCGCGGAGAACCTGAACTGTGGCCTCGCCCGGGTTCTCGTGTTCATCCAGAGAACGCCCGTCGGCCAGCGCGATCATCGTCTGTCGCAACAAGTGACCCTGGCCGCCGTACAGAGTGCGCGCGGCACGCCCACTCGATGCGGACAGGGAATCCTCCGATAGTTCCCGGACCAGAGCGGTGAGCGAGACGTTGTCCACGTGATTCCTTCGTCAGCAGCGTGCCCCCGAGGCTTCGGTGGCACCTGAGACTGTTGCCCATCAGACCTGAGCTGTCCAGGGACTTCGGTCCCGGGTCGTCGGGTCCAGACCTCGCCAGACGGAGGTCCCTACCAACGAAAAACCCCCAGGTCAGAGGACCTGGGGGTTCTGGCTGGTGGAGCGGAGGGGCCTCGAACCCCTGACCTTCGCATTGCGAACGAGACGCGCTACCAACTGCGCCACAGCCCCAAAAGCGTGCCAACACTAACACCGGCGCACAGATGTTCCGAACTCGCCGGAGACCTCAGCCGGCGCGAAAGACGGGTGGGAGATCTTCATCCTCCAGGTCGAGCGCATGCCCGTCGAACGGCAGGTCCTCGACCGGCATGTTCTGGTAGGACGCTGGCTCGGGCGCTGCTCGCTCGGGAGCTTTGGCTTTCATCGTGTAGGTCGGCTTGGGCACCTGCACCGGCGACCACGTTCCGTCTGCGATGGCCGCAGGGGCACCGGCATCGCAATCATCCTGGAAGCTCTCTGCCAGCGCTTGCGGGGCAGGCATTTCGACCTGCTCGGCGACGGGTGCGGGCTGAGCGTCGAACGGCACGTCCTCGTTCGCGCCGGCGACTTCCTGCGGCGCTTCGAGGCGGTCCTGGCCGATAACTGGCTGAGCAGAGGCCTGCCGGACGGGCCGGCTCTTGGCTCCAGCCTGTCGCGGCTGAACCGAGCGAGCTGGACGTGACTGCATGACGCCACTCCGCGCGGCGACGGCTTCGGAGCGCAACCACGCCACCACGGCCGCGATCAGCATCAACGAACCAAGCAGCGCCAGCGGCGTAATCGCTCCGGCCAGTACGGCGATCAGCGTGATCGGGAACACGGCAACGGCACCGAGGAACGCGATGCCGCGGGTGCGGCGCGAAGCCTGCAATGACGGAACCCTGCTCAGGACGCTCTGCAGCTTCTCGGAAACGGAGGGTTGTGTTGGCATGTCGACCTCGCTTGGCTGATCGGGAACGTCCGGCTGTTCGAGCTGTACCTGCTCATCGCGCATCGCGTGGACGATGGTGCCTGCCCGCAGCGACGTGCGGTGATCGGCGTTGGAGTCACCGACCTGCTCGCGGCGCTCCAAGACTCGCATCGCATCGGAGAACGTCTCGACGGTGCGCGCCGTCAGCAGTACTTGCCGTCGGCGAATTTGGTGCTGCAGCAGCCACCCGGCCCAAACGACCACCAGGGCGACGAAAATCAGGCTGCTCGGGTTGTCCACGGCCTCGAGATTACGGCGTCGGCAATGCCTTCTCGGCCAGGGCAGTCGGTGTGTCGTCAGACCCGCCGCTCGTGCTCGCGACGTAATCTGTGCACCAGCGATTCACCGTTCTCGCGGTCCTCGGCGACGACTGCGAAGGTGCGGTGGTCGTGCCACTGACCGTTGATGTGCAGATACTTCGCGCGCAGGCCCTCGTCACGCAGCCCGACCTTGCGTACGACCGCGAGACTGGAGTGGTTGTCGGGCCGGATGTTGACCTCGACCCGGTGCAGTCGCAGCTCGTTGAAGGCGTGGTCGATCGCTGTGGCCAGCGCGAACGGGGTGACACCTTGCCCGGCGTAGCGCTGCGAGATCCAATACCCGGCGCCCGCCGACCGCAGCGCGCCGCGCACGATGTTGAACAGGTGCATCTGCCCCGCGAGATGGCCGTCGATCTCGATCACGAAGGGCAACATCTCGCCGCGCGTCGCTGCCCTGTCCTGTTGGCGCACCATCTGGGAGAAGGACATCTGCGGCCCGCCGATCGGCGACGTAGAGTCCCACGGGAGGGTCCAGGCAGCGTTCTCCGCCCGCAGCGTGACGAATTCGACCCGGTCGGCCCTGCCGCGTAACGGACGCAACAGCACCCGCATCCCGCGCCAATCGCCTGCGACAGAGACCGGCCACGGCCGGTCGCTAATGCGCGCCACCCCCGCGCAGCTGGGCGACTGCGTGCGGGATGACACCCGCCAACACCTCGACGGCGTCCTTCACCCCACCGGTCGACCCCGGCAGGTTGACGATGAGCGTGCGGCCGGAGACACCCGCCAATCCCCGTGACAGGACCGCCGTCGGCACTCCCTTGGCCACCCCTGCCGCGCGCAACGCCTGCGGAATGCCGGCCACCTCCCGGTCCAGCAGGGGGGCGGTCTGTTCCGGGGTGTGATCGGTGGGCGACAGACCGGTGCCTCCCGTGGTGAGCACCAGCTCGACGCCCTCGGCAACGGCGGCCCGCAGCGCCACACCGACCGGGTCACCGTCGGGGACGACGACCGCATCGTCGGTGTCGAAACCCCAGTCGCGTAACGCTGCGACCAACACCGGCCCAGACCGATCGGCGTACACCCCGCTCGAGGCCCTGTTCGAGCAGGTGATGACAACGGCTCTAGGCATGTTCGGTCCAATCCCCTGACCGGCCACCGGATTTCGCGGTCACCCGGATGTCGGTGATGCGGGCGTGCTTGTCGACCGCCTTGATCATGTCGACCAGCGCGAGGGCAGCTACCGAGACGCAGGTGAGGGCCTCCATCTCGATGCCGGTGCGATCCGCGGTGCGCACCTGCGCCTCGATGTCGACCCCGTCGTCCTGCACCGCGAGAGTCACCGATACGGCGTGGATAGCGACCGGGTGCGCTAGCGGAATCAACTCGGGTGCGCGTTTGGCGCCCTGGATGCCGGCGATCCGCGCGACGGCGAGCGCGTCGCCCTTGGGCACCGTGTCATCGCGTAGCGCAGCCACCGCACGCGGCGACAGCAACACGCGTCCGCGAGCGGACGCGATCCGTGCGGTGATGGCCTTCGCGGAGACGTCGACCATCTGGGCGTCACCGTCGTCGGTGATATGGGTCAGACGATCCATGCCGGATCACCGGCCAGCGGGTAGACGTCCAACACGTCGCCTTCGCGGACTTCGGTGACCTCGGGCGGGACGAAGGCCAATGCGTTCGCCGACGCCAGCGCACCCATGATGTGCGAGGCCTGACCGCCGGAGGAGACGATGCGGCGATCAGCGTCCAGCACGACGCGCGCCAGTTGCGCCCGACCGGCGGGGGCACTCCACCCCTGCTCGACCGTTGCCCGCAACGTCGGCAGAGCCGTGGGCCGGCCCGCGAGCTTGCGGACGGCGGGCGCGACGAACACCTCGAACGACACCAGCGAGCTGACCGGGTTACCCGGGAGCGCGAAGACAGGAACACCCTCGATCAACCCGAAACCCTGGGGTTTGCCCGGTTGCATGGCCACTTGTGAGAATTCGAACTCGTCGGCGAAGGCAAGCTTGAGGGGCTCGAAGGCACCTGCGCTGACGCCCCCCGACGTGACGACCGCGTCCACCTGGGACGCAAGACTTTGCAACGCACGCCGGGTTGTCGGGCCGTCGTCGCCGACCGTGAGGACCGGGCCGAGTTCGAATCCGTGCGCGAGCACCAACGAGGCGAGCATCGGGCCGTTGGAATCGATGATCTGACCCGATTCGAGAGCGCTGCCCGCTGGACGCAGCTCGTCCCCGGTGCTGACCACGCCTACCCGGGGCCGGGGCGTCACCGACACCGTCGCCACACCGCTGGACACGATCGCGGGAATGTGGCGGGGGGCGACCCGGGTGCTTGCCAGCGCAACCACATCACCGGGGTTGACGTCACCGCCGCGCCTGCGCACAGACCTACCGAGCGGCACCGACTCCTGGATGCGGACGGTTTCCGTACCGCCATCGGTGAGCTCGACCGGCACAACACAATCGGCGCCGTCCGGCATCGGCGCACCGGTCATGATCCGCCAGGTGGTGCCCGGCTGCAGCGCCGAACTACGGGTGTCCCCGGCCGGAATGTCACCCGCCACCGGCAAGCTCAGCGGGGCGTCGACAACATCGGCAGCCCGGACGGCATATCCGTCCATTGCCGAGTTGTCGAACCCTGGCAGAGCCACCCCGGAGACCACATCAGCCGACAACACCGAGCCCAGCAGCGCGGTGTCGGTCACCGACATCTGCACTGCGGGCAGAGTCTGCACCTGGTTCAGCAGATGATTGCGATATTCCTGGACGCTGCGCATGGAAACTGAGTGTGTCAGTGGTCCATGTAACGGTGTTCGGGGTGGCCTTGCGCCTCTTCGGATTCGGCCCACTCCCGCACCCAGTCGCGGAACGGCTCACCGAAATCACGGTGCCGCGCTGCGAGCCGTACTACGGCCTTCAGGTAGTCCAACCGGTCACCGGTGTCGTACCGGTTGCCCCGGAAGATCACCCCGGTAACACCGCCACCGGGCAGATCCTCGTCGGTCAACTGCAACATGGCGTCGGTGAGTTGGATCTCGCCGCCACGGCCCGGTTGCGTCTTCTCCAAGGCGGCGAAGATCGCCGGGTCCAAAACGTACCGGCCGATGATCGCCAGGTTGCTCGGCGCATCGGCCGGGTCCGGCTTTTCGACGAGGGACGTGACGCGCACGATGTCGTCCTCGCCGTCCATCGCCTCCACCTCGGCGCAGCCGTAGAGCTGCACCTGGTCCTCGGGCACCTCCATCAACGCGACGACGGACCCGCCGTACTGCCCGCGCGCGACGATCATCCGCTCCAGCAGGTCCTCGGTCTCGTCGATCAGGTCGTCGCCGAGCAGCACGGCGAACGGTTCG
>JBBPZD010000021.1:0-7884 GCA_038199265.1 Actinomycetales bacterium | reverse complement strand
GCGGTCCCGCTGGGCATCTTGGTGACAAGACCACGGTTCAAGAAAACTTCACCGTTCGTGCTTGCTGCAGCCAACGTAGGTCAGGCTGCCCCGAGTATCGGTCTGTTGGCGATCGTGGGCGCCTACACCATCGGACTCAAGGTGGTGGTTCTCGTACTTGCCGCCTACAGCGTGTTGCCGGTGTTGCGGAACACGATTGTCGGTCTCGAGCAGGTCGACGTGGGCATCAAAGACGCCGCGCGAGGGCAAGGGATGTCACCGGTGGGAGTACTCCTGAAAGTTGAGATCCCGCTGGCCATCCCGGTGATCGGCGCCGGAGCGCGGACGGCCCTCGTCCTGGCTGTGGCCACAGTCCCGTTCGGCACCTACCTCGGCGCAGGCGGTCTCGGTCCGAGCGTCTTCGGCAGTATTCAGCTGGGACGTAATCAGGTCTTGGTCATAGCCAGCCTGCTGATCGCCGTGCTGGCACTCATGCTCGACTGGGCAGGAGGGCTGCTGCAGCGAGCGCTTACTCCTCGAGGCATCCGCTGAGCATGAGCAAGAACCAACTTTGACAACGAACCTGAAACGCAATCGAAAGGCACTTTGATGACGATGATTCGACGTACCACCAGTCTGGTCGCGGGAGCGGCAGTACTGTCCATCTCCCTCGGAGCGTGTGGCGTAGGCGGCAGCGGCGGAGGTGGCGGTGGCGGTGATGTCAAAGCTGGTTCCGTCGACGCCAAGGCCTTGAAAGGGGTGTCACTCAAGGTCGGCTCCAAGGAGTTCGACGAGCAGTTGCTGCTGGGTCAGCTGACGATCCAGATGCTGAAGGCAGCTGGCGCGAATGTCACCGACAAGACGAATATCCAAGGCAGCACGGCCACCCGCAATGCGTTGATCTCGGGCAGCACCGACGTGTACTGGGATTACACCGGTACCGGGTGGGTCACCTACCTGAAGAACGCGAAGCCGATTCAGGACGAGCAGAAGCAGTACCAGGCGGTCAAGAAGGAAGACCTCGCGAAGAACAAGTTGGTGTGGGGTGATCCCGCTCCCTTCAACAACACCTATGCGTTCGCGACGACCGAGAAGTTTGCGGCGGCCAACAACTTGAAGACGATGTCCGACATGGCCGCCTACATCAAGAAGAACCCGAGCGCCACGACCTGTGTGGAGAGCGAGTTCGCCGGCCGACCCGACGGGTACCCCGGTGTCAAGAAGGCCTACGGCATCACCACTGGCGCCAGCCAGACCCTCGGTACCGGTGTGATCTACACCCAGACTGCGAACGGCACGTGCAAGTTCGGTGAGGTCTTCACCACCGACGGCCGCATCGTCGGCCTCAAGCTCAGGGTGCTCGAGGATGACAAGAAGTTCTTCCCGCTCTACAACGGCGCAGTCGTGCTGCGCGAGGAGACCGACAAGAAGAACCCCAACATCCTGAAGGTATTGAAGCCGCTGAGCGACAAGCTGACCACCAAGGTCATGGCGACTCTGAACTCGAAGGTAAGCACTGACGGTATGCAGCCGGCAAAGGTCGCCACCGACTTCTTGAAGAAGGAAGGCTTCATCAAGTAGTCGCTTCATCAAGTAGTCATTGCGCCACCTCGGTAACAAGACGGCACTAGGAACCAGCGGCCCCGCGTCACGCGGTGTCGCTGGTTTCTTGCTGTCCATGCCGCCTGATCGCGCCCATACCTGAGTCGATGCCCGTCACGAGGAGGCCGGCGAGTAGGCCCCAGCAGGCTGCCCCTACACCGACGACGGAGATGCCCGAAGCGGTGACGGCGAAGCACACGAGCGCTGCAGGGCGGTGGTCGGCATCGTGGACCGCTGAGGTGAGTGAGGAGCTGAAGGTGGGCAGCAGGGCTGCGCCCGCGACCGCTGCGATCAACGCAGCCGGCAGGCCCGAGAACACGGCCACCAGGGTGCCGCCCAGGATGCCCACGACCAGATAGGCGACGCCGGTGGTCAATGCCGCGGTCCAGCGCCGGCGAGGATCGGGATGTGCGCTGGGCCCGGCACACAGGGCCGCGGTGATAGCCGCCAGGTTGATCGCATGGGATCCGAAGAAGGCTCCCACCAGAGATCCGACACCGGTCGCGGTCACCAGGTTGCGAGCTCGGGCGGGGTATCCAAGCGAACGTAGAACACCCAGCCCGGCGGCGTTCTGGGCGGTCAGGGTGACGACGAACAGCGGCAGTGCGACGCCGAAGAATGCGCCGAGCGAGAAGGTGGGTACGGTCAATTGGGCTCTGGCGAACGACACTGCGACCCCCGCGCCGCGCACGGTGCCGGTCGAGAGGGAAACGACGAGGCCCGCCAGCAGTGCCGCAGGTACTGCCCACCGTGCAGATAACCGTTGCACGATGAAATAGACCACGATCACCGACAGTGCGATGGCAGGGGCCGACCGCACCGCCCCGAATGCCCCCACCACGAACTCCAGCAGGATACCCGCGAGCATGCCCATCACGACGGGCATCGGGATCCGCGCCATCACCGCGTCGAAGGCGCCGCTAATCGCGATGGCGATCATGGCGACAGCGCAGATCACGTAAGCACCGACCATGTCGGAGAACGGGTGCGCACCGATGCTGGTGACCAACAAAGCAGCCCCCGGAGTCGACCAGGCGATGACCACGGGCATCCGGGTCCACAGGGTCAGTGCGATGCCCACGACCCCGCTGCCGACCGAGGCGGCGAGCAACCACGAGGACGTCTGGCCGGCGGTGAGGTGCCCGGCTGATGCAGCTGTGAAGATGATTGCGACCGGTCCGGAGAATCCGACGACGATTGCGATCAGACCGGCAACCACTGTGCTGGTTGAAAAGTCCGACAGTCGCAGCCGTGCCGACAGGTCTGCCAGTGGTTGTCTACTCAACGGCTAACTTGTGCTTGGAACGCCACGGATACTCCTCGAGGACAGATCACTGCACACCAATCCCGTCGACTGATCACGGGTGGTCAGGCGCATGATGGATCCCCTTGCCTGGGTCGGATGCAACACACAGCTTCTCAGATACGGGGCGTCGGGCGGTCGGGACGGGTATCGGGGGCAGCCCCATCCGTGCTAGCGTCAGCGGTGGTTGCAGTTGGAGTTTCTCGCAAGACGATGAAGTGCCCGCAGCATGTAGGCGGGCCTTTTGTATGTGGGCCCAGGCTCATAGTCTGCGAGCAGGATGGCGGCAGCCGGAGTTTCGCATAAGTGGAGTTCCATTCCGGAAAAGATAGAGAGTTACCCCGCATGGCACAGGGCACCGTTAAGTGGTTCAACGCTGAAAAGGGCTTCGGCTTCATTGCTCAGGACGGTGGGGGTCCGGACGTTTTCGTTCACTACTCCGCCATTCAGACCAACGGCTACAAGAGCCTCGACGAAGCGCAGCGCGTGGAGTTCGAGATCACCCAGGGCGACAAGGGCCCGCAGGCGACCAACGTCGTCTCGGCCTGATTCACCTCCAGGCTTAAGAAGCCGGCGGTTCGCCGCCACCCAGGCTTCTGACAAAGCACCCCGTCACCGATCGGTGACGGGGTGCTTTGTTGTCTCAGTGCGTCGGTGCGGCCAGTCAGCCGGTGCGCAGGCCATCCGCGGACGTCAGCAGGAGTCGGTGGTGTCCGCGATTGCCTTGGCGGGGGTGCTGGTGGACGGGCTCGAGGAGCTCCCGGGGGCAGTCGTCTTCTTGGGCGCGGGCTTCTTTTTCTCCACGTGCGGCCGGGCTATAGCGGTTTTGACCAGCGTCCTGATCTTGGCGTAATCGGGGTTCCCGCTCCTGATCGTGGGGTAGCTCAGGTTGACGCTGAGCATGTTCCCGTTCTTCATCCGGTTGACCAGAATCGCGAATGCATCGAGCCGGTCTTGCGGCACATCCATCGTGATGCTCTGGCGGGCGACGGTCATCACGTCGGTGAATTTGGTGATCATGGTGAACGGGTTGGCCTGGTTGATGAGGCTATTGACCATGCACCGCTGCCGGCGCGTCCGATCGTCATCGCTGTTCTCGACCCGGCTGCGGGAGTACCACAACGCCTGGTACCCGTCCAGCTTGCGGTAGCCCTCCGGTATCCGACCGGTGATGCTGCCCGGCTGGACACGTCCGTTGATGATGCGGCCACCGATGGCGATGCCGCCCGCCGGGACGTTCACCGACACCCCGCCCATCGCATCGACCAGTTTCTGAAATCCTGCGAGGTCGATGACCACGGTGTAGTCGATCGGCATGCCGACGATGTTGCTCACGACTTCGCGAGTCGTGTTGAGGCCGGGGTTTTTCTCATCCTTGGGATACAGCTCGGGATGATTGGTGTCGGCCTCGGTCCAGATGGCGTCCATCAGACATTCGTGACCGTTGCCCTTGCTCGGACAGTAGAAACCGTTGGGGTACACCTTGTGCAGCGGATTGCTTGCCGGGATCGGCGCCCTCTCCAGGTTGCGTGGGATGCTCACCAGCGTGGTGTCGCCTGTCTTGGTGTCGACACTGGCCACCATGATCGAGTCGGTGCGAACGCCCGTGCGGTCGGCACCGGCGTCAGAACCGAGGAAGAGCATGTTGATACGCGGCACGGACTTCCATGGGTCCGTTCCGCCCACCGGCCCGCGCTGTACCCCGTCACGACCGGCGTATCGGCCCCCGAAAACCTGATCGAGGGTGCCTTTGGTAACCCAGATGTAGTTCGTCGCTACAGCGGCAGGGATTCCGATGACCATGCACAGGCCGAGTGTGAAGAGCCGGTGCATCCACTTGGTCTGGTTCGGCCAGCGGCGCACCGAGGTCTCTAAGTAGGTCGCTACGATGGCGCCCAGCCACAGCAGGCCGCCCACTGTGAACACCGCAAGCAGGAAGATCAACCCGGTGTCGGACAAGAGTTGCGCAGCACCCTGCGTCAGCCCGCTGCGCATCAACAGCCACACGAGAACCGCGACCGTGATCGCGAAGAACGCCAGAAGCCATACCCCCATGCGGCGCTTACGAGTGGGTATGAGACCGAGACCGGGCACGAGCGCGCTCAAGGTTGTCAACCCGAGCGCACGACGTACCTCGTGTACTCGTGCTCCGCGCGCCTCGTGGCGCGATTCCAACGAAGGCTGTGCGGGGTCGGACCCGTCGGGACCAGGAGAACCAACGCGCGACGACCCGCCTGCTTGGGAGCCCGACGTGCGCGGTGAGAGGGCCCGGCGGTGTTCCGCGCCGGGTTCGCCGTTCTCCGTCATGTCCTGCCTTCGGGTGGCCTTGAGTTGCGTCTCAGTTGCATGTCGCTGCCATTGTCCACCACCTGCCAGTGGTGACCGCGCGCAATCGTGGTTAATCGTGGTTTGGTCCTCTGCACCGTGCCCGGTAACCTTTCCGTTGCTTGCATTTGGAGGCGTCGCCTAGTCCGGTCTATGGCGCCCGCCTGCTAAGTGGGTTTGGAGCTACAACTCCATCGAGGGTTAAAATCCCTCCGCCGCCGCGAAAGAAGTAGGAACGGCCCGAGCCCACCAGGCTCGGGCCGTTTCCCTGTGTACGGGCACATTTCTCACCACGAGGTGGGGGACGTCTCAGCGGCGACCACGTCGTCCCGGGTAGGGGCCAGCCACCGGCGAAGCAGGGCGAATCGGACGACGGTAGCGATCACGTTTCCCACAGCCACCGTTCCGGTCGAGACCAGACCATCGGCCTGGGGGTCCACCTGCCGCAGGATCTCCAGCCCTCCCGCCGTCGTCGCAACGGTGATCGCCAGGAGCGCCAGCGACTGCAACTGAACCCGGGCGGCGCCACCACGACCTTTCACCTCAAAGGTGAAACGGCGGTTCAGAGCGGTGTTGAAGACGGTCGAGGCCAGCAGGGCGGCGATGTTGGCCCACTGATTGCCAGTCGACGATCGCATCGCCGCGAAGATCACGAGATAGAGCAAGGTGCTGCCAACACCGATGACGGCGAACTTGCCTATCTGGGGGGCGAGCGCACGGAGCTTCTGTCGCATTACGAAATCAGCGCCGGAACATCGTTCCCGACTCGGGGCAGGCTCATCGTGAAGCAGGTTCGCCCGGGAACCGACTCCACCTGCAGAGTCCCGCCGTGCGCCATGACGACAGCGTGCACGATGGAAAGCCCGAGCCCTGTGGAACCCTGTGTACGGGTGCGCGCAGAGTCACCGCGGATGAAGCGTTCGAAGATGTGCGGTAGCAGCGCAGGTGGAATCCCTGGCCCGTTGTCTGTCACTGAGACCAGGACGGCGGAGTGCTCAGCGGTGATCTTCGTCGTGACGATCGTGCCGGTCGGGGTGTGTCGACGAGCATTGGCGAGCAGGTTGATCAGCACCTGCCGGATGCGGGCCTCGTCACCCACGACCTCCATCGGTTCGTCCGGCAGATCCAGCTCCCACCGGTGCTGCGGACCGGCGGCATGCGCATCGGACATCGTCTCCATGGCCAGCAGCGTGACATCGACCGGTTCACGCTCCAACGGTCGTCCAGAATCCAGGCGGGCCAGGAGTAGTAGATCTTCGACCAGCGCTGTCATCCGATCCGATTCGGATTCGATGCGACCCATCGCATGCTGAACTCCGACTGGTACCGGCTCGCGCTCGCGGCGGGACAGTTCGGCGTAGCCCCGAATCGAGGCGAGCGGGGTTCGCAGTTCGTGACTGGCATCGGCGACGAACTGCCGTACCCGGGTCTCGCTCTGCTGCCGGGCAGTCAACGCGCCGTCGATGTTGTCCAGCATCTGATTCAGTGCCAGCCCCACCTGGCCGACCTCGGTTCCGGCATTGGTATCGGCCGGACCGACTCGCTCGTGCATGTCGACCTCGCCCGCCGATAGCGACAGCGTCGAAACCCGGGAGGCAGTCGCGGCGACCCGTCGCAGCGGCTCGAGGCTGCGGCGGACCAGGTAGGCCGTCCCGAGCCCGACCAGGATCAGCCCGGCCACCGACAACAACGCCACCGCAAGCGAGGCCTTGATGACCGTGTCCTCATTGTCCTTCAAGGGCAGACCGATGATCGTGGTGATCTCGGTCCGGCTGCGGTCGACATTCTCGGCGTGTGAGACTGCCACCACACGGTAGTCACCGGCGGCCCGCAGGTCGACGGTTCTCGGTCGAGAACCCACCCCGGCACTGCCGAGGATCCCTATCTGACGGGTGGTGAGTTGGGTCAGTTCGGGGGTCCCCAGGCGGCTGATGAATGCCCGGCGCTGCTTGGTCTCAACCATCAGCAGAACCTGGCCGTTCAGCAGATCCACCCGAAGCGACTCGCCGCCACCGTTTCCCTGGTAGTCCAGGCCACCCTGGCCGGGGGGTGCATCGTGAATCTGCTGGGCCGAACTGGTCAACTGCTGGTCGATCTTGCCTTCCAGCGTGCTCTGTAGTTGCCAAACGGTCAGGGCGCCGATGGCCGAGATCACGAGGACAAAGAGTAAGAGAACCGACGACACCAGCTTGGTGCGCAGAGTCCACCCGGACGGGTGTAGGGCGACGGTCATCGACGGTGGCGTGGAGTCAGGCTGCCGCGGGCTTGAGCACGTAACCTGCGCCGCGCATCGTGTGGATCATCGGGTTACGGCCCGCGTCGATCTTCTTGCGCAGGTAGGAGATGTACAGCTCGACCACGTTGGCCTGCCCGCCGAAGTCGTAGTGCCACACCCGGTCCAGGATCTGAGCTTTCGACAGCACCCGCTTCGGGTTGCGCATGAGGTATCGCAGCAGTTCGAACTCGGTTGCGGTGAGTGAGATCTCCGTTCCGCCGCGGATCACCTCGTGGCTGTCCTCATCCAGCGACAGGTCACCGACGACGAGGGTGGGGGAGGAGGGTTCGGTCAGTTGCACCGACCGGCGCAGCAGCGCGCGCACCCGGGCGACGACCTCTTCCAGGCTGAAGGGCTTGGTGACGTACTCATCGCCCCCCGCAGTGAGGCCGGCGATACG
>JBBPZD010000020.1:0-6928 GCA_038199265.1 Actinomycetales bacterium | reverse complement strand
GAGCAGGAGGTGCGGCGCCATGTTCCTGGGCACCCACCACCCACGACTCGATGAAAAGGGCCGACTGATCCTGCCCGCCAAATTCCGCGAACAACTCGCCGGCGGCCTGGTAATCACCCGGGGCCAGGACCGCTGCCTCTATGTGTTCTCGATGGCGCAGTTCGAGAAACTGGCGGAGCAGATGAACGACACCCCCGTCACCAACCGCGGCGTCCGTAACTTCCAGCGCGTGCTGCTGTCGGCGGCCTCCGACGAGATCCCCGACAAGCAGGGCCGAGTGACGGTACCGGCTGTACTGCGCGAGTACGCCGGTCTCACCAAGGACTGCACCGTCATCGGCACGGGCAACCGCCTCGAACTGTGGGACAGCGCTGCATGGACGCAGTTCCTGTCCGAGACCGAGGACGATTTCTCCTCCCAGGAGCAGGAGGTGATCCCCGGAGGATTCTTCTGACACCCGGCCTCCATCCGTTCGTCGGGTGTGCCGGTGCCACTTCCCCGGCATCGGAACACCAGTGGCCTTCGGGCAACGACGACGGCTGGGGACCAGGCTTCAGCAAGCGTTCTCCTCGGATTCCGCCACCACTTCCACGCACCACGCATCACCCCGACATCGATCGCCCCTGCAAGCAGAGAGGAAGACCACACCGATGACCCGTACCGACCGGCGCACCGACGAACGGCACGTCCCGGTCATGCTCGAGCGCATCCTGGATCTGTTCGAACCTGCTTTACGGGAACAGGGCGCGGTCTTCGTCGATGCAACCCTGGGAATGGGGGGACACACCGAGGCTGTCCTCGAACGTTTTTCGGGTGTCACCGCATACGGTGTGGACCGTGACACTGAGGCCCTCGCATTGGCGGGGGAACGCCTGCACCGCTTCGGTTCTCGTTTCCGCCCGGTGCATTCCGCTTACGACGACGCATTCGAAGACCTGGTCGGTCTCGGTGTGCTGGAGTCGCAGGCCGTGCTCTTCGACCTGGGGGTCTCCTCGCTACAGCTCGACGAGACCGACCGCGGGTTCTCCTACAGCCAGGACGCCCCGCTGGACATGCGGATGGATCAAACGCAGGGCCCGACGGCTGCAGACGTCCTCAACACCTACGACGTCGTCGACCTCGAGCGAATATTGCGTGACTACGGCGAGGAGCGGTTCGCCCGCCGAATCGCCCGCTCCATCGTCCGCGAACGTGACAAGGCACCGTTCGACAGGTCGGGGCGCTTGGTGAATCTGCTGCGCGACGCGATTCCCGCCGCCACTGCGCGTACGGGGGGACACCCGGGTAAGCGCACGTTCCAAGCGCTGCGGATCGAGGTCAATCGCGAGCTGGACTCTTTCCAGCGGGCCTGCCCTGAGGCCATCGATCACCTGGCGGTCGGTGGACGCATCGCAGTGTTGGCCTACCACTCGCTCGAGGACCGCATCGCGAAACAGACGCTGGCACGGGGGACGACGAGTTCGGCGCCTGTGGGTCTACCGGTGGAACTACCAGAACATCAGCCTTATCTGGGGCGACTCACTCGCGGGGCAGAACGGCCCAGCGAGCGAGAAACCAATGACAACCCGCGCGCCGGGTCGGCCAGATTACGCGCCGCAGAACGACTTCGCCTGACGAACGGGAGCCACCGATGAGCATCAGCCAGCACGCCGCGCCGCTACGGCAGCCGCGAGCTCGCCTGCCGCGGACTACCAGGTCGAGCACTGCGCCGAAGTCGCGGACTGCGAACCCCGCGACCGTGACGCCGGTGAGGTTGCGTGTCGTAGCGCCTGCCGATGCCCGCGAGGGCAGCAGTGCGGCCTTCATCGCGGCATGCGTCCTGGTGTTGGCGATGGGCCTGGCCGCTTTGTTGATGCTCAACACCCAACGTGCACAGCAGTCCTTCACCATCGACCGGCTTAAAGCAGAGTCGGCTACCTACACCGGAACCCAGCAGGGGCTCAATTCCCAGCTGCAGCTCGCTGAGTCGCCTCGGTCATTGGCAGCGCGGGCGCAGTCACTGGGTCTGCTGCCCGCCGCAACCATCCGTTATGTCGGCCCTGACGGCAAGACCGTCGGCGTGGCGAAGGGGGCAGGGGGCGCTGTTCCCTTTACGGTGGGACCGCTCACTGCCGGTGGCGCTTCGAAGGTCGCCGGGGCGGCATCGCTCGGCGCCTCGCTCGGACTCCGGGTGGGTGCCCCGGCGCCGAAAAAGGCTGCCGTTGCGGGCACAAAGAAGACGGCGGCCAAGCCCGGTGTCACCACGCCGTCTGTCGACAAGGCCGCAAAGCCGGGTACTTCCGGTGGATCGGACAAGGTCGGTGCGGCGAGCAAGCCAGGCGCAGTGCCGAAGGCCAAGAGCGGCAACGCGCCGAAGTCGAGCACGGCCGGTAAGAAGAGCACGAAGACCACGCCGAGCACGAGCACGTCAGGCACGACCCCGACGACCCAGAGGTGATCCGTTGAGTCAGACCCGCCCACCGCGGCCTGCTGGATCACAGGGTCCTCGTGCACCGAAGAACGGATCGGGCCGGGATCTTCGTCATTCCTCGACTCCACGCACCAGGCCGGTGACCCCTGATACCCGCCGGCCAGGGTCGAACCGGCCGGCTGCAAACCGTCCGACTCACACCGGCTCCCCGCGTCCGCCACGCTCGCGCCCGGTGGCCTTGCAGCTCGGACATCCGGGCCGGCGTGCACGCATCCTGTTCGCTGCGATGCTCTTCGTCTTCAGTCTCTTCGCGGTGCAGATCGTGCGCGTGCAGGGGGTTGATGCTGCCGCGGTGTCCGCTGAGGCCAAGGGCAGCCGGATGCGCCAACAGAATGTCGATGCACTACGTGGTCAGATCGTCGACCGCAACGGAACCGTGCTGGCGAGCAGTGTGCAGCGGTACAACGTGACCGCCGACGCCACCCAGACCGCCCAGTTCAAGCGAGCAGTGAAAGGACAACCGACGGTCGTCATCGGCAATTCGGGGGTTGCCGCAGGTCTCGCATCGGTGGTCGGCGGTAGCGCCAAGGACTACTACGCGACCCTCGAGGCAGCGACCAAGCGCAAGTCCAAGTTCACCTATGTCCTGAAGAACGTCACCCCGCAGCAGTGGCAGCGGATTGCGGCTCTGAACCTCACTGGAATTTTCCGCGAGTCCACCCAGGAGCGTCAGTACCCGGAGGGCGCCAGTGCTTCTTCGATCGTCGGTTGGGTCGGTGGCGACAAGGCCACCGGTTCGGGCGGTATCGAGCTGATGCGTCAGCAGGTGTTGAACGGGCGGCCGGGTGTCAGCACCTCGGAGGAAACGCCCGACGGCACGGTCATCGCGACCGGCAGCAACTCCGACACCCCTGCCGTCAACGGGTCGAACGTCAAACTCACCCTCGACTCGGATCTGCAGTTCTACGCCAGCAACGTGTTGGCCGCCCAGGTCAAGAAGACCGGCGCCGAAGCGGGTGACCTGGTCGTCATGGACCTGAAGGGCAACGTCCTCGCCGCGGTCTCCTATCCCAGCTTCGATCCGGTGAAGCTCGGTTCGAACGCGTCCTACCTGCAGTCGCGTCCGTTCGCTGAGGCGTACGAGCCCGGCTCGACGAGCAAGGTCGTCACCATGGCGGCAGCGCTGTCCGAAGGTGCGACGACGCCGACATCCCGGGTCGTCGTGCCGCCTGTGCTGCGGCGCGCGGACACCACCTTCCACGACTCGGAGGCCCATGGGGTCGAGGACCTCACGGTCGCCGGGGTGATGGCGAAGTCCTCGAACATGGGAACGATCATGGTCGGCGAGAAGATCTCCTCCGCGTCGCTGTACTCCTACATGACCAAGTTCGGCCTCGGATCCAAGACGGGTACCGGTTTTCCGGGCGAGACCACCGGCATCGTCGCGAAGCCGTCAGACTGGAGCGGTTCGCAGAAGTACACCGTGATGTTCGGTCAGGGTCTGTCCACCTCGCTGATTCAGCAGGCCTCGGTCTACCAGACGATTGCGAACAACGGCCTGAGGTTGCCGGTCAACCTGATCGCCGGGGTGCAGCAGCCGTCCGGCGACTGGGTGAAGCCCACCGACGACCGGAAGCCGGTACGAGTTGTCTCGCCCGCTGTCGCCGGGCAGGTGCGCAAGATGCTCAGCGGCGTGGTCAGCGACAAGGGAACTGCCGCGAAGGCCAGCGTCCCCGGGTACAACGTGGCGGGCAAGACCGGTACCGCCGACCTCTACGACTCGAAGGTGGGCGGTTACCGCGGCTTCACCGCATCCTTCATCGGCATGGCACCCGCCAACGAGCCGAAGTACATCGTCGCGGCCGCGCTGCAGCGGCCCAAGACGACGATCTACGGCGGTGAGATCGCAGCGCCGGTTTTCTCCCAGGTGATGGGCTACCTGCTGCGGACCTCGGCCGTGCCGCCCAGCAAGGTACCCGTGCAGCTCTACCCGATCCAGTACACGACCCCGGCTACCCCGAAGCGTCCGGAATGATCGCGCTTCGACTCAGCGAGATCTGCGCGATCGTCTCGGGCACGCTGCACGGACAGGACGCGCTGATCACCGGCCCCGTGGTCACGGACTCCCGCGAGGCACGGGCCGGCAGCCTGTACGTGGCGCGCGTCGGAGAGCACGCCGACGGGCACGAGTTCGCTTCCGGTGCAGTGAAGGCGGGCGCTGTAGCGACGTTAGGCAGTCGCCCGGTCGACGAGATGTCCACCATCGTGGTCGCGGACGTCCAGGAAGCATTCGCTGCCTTGTCCCGCGCGGTGATCGGACGGGTTCCGGGGCTGAACATCGTCGGTATCACCGGTAGCTCAGGCAAGACCTCCACGAAGGACATGCTGGGCCAGGTGCTCGCCGAGGACGGCCCCACGATAGCGCCGCAGGGTTCGTACAACTCGGAGGTGGGCGTGCCATTGACGGTGTGCCGCATCGAGGCCGACACCCGGCATCTGGTCGTCGAGATGGGCGCCTCAGGGGTGGGTCATATCGCCTACCTGACGCAGATCGCACCCCCTCGCATCGGGATCGTGCTCAATGTGGGCCACGCCCACGTCGGCGAATTCGAATCGATCGACCAGATCGCCGACACGAAAGCAGCACTGGTCGAGGCCCTACCGACCGACGGTGTGGCCATCGTGAACCTCGACGATGCGCGAGTCGCCGCCATGGCGTCCCGAACCCCAGCTCGGGTCATCGGGGTGGGGTACGGCGTGGACGCCGACTACCGCGCCGTCGACATCGAACTCGACGAGACCGGTCGTGCGAAGTTCACCCTCGTGACGACCGCGAGCCGTGTGCCTGTCTCTCTTGCCGTGCACGGTGAGCACCACGTCCGCAATGCGCTGGCAGTCCTCGCTGCGGCGGTGGAGTCCGGGATCGACCTGCGCGACGCGGTTCGTGCTCTCGGCGCGGCCGAGGCGCAGTCGCGCTGGAGGATGGAGGTGCATCAGCTCGCCGATGGCATCACGTTGGTCAACGACGCCTACAACGCCAACCCCGAGTCGATGCGTGCAGCGCTGACGTCGCTGGCCCAGATCGGTGGTCGACGCCGGACGGTGGCTGTCCTGGGCGCGATGCGCGAGCTCGGAGAGTCCAGTGTCGAAGCTCATCGTGCGGTGGGAGCCGAGGCTGCCGACCGCGGCATCGACGTGGTTGTCGCCGTCGGAGCCGACGCCGCTGCGATCGCCGACGCAGCCCAACAGGGCGACTCAGTGACCCACCGACCCGAGGACACCGATTCCGCGTACGAACTGCTGGTGTCACACCTTCGACCGGGAGACGTCGTGTTGTTCAAGTCGAGTCGTGACTCCGGCCTGCGTTACCTTGGCGATCGGATAACCGACCGCTTCAAGGCAGAGGGTGCTACGTGAAGGGTGTCCTGATCGGCGCGATGATCGCGCTCGCCATCGGGTTGTTTGGTACCCGCCTGTTCATCAAGTTCCTGGTACGCCGCGGTTTCGGGCAGTTCATCCGTGATGATGGTCCCACGACCCACCACACCAAACGCGGTACGCCGACCATGGGCGGCGCAGTCATCATCGCGGGCAGCGTGAGCGGGTATTTCGTCGCGCACCTGGTGCTGTGGTCGGTTCCCAGCGTGTCGGGGCTCCTGGTGTTGTTCCTGATGGTCGGGCTGGGACTCGTCGGTTTCGCCGACGACTGGATCAAGATCTCCCACCAGCGCTCATTGGGCCTGCGATCGGCGCAGAAACTGGTCGCGCAGGTCGCCGTCTCGACCGTCTTCGCGATCCTTGCGACCCAGTTCGCCGACAAGGGCGGCCGTACGCCCGGCAGCTTCCGGGTCTCTTTCGTCCGCGACACCTGGGTGAACTTCGCCTTTGGCGGCACCGCTCTCGCGATCGTGCTCTTCGTGCTCTGGGCCAACCTGATCGTGGCCGGCACCTCCAACGGCGCAAACCTCACCGACGGCCTCGATGGCCTGGCAACAGGTGTCGCGGTGATGGTCTTTGGTGCCTACGTGCTGATCAGTGTCTGGCAGTACAACCAGAACTGCGAGTTCAACCTGTCCAACAAGTGCTACGAGGTACGCGATCCCCTCGACCTCGCCGTCGTGGCAGCCTGCGTGATGGGAGCCTGTTTCGGCTTTCTGTGGTGGAACGGCGCACCGGCCAAGATCTTCATGGGCGACACCGGCTCATTGGCACTCGGTGGCGCCGTTGCCGGGCTGGCGATCACCACCCGCACCGAGCTGCTCGTGATCATCCTCGCGGGCCTGTTCGTGCTCGAGACCGTGTCGGTGATCCTGCAGGTCGGCTCATTCAAACTGCGCCGCAAGCGCATTTTCCGAATGGCGCCGCTGCACCACCACTTCGAGATGCTGGGGTGGGATCAGATCACCGTCGTGATCAGATTCTGGATCATCGCCGGGTTGTGTGTCGCGGTCGGGCTGGGTCTTTTCTACGCCGAGTGGGTCGTGGCTTCATGACCGGCTCTGCAACAACAATCATTCG
>JBBPZD010000019.1:0-2724 GCA_038199265.1 Actinomycetales bacterium | reverse complement strand
TGGGTCCTGACGTTGATAGCCATCGCGGTTATTGCAGCAACGTTGTTCGCAGCCAGGCGCCTCGGAAGTGCCGCGTGGGCCATCGCCCTCGGCCTGCTGCTCGCGGGTGCGTTCGGAAACCTCACCGACCGCTTCGTTCGTGAGCCGGGTCGTGGCCAGGGACACGTGATCGATTTCCTCGAACTCCCCAAATGGCCCATCTTCAACGTGGCCGATATGTGCGTGGTGACTGCGGCAGCGTTGATAGCGCTGCTGGCCGCGCGTGGGGTCGGCATCGACGGGTTATCTGCCGACAAGGACGAAATGACTGCTGCGGACGCTGAGTCCAATGGTGCACCCAGCTCTGACGGAAGCGATCGAAATGACTGACATCAAGGCCCTTGCCGTTCCCGAGGGGTTGGAAGGCGAACGCGTCGATGCCGCGATTGCTCGGGTGCTCGGTGTTTCACGCACTCGTGCAGCGACTCTGGCAGCAGACGGCGCCGTGACACTCGATCATCGGGCTGTTGGAAAATCTGATCGCGTCAGTGCTGGTCAGTGGCTCGAAGTGGCGCTACCGGGGCCTGTTGAACCGATGACGGTCGTGCCTCGCGAGGTGCCCGGTCTGCGCATCGTGCACGACGACAGCGAACTTGTGGTCATAGACAAACCTGCGGGCGTCGCGGCTCACCCGAGTGTCGGCTGGGAGGGGCCTGATGTGGTCAGCGGACTCGCTGCCGCGGGCTACCGCATCTCCACCTCCGGCGCTGCGGAGCGACAGGGCATCGTGCAGCGTCTCGATGTGGGCACCAGCGGGCTCATGGTGGTGGCCAAGAGCGAACGCGCGTACACGGTGCTCAAACAGGCGTTCCGGGATCGCACGGTCGACAAGACGTACCACGCGCTGGTGCAAGGCCTGCCCGACCCGCTGCAGGGCACTATCGAGGCACCGATCGGTCGGCATCCGGGACACGACTACAAGTTCGCCGTCCTGAGTTCGGGTCGCCCGAGCGTGACCCACTACGAACTGCTGGAAGCCTTCCGGTCGTTGTCGTTGATGACCATTCACCTGGAGACCGGGCGAACCCACCAGATCAGGGTGCACTTCTCCGCGCTGCACCACCCGTGTGTCGGAGATCCGCTCTACGGCGCCGACCCGACGATCGCGAAACGTCTGGGGTTGTCACGCCAGTGGTTGCATGCGCGGCAACTCGGATTCGAGCACCCGGGCTCCGGCGAGCATGTCGTCTTCGAGAGTGAATACCCAGCTGACCTGCAGCGTGCGCTCGATATCGTGCGCGACGCCGACTGACGCGGGCACTTCCGATTCGCGAACGCCCACGCGAGCCCTTGCCGTGAGGCGGACTGTCGGTAGACCGACCTAGACTCATCCCGATGTCTTCCTCGCCTTCCTCGATGCCGCATTCAACGCCGCCTGCAACGCCGTCATCGGACTTCGTGCACCTGCACGTGCACACCGAGTACTCGACGCTGGACGGCGCGGCGAAGATCAAGCCGATGTTCGCCGAGGTGGAGCGCCTCGGCATGCCTGCGATCGCCATGTCGGACCACGGGAACATGTTCGGCGCGTACGAGTTCCAACTCGCGGCCAAAGACACCTGCGTCAAGCCGATCATCGGTATCGAGGCGTACGTCGCGCCCTCGACACGTCACTCACGTACTCAGGAGTTCTGGGCGAGTTCGCGCGAGCGGAACGCCAACGTCGACGGAGAGGGTGGCAAGGACGTCTCCGGTGGCGGCCGCTACACCCACATGACGATGTGGGCGGCCGATGCAGGCGGATTGCGCAACCTGTTCAGGCTGAGCTCGCTGGCCAGCTTCGAGGGTTACTACATGAAGCCCCGAATGGACCGCGAGCTGCTGGCGGAGCACGGTCGCGGCATCATCGCGACCACCGGTTGCCCATCGGGCGAGGTGCAGACACGACTGCGCCTGGGGCAGTACGACGAGGCGATCAAGGCAGCGTCGGCGTACCAGGACATATTCGGTGTTGACAATTACTTTCTTGAATTGATGGACCACGGACTCTCGATCGAGCGACAGGTTCGCGAAGATCTCCTGCGGATCGCCCGCGACCTGAATATTCCACTGCTGGCGACCAATGACAGCCACTACGTCACCGAGGACCAGGCCGACAGTCATGACGACCTGCTGTGCGTCGGCGTGGGCAAGAACAAGGACGACCCGCACCGCTTCAGATTTAACGGTTCGGGCTACTACCTGAAGTCCGCCCAGGAGATGCGCGCGCTCTTCGCAGAAATACCAGAGGCGTGCGACAACACTCTGGCGATTGCCGAGCGGATCGGTGACTACTCCGAAGTCTTCAATCCGGTCGACCGGATGCCGCAGTTCCCTGATGTGCCAGAGGGGCAGACGCAGGCTTCGTTCCTGCGCGAGGAGATCAAGGTAGGCCTGCAGCTGCGGTACGGCAACGAGCCGGGCCCCGAGGTGCTGCAGCGGGTCGAGACCGAGATGGCCGTCATCGAGCCGATGGGTTTCTCCTCCTACTTCCTGGTGGTCGCGGACATCTGCAAGTACGCCCGGGACAACGGGGTCCCCGTCGGCCCCGGACGTGGATCGGCGACCGGGTCGATGATCGCCTACCTGACCCGCATCACCGAGCTCGATCCGTTAGAACACAAGCTGCTGTTCGAGCGGTTCCTCAACCCCGAGCGCATCAACCCCCCGGATGTCGACCTCGACTTCGATGATCGTCAGCGCGAC
>JBBPZD010000018.1:0-9002 GCA_038199265.1 Actinomycetales bacterium | reverse complement strand
TGCTCGTCGTCGATGCTTCTCGTTCGGGTTGGGCGGTGACCGTCGCTGCGGCGACGATCCGGGAGGCCGGGGCGAACGCGGTGTTGCCTTTGCTCATCCATCGAACGGTCTGACCGGCAGCATCTGTTGGCCAGATGCTGAATCCGGGTCATGTAGTTCTGGCTTGGGGAGCACGAGACAATCAGGCCGTGCGAAAAACGGCCAGCATCCTGCATCTGGATCTGGACGCTTTCTTCGCCGCAGTCGAACAGCGTGACAAGCCGTCGTTGCTGGGCAAGCCGGTCTGCGTCGGAGGCACCGGGTACCGGGGGGTCATAGCGACTGCGTCCTACGAAGCGAGGGCATACGGCGCACGGTCGGCGATGCCGACCGCCCAGGCACGACGCCTGTGCCCGTCAGGGACCGCGTTTTTGTCGCCCCGCTTCGCTGCCTACTCCCGCTCCAGCGAGGCCGTCATGGCCTTGCTGCGCGAACTCTCGCCGAGAATCGAGCAGGTCTCGGTCGACGAGGCCTACGTAGACCTCGCTGAAGCGGGAATCGATCTGACGGTCGACGCGGTCACTGAGCGGGCCCGGGAACTACTCGCCGACATCCCGAAAGTAACGGGAGGGCTGACCGCCTCGGTTGGCATCGGATCGTCGAAGATGCTCGCCAAGATCGCCTCCGACCTCGACAAGCCGGTGGGTCTCGTGGTGGTGCCGCCCGGTACGGAGTTGGAGCTGCTTGCTCCGCTTTCTGTGCGGGCCATCGGCGGTATCGGACCGGCAACGGCCACCCGACTTCGAACCTTCGGGGTCGAATCCGTGGCCGATCTGCAGCGGATGGGCGAACCGGATCTGATCAGTGTCTTCGGTGATTCGCACGGCCGCGGCATCTACCGGCTGGCGCGGGCGCAGGACGATCGCGAGGTGGAGATGGAACGTGAGGCCAAGAGCGTGTCCGCCGAGGAGACCTTCGAGGTCGACGTCACCGACTCGCGACTCCTCGCCTCCGAACTGGCACGCATGACGACACGGGTGACGGGTCGGCTCGCCGAGGGCGCGTCGTTCGCGCGGACAGTCACCATCAAGGTGCGGCAACACGACTTCAGCACTGCGACGCGGTCGGCAACCCTGCCGCATCCCACGGGCGACCCGGAAGTCATCCGGGCTACCGCCCAACGGTTACTGGACGCCGTGGACGTCTCGAACGGGGTGCGGTTATTGGGGGTTGGCGTGTCGGGGTTCACCACGCACGCTCAGGAGCGGTTCCTCTTCGACACCGACGAGGCATTGGAGGCAGCCGACGAGGTGGCGATTCAACCCGCCCCACTCGCCCGGTCCAGGAGTGACTGGGCCCCGGGCCATGACGTTCGACACGACGTGCACGGCGCGGGATGGGTATGGGGCAGCGGCCTGGGCCGGGTGACGGCCAGGTTCGAGGGCCCCGGCACCCCGCCGGGAAGAGTGCACACTTTCCCAGTGGATGATCCAGAGCTGCACCACGCCGACCCACCCGACTGGCGCTGAGAGCGCACCCGGTACCTCGTAAGCCCGAGTGTCCGCGCTTTCGTACGGACGGATGTCCGTTTCTGCGGACACTTGGGACTGGTGCCAACCCCACTGTCAGACGAGCGATCACAATGTTCGACGCGCTCACGAAACCCGCGTTCGAGCCACGAGCGTTGACCTCGCCGTGGCCCTTGCATAGGCCGAAGTGGACATCGTCAGCAGTAGCCGTCCCGACGGCCCACGTCTGGTTTTCCCAACGACAACATCGCAGTGTCCGCGCTTTCGTGCAGACGGGTGCGCGATCGTGCGGACAACCGCAGGGTGAGACGTCCCGCGCAGCCGGAACGCGGCTAGCCCGCGAGTGCATAGGGTGTGGCCCGTGACGATCCGTGTGGCCATCCAGCACCGCACCACCTATTCCTTCGACCGTCCGGTCGCTGTGCACCCCCACACGGTTCGCCTCCGGCCGGCGCCGCACAGTCGCACGCCGATCACTGCGTACTCGCTCACCGTCTCGCCGCGCGATCATTTCCTGAACTGGCAGCAGGACGCGTTCGGCAACTATCTGGGCCGCCTGGTCTTCCCGGAGAAGGTCGGCGAGCTGGACATCATCGTCGACCTGGTCGCTGACATGACGGTCATCAACCCGTTCGACTTCTTCGTCGAGGATTACGCGGAGACCTACCCCTTCTCCTACCCCGCGGATCTGCGCGCCGACCTGGACCCCTACCTGCGGCCGGTCGACGACGGTGATGCCGGTGCCGGCCCCGGACCGCTGGTGAGTCAATGGGTCGCCGACAACGTCAGCTGGCCGGCCGAGGGCACCCGCATCGTTGATTTCCTGGTCGGTATCAACCAGCGGGTGCGCGACAGCGTCGACTACAGCGTGCGTCTGGAGACCGGCGTACAGCAGCCGGATGACACGCTGCAGAAGCACCTCGGTTCGTGCCGCGACAGTGCCTGGTTGCTGGTGTCGGTGATGCGGCAACTCGGCCTCGCCGCCCGCTTCGTCTCCGGCTACCTCGTGCAGCTGACCGCCGATCAGGCCGCCATCGGTGGCCCGAGCGGACCGACGGAGGACTTCACCGACCTACATGCGTGGGCCGAGGTATACATCCCCGGAGCAGGGTGGGTGGGGCTGGACGCGACCTCAGGACTGCTCGCGGGTGAGGGGCATATCCCACTCTGTGCGACCCCGCACCCCTCCAGCGCCGCGCCGATCTCCGGAGCGACAGACTTCGCCGACGTCCAGTTCTCCTTCTCCAACTCCGTTACCCGGGTGTTCGAGGACCCCCGAGTGACCAAGCCCTACTCGGACGAGCAGTGGCAGGGCGTTCAGGAGCTCGGCGCGCACGTCGACACGCTGCTCGAAGCAGGAGACGTGCGGCTGACGATGGGCGGCGAGCCCACGTTCGTCTCCAGCGGCGACACCTCCGATGCCCAGTGGGAGACCGCAGCGGACGGTGCGGAGAAGCGCCAGCTCGCGACGCAACTTGCCGACAAGCTGCGCGACCGGTGGGCTGCGAACGGCCTCACCCACCACGGACAAGGCAAGTGGTACCCCGGTGAGCCGCTGCCTCGCTGGCAGATCGGGCTGCTGTGGCGCCGCGACGGCCAGCCGCGGTGGCACGACCAAGAACTTCTGGACGACCCGTGGGCAGCGGCCCGTGTCGAAACCGGTTCGGCGGCTGCCGGGGAACAGGTGCGCGCGCTCGCCCTCGCCATCGCCGCGCGCCTCGGAATTCCGGCCGATGTCGCCCGAGCCGCTTACGACGACCCGATGGAATCGTTGCTGACCGAGGCGAGGCTCCCGTCCGGCAAACGACCCGAGGAAAAGGTGTCGCCTGACGCCAGCACCGCTACCCGTGCCGAGCAGATCGCGGCCATCGATGAGGCGGCCGGCCTGCCCGCAGGCTGGGTGGTGCCAGTGTTCTCCGACCCGGACGGCGATGGTTGGGCTACCGCGCACTGGCGCACCCGTCGCGAGCGACTGTTCCTCATGCCGGGCACGTCGCCGCTGGGTCTGCGCCTGCCGTTGTCGTCCATTGCCTGGACCGAGGCGCCCTACGAACCCGAGCAGTCGCCGTTCGCACCCCGCGGCCCGCTCCGCGCGATGGAACCGATCAAGAGCCCTGATGGTGTTTCCGACGTCCCAGTTCTCGACATCGAGAAGTCGCCCCGCACGGCGCTCGCCGTCCAGGAGCGCGACGGGCACGTGTTCGTCTTCCTGCCGCCGTGCGACGACTTCGAACATGGTGTCAGCCTGCTCGCCGCTATCGAGGGTGCAGCGGCCGCGACGAGCACCCCTGTCGTCCTGGAGGGGTACCCGCCCCCCGGCGACGGCCGGGTCGAGACCCTCAGCGTCACACCCGACCCGGGCGTGATCGAGGTCAACCTGCAGCCGACCGCCAGCTGGACCGAACTGGTCACGCTCACCGAGAGCCTCGACGACGACGCGCGCCATTCCAGACTCGCGACCGAGAAGTTCGACCTGGACGGCACACACACTGGTACCGGCGGCGGCAACCACATCACCCTCGGTGGTCGCACTCCTGCTGAGAGCCCGATGCTGCGGCGTCCCGATCTGCTACGGAGCATGATCACCTTCTGGCAGCACCACCCCTCGCTGTCGTATGTCTTCTCAGGCCGATTCATCGGCCCGACCAGCCAGAGCCCGAGAGTCGACGAAGGCCGAGCCGAGACGCTCTACGAACTGGAGATCGCGTTCTCCGAACTGGAGAGAATAACGAAACACCCACTGCAAGACGGGAAGGAATCGCTGCCCTGGCTGACCGACCGTCTCCTGCGGCACCTGCTGACCGACATCACCGGAAACACCCACCGCAGTGAATTCTGCATCGACAAGCTGTACAGCCCCGACTCCGAACGCGGACGGATGGGCTTGCTGGAGATGCGCGGCTTCGAGATGCCGCCGCATCCCCGGATGTCGCTGGTACAGGGTCTGCTGGTGCGCGCGTTGGTGGCGCGTTTCTGGGAGAAGCCCTACACCGGGCCCCTGGTGAACTGGGGAACCCGGCTGCACGACCGCTTCCTGCTCCCGGCTTTCGCCGCATCCGACCTTCGGGACGTCATCCAGGACCTCAACAGCTTCCTCCGCGAGCGAGACGCCGACGCATCGCAGTTCGACCCGGCGTGGATCGGACCGTTCCATGAGTTCCGTTTTCCCCGACTCGGCGAGGTCGACGTCGACGGTGTGCACCTGGAACTGCGCGCTGCGCTCGAACCGTGGAACGTGCTGGGTGAGGAGGTCGGTCTCGGCGGTCCCTCTCGCTACGTCGACTCATCGGTCGAGCGGGTCCAAGTTGCGGCGACCGGGCTGTTGCCCGAACGGCACGTCGTCACCTGCAATGGAGTACCTGTGCCGCTGTTGCCGGTGCCTGGTACGGGCGGCCAGCTGGCCGGGGGAGTCCGGTACCGCGCCTGGGCTCCGCCGTCCGCGCTGCACCCGACGATCGGCGTGCACTCTCCGCTCGTGTTCGACCTCGTAGACCGCTGGAACAACCGGTCTCTGGGCGGCTTCACTTACCACGTCACGCATCCTGGCGGCCGCTCGTACGACCGGTACCCGGTGAACGCGGCGGAGGCAGAGACCCGTCGCGGCAGCCGGTTCGAGACAACCAGCCACACCGCAGGAACAGTCGACACGAGTGCGTGGCCGGCAGCGGTGAGCACGACGTATGCGAGTGCCGACTATCCAGCCACGCTCGACCTGCGGAGGTTCTCGGCCGGACACAAGACGACCTCGTAGGGTTGTCGATCGTGACCACCCAGGTATCGCAGGACGAACTCCACCGGCGATACCAGGATCGACGCACCGACGCGCGATCACCGATCGGCGACCGGGACCTGCAGACGGGAAGTCTGCCGTTCGACGAGACCTTCGACAACGACGGCGCTCGACCTGCGAGCACAGAGCTCGTGCAGGACGTGGAAGCCCAGGGCGCCAGCGGGCTGCGCTCGTTGCAGGCGGGTGTCCGGCGCCTGATCAGCGACGACGGCATCACCTACGGCGTTCCGCCGGAGGGTCGGCGAGCCGGCCCGTGGACGCTCGACCCGCTGCCGGTCATCCTGGATCGAGAGCAGTGGCAGAAGATCGAGACCGGTCTATCTCAACGGGCCGAGCTTTTCAACGCACTGCTGACGGACGTGTACGGGCACCAACGCCTGCTCGCCGATGCCACGATCCCCGCAGCTGCAATCTTCGGACATTCGGGTTTTCTGCCGGAGGTCTGGGGAACCACGCTGCCTGGTCCTCGCCAACTCATCTTGCCCAGCACCGACCTCGCCCGTGATGCGGATGGGCGGTGGACCGCACTCGGCGACCGCGCCCAGGCGCCGTCGGGTGCCGGATATGCGATGGCCGACCGCCGGATCATCGCGCGGGCGTTACCCGGCCTCTACCGAAGCACCGAGCTGAGCCGGTTGCGTGGCTTCTTCGACGATGTGCACGACGCGCTGGTCTCGGTCGCCCATGAGCGCGACGGTCAACCTCGCGTGGTCCTGCTCTCGCCCGGCCCGGCCAGCGAGACGGCGTTCGATCAGGCTTTCGTCGCTTCCTTGCTGGGGCTGCCTTTGGTGCAGTCCGAAGACCTGGGCATGCGCGATGGCAAGGTCTGGCTGCGTGCGACCGGACGCGAAGAGCAGGTCGACGTCATCCTTCGACGCGTCGACGCGTCGTGGACAGATCCCTTGGATCTGCGGGCCGGGTCGCGACTCGGCGTGCCGGGCCTGGTCGAGGCGACGCGCAGCGGTCACGTCAGCGTCGTGAATCCGTTGGGGTCCGGTGTGCTGGAGAACCCGGCGCTCGGTCCGTACCTCGACAAAGCCTGCCAGGTGCTGCTCGGTTCCGAGCTGGTCCTTCCCTCGGTGCGCACGCTCTGGTGTGGAGACGAACACTCACGTCGGGAGGGTCTGGGCCGTCTTTCGGAGTTGGTGATCAAACCGATCGACCGCGAATCGGGCGACCGAACCGCCTTCGGCTGGCAAAGCAGCCGGGCCGAGCTGCAGCAGTTCCGGGACCGCATTCAGGCAGAGCCGTGGAAATGGGTCTTGCAGGAACCGGTGGCAATGTCGACGACACCGGTCGTCACGGACGACGGTCTTGCCCCACGCCGACTGGTGGTGCGCGCGTTCGGGGTCGCGAACGGCGACGGCTACCGCTGGATGCCCGGTGGGCTGGGCCGTCTGTCACAGGACGAGACCAGTCGCGTCGTAGCGAACGCTGCCGGTGGTCAGGCCAAGGACGTGTGGGTGTTGGCGTCCGCAGATGTCGAGCGTACGGACCGTGACGGCGCGCACCAGTGGACAACTCGTCCGCTGCCGGGCATGTCCAGTGCCGTCGCACTTGCGCCCCGGGCTGCGGGGGACCTGTTCTGGTTTGGTCGGTACACCGAGCGGGCAGAGTCCTCGACCCGGCTGGCGATCATTTGCGACGATCTGGTGGCCGATCACCTGCGTCGGTCGCAATCACCCGGATACGCAGCCATGGCGGCTCTGCTCGCTGCACTCACCGAACTGACCACGGTTCGACCTGGTTTCACGGGGGTCGACGCGGAGACGGCCCTGGCCGCTCCGCTCAACGAGCTGCGGGTGTTGCTTCGCGATCCCGGTCAGGTCGGCACCATCGCCTATGACGTCGAGGCTGTCGTGCGCAACGCGCAGGCTGCCCGGGAGTTGTTGTCGGTCGACACCTGGCGGGTGTTGGGCCGGTTGCACGAAGCGCTCGACCTGCCGGCCCATGGTGACGATTCTGTCCGCGACGTGCTGGGGCAGGCCTTGGAACTGCTGATCGCGCTGGCCGGATTGAACGCGGAAAGCATGGTGCGCGATCTTGCGTGGACCTTTCTGGATGCCGGACGACGGGCCGAACGAGCGTTGCGCACTGTCGATCTTCTGCGGCAGACGCTGGCGCAGGAACGTCCGCCCGTGGTCGACGGGCAGCTCACTGAATCCGTGTTGCGTTCCTGCGACAGCTTGATCACCTACCGGCGCCGTCTCGCCGCAGGTCAGGGGCCCGCCTCGCCTGTACAGGCGGCTCTTGACCTACTCCTGTTGGACCCGGCCAACCCCCGGTCGGTGCGCTTTCAGCTGGATCAGCTCGATATCGCGCTGCGTGATATTCAGGACCCTGACGTGACACGACGAGTGAGCGCGGCCCGCGGCGTGTTGGCCGGTATTGATCTGGACACCGTGTGCGGGTCGCAGCGGACTGGCCTGCAGCAGGTCCTGCAGGAATTGCACTCCCTGCTGACCCAGCTCGGCGCGGCAATCGAGACGACGTACTTCTCGCGGACCAGCACTCAGCAGGCGATGCGCGCCGAGTTCGCCGAGCCGGAGGGCATGCGTCAGTCCACCGGTGGCACCCAGCACCAGACGATGGGCGGCGCCGGCGGGAAGACCCAGACCATGTCCCCGATGGGGGAGTCATGATTCCGACTGATCTGCACGCCACCCGGTGGTACGAGGTACGGCACCGCACCAACTACTTCTACGAGGACTTCGTGACCTCCTCCTACGGTCGCGCCTGTCTACGACCGCGGGTCACCCCGCACCAACAGGTGGCCTCGAACATCGTCGAGGTGAAGCCGGCGGCTGACGTGTTGACCGAACACACTGACATCTTCGGCAACTTCAGCCACTACATCGAAGTGCGCACCCGTCACACAGAGCTACGGGTCTCAAAGACCAGCGTCGTGTCGGTGACCGTGCCCCCGGTCGACCTCGCGGGACTGAACCAGTGGTCGGTGGCCTCGGCCGCGCGCGAGCTGCGGGAGTCCGCTACGACATCGCAGGCTGCCTACGCTGCGTACACCCTGCCCTCGAGCCTGGTCGAACTCACGCCGGCGGTTCGCGGATACGCGTCCACGATCCTGTCGCCCGACCGACCACTGGGTGACGCGCTCGCCGATCTGTACCACCGGGTGTTCGCCGACTTCGAGTACAAGAAGGGCGCCACGGGGGTCTCCACGACGCTGGACGAGGTCCTGGAGCACCGCGCAGGGGTTTGCCAGGACTTCGCACACCTGGCTGCCGGGTGCCTGCGAGCCGTCGGGTTGCCGGGGCGGTACGTCAGCGGTTACATCGAGACGGCGCCGCCCAAGGACAAGCCCAAGCTGGAGGGCTCAGACGCAACGCACGCCTGGGTCGCCGCGATGGTGCCGGGCGGGGACTGGATCGACATGGACCCGACAAACAACCATTTCGCCGACTCCCGCTACGTCACCACGGCGTGGGGGCGCGACTTCCGGGACGTGTCGCCGTTGCGGGGAGTGATCTACACCGAGAGCAAAACCAGCACGCTCGAAGTACTCGTCGACGTCATCCCGCTCGACCCGGAGCACCTGAGTCCGCAGTTGCAACACTTTCCGATGTCGTGACAAAGCCAGTCACTGAGCAGCGGTAGCTGCCCAGCACTGTCGTGAGACGACACCGTTGTGCCGGGGGGTGCGGCTCCACGGCACAACGGTGAGTACCAACGCGTGCGCCGCCCGC
>JBBPZD010000017.1:0-7449 GCA_038199265.1 Actinomycetales bacterium | reverse complement strand
TGCAACCAACACCGACCGTGGACGCTCGCCGTAGGCGACACGCTCGATGCCCGATTCGCGGCTCAGGGTGACAGCCTCACGCACCTGTGCACCCGCAGTCGCGAGCGAGCGCAGGGTGTCACGCGAGTCGCGCCACGACAGTTCTTTGGGATCGTCGATCCACGACTCCTGCATAAAGGGCACCGTCTCAGTCGCGGATGAGCCGCGCCTCGTCTGCCAGCAGAACGGGAATCCCGTCAGTGATCGGGTACCCGCGGCGCACACCTTCGGTGCCGCACTGCTGGGCGCACTGCAACTCCGCACCACCGTCAGGGCCGGTGGCATCGATCAGTTCGCCACGGCACACCGGGCAGCGCAGAATCTCGCGCAGCCAGGGTTCGATGTTGCTCATCGGGTCTCGCTCTCATCGGTTCGGCGGATGAGCCTGAGCGCTTCATCCCGTAGTGCGATCATCGTCGCATCGTCTGCGGCCTCGACGTTCAGGCGTAGTAACGGCTCGGTGTTGCTGCCACGGATGTTGAGCCACCACATCGGCGCATCGCCTGTTTCTTCGTGGGTGAAGGTGGATCCGTCGAGGGTGTCCTCGACGACGCCGTCCTGGGCCAGGGCCCATTCCCGCACGCGGCAGGTCGCAGCTTCCTTGTCGTGCACGGTGGAGTTGATCTCACCGGAGGCGGTGTAACGGCTGTACTCGCGCATCACCTGCGAGAGGGGCCGATCATCGACTCCGAGAGCTGCGAGCACGTGCATGGCCGCGAGCATGCCGGTGTCGGCGTACCAGAAGTCTTTGAAGTAGTAGTGCGCGGAGTGCTCGCCGCCGAAGACAGCCTCGTTGTCGGCCATGTCCGATTTGATGAAGGAGTGGCCGACCCGAGTTCGCACCGCCGTTGCGCCGTTCTCGACGATGATCTCTGGCACCGCCCGGGAGGAGATCAGATTGTGGACCACTTTGATGTCCGCCGCCGATGTGCCTTCAGCGACAGCCCGCTGGATTTCACGAACCGCGACCAACGCGGTGACAGCCGACGCGCTGACCGGGCCGCCCCGCTCGTCGACCACGAAGCAGCGGTCCGCATCGCCATCGAAGGCCAGACCCAGGTCGGCCCCCTGTTCGCGCACTGCTGCCTGCAGGTCGACAAGGTTGGCCGGGTCCAGCGGGTTTGCCGGATGGTTGGGGAAGGTGCCGTCCAGCTCGAAGTACATCCCGGAAATCTCCAGTGGCAGCTGGGGCAGCCCACCGCCGGTGCCCAGGACGGCGGGAACGGTGTACCCACCCATTCCGTTTCCGGCGTCGACGACGACCTTGAGCGATTTGATAGCGCTGAGGTCGACCAAGCCTCTCAAGAAAGTCGCGTACTCGGCCAGCACATCTCGTTCTTCCACCGTGCCCGGAGACTGAACCGCTGGAGGTTCGAGATGATCGAGCCACTCCTGCGCGCGGTCGCGTACCTCGGCAAGACCGGTGTCGGTGCTGATGGGCCGGGCGCCGGCGCGGCATAACTTGATGCCGTTGTACTGCGCCGGGTTGTGACTCGCGGTGAACATCGCGCCGGGTAGACCCATCGTTCCGCTGGCGTAGTAGAGACCGTCGGTAGAACACAATCCAATGAGCAGGGCATTCACACCGTGTGCTGACAACCCGTCGGCGAACGCAGAAACCAGGTCCGGAGAGCTGGGTCGCATGTCGTGGCCTACGACGACGGTGTCAGCCCCGTCAAGAAGCGCTACATGCTCTGCGAAGGCCCGCCCCAGCGCCCGTGCAACCCCGGTCGAGAGCTGCTCGGGGACGAGTCCGCGTACGTCGTAGGCCTTGACGAAATCGGCCAGGCGGATGGAGTTCACGGGCGAAGTTTAACGGCCCTCACACCCGCGGAAGGATGCGTAGGCGTGGCGGCTCGACCGTGTCGAAAGCCTCCCGGGATCTGGTCGATGTTTCCGGCTGCGGGCGCACGGGCGCGCGCCGGCCTGCCTCCCGGACGGCGTCCGCCAAGGCAGTCAGGTCATCGCCGAAGGGCGTCGGCGGCTCGAGGTCGACGGCCAGTCGCACCACGTCCCAGCCGCGCGGCGCGGTGAATCGGGTGGTGTGAGCAGCACACAGGTCATAGGAGTGCGGTTCGGCGTAGGTCGCCAGCGGGCCCAGGACGATCGTGCAGTCCGCATGCACGTAGGTCAGCGTGGCGACGGCGGGACCCCGGCATGCGCTGCGGTCGCACGTCCGCATGAGGGCTCGGCCGCCGGAAGAACTGGGTTGCGTCACACCACGACGATAGGCGAGGGGTAGGACAACGGCCGATCCGGCGCGCCGCGGGGGGGTGAGGTCGATGCTCGGCTCGATAGGGTCAGGTGGTGACCGACAGCGCCGCGTGGAAGGACCTGCGAAGTACCCCCGAACGGGGCACTGGGACAGGTCCGGCAGCCCTGTCCCGTTTGACCCGAGTCAGCCGACATACGGAGGGAATCCGCGGACCGCTGGCCTGGCCGCCGGTGCCTGCTATGAGTACCCGTTCCGAGGATTTCGACGAGACCGCGCTCAGCGCACTGGAACGGGTCGAGCATCGTCTCGGCCGCCCGTTGAACATGCTCCAGCTCGCGGTCGAGGACGTCCCGGGGCACGACCCGGCGCCCTGGGAGTCAGATGTCGCGCTCGGCCGCACCTTCACCGGAACTGGTCGGGATCTGCCCAGGGTCGTCATCTATCGACGACCTATCGAGGCACGCGCCCTCGGCGCCGCTGAGCTGTCCGACCTTGTAGAGCAGGTCGTCGCCGAGCAGGTTGCGGCGATCATCGGTATTCACCCGGACGATCTTCGGGATTGAGCGCCGTGCCTGCTGCCACCGACCCCACTGCCGCGCCGGATCTACTGTCCGGCCTGCCCGTCCTTGGACGCTCACCCGTGCTGGTCACCGGCGGCACCGGCACGCTCGGGCGCCACGTCGTCGACGAGTTACTCGATGCGCAGGTACCGGTAAGGGTGCTCACCCGCCGATTCAATGCGGCCACCGCGGCGCAGATCAACATCGGCGACCTGCGAACGGGGGTGGGGTTGCGCGATGCGGTAGAGGGTGTCGGCGGTGTCATTCACTGCGCGACCAGCACCCGGGGGCAGGAAGTCGATGTCGACGGTCTGGAGCGGCTGTGCAACGCGCTCTCCGCGCACAACCCGACGGCCCACCTGGTCCACGTGTCCATCGTGGGATGTTGGGACAGTCCGCTGCCGTACTACCGGGTCAAAGCCGAGGCCGAGACGGTGGTGGGCCAATCTGGTCGCCCGTTCACGATCGTGCGTGCGACCCAGTTCCACGAGTTCGTCGAGCGGATCTGCGGAGCGCATGTCGGGTCGTTCGGCATCGGAATGCGCGGCCTGAGATTCGCGCCGTGCGACCCGCAGTGGGTGGCGCAGCGGCTCGTGGACATCATTCTTGAGAACATGACCACGGGAGGCGCGGCGCCCCGCCATGTCCCTGCGGGTTTCCCCGTGGAACTTGCCGGGCCCGAGGTGCTCAGCGCGCGGGATCTCGCTGTTCTGACCGCTCATCTGTCAGGGCGCCCTACTCCCCGCCAGATTCGGGTCCCACGTCTGGGCCGAGCCCTGACGGCACTGGCAACGGGTTCGAACCTACCCGGCGAAGGCGCTGTCCGAGGTGGACGCACCTACGCCCAGTGGTGGACCGGCCGCGCGTCCTAGAGGCAGTCGAGCACCATCCGGAACGCTCACGACGGCAGACACCGGCTTTAGCCGGTCCCGGATCAGGGGGCGCCTGTCGCTGCAGCGATGATGATGCGCTCTGCGGTATCCCAGTCGATCCTGACGGTGTCCAGCACGAGATGGTAGTGCTGCGCACTGGAGGAATCGATTCCGTAGAAATGTTTCGCGTACCCCGAGCGAATCCTGTCGTTCTCTTGCTGGGCCGCTTTCGCGGAGGCCTCGTCGATCCCGTGCTGTCGCATCGCCGATCTGACCCGCCCTGCGGGCGGACCATCGAGCCGGATGTGCAGAGCATCAGCGTGGTCCGCGAGCACTACTGCTGCGGCATGCCCGAGAATGACGCCTTTCCCAGTATCGGCGACTCTGCGTAGTTCCGACTCCGTCCCGCGCATGACATCCCGGTCGGTCACGCCCTGCTCGACCGGCGCTGGAACAATCATTCCCGGCGACAGACTCGACATATGAGCGAAGAAGTTCCAGAACCGGTTCGGGGTGTCCTGCTCGATCGCCTCGGCATCCCGGACCGAGATGCCGAGCTCTTTCGCAACGGCGACAGAGACAGCGCGGTCTATGAACGTCAGGCCCAGTTGCTGGGCGATCCTTGGCCCCAGTTCGCTTCCCCCGGCCCCGTAGGACGCCGAGATAGTGATGATCATGGTTGTCTCCTTCCCACCGTCATGACGCTATAGCTCGTCCCGACGACGCGCCAGGGCCAGAAAGGGTGTGGGCCAGCTGACGGACACCACCGGCGCAAGCGTTCAGTCGGTCGCCGGCGTGATCTCGAGAGTCTCGGCGCGCAGAGCTAGCGGCGCCAGGGCGGTGGTCGCGATCAACGGACCGTCCCGGTCCTTCGTCTGCACGGCGATTGCGGTGCGTACCGATCCCGAGCGCACCGTCACCCATACCGACGCAGCGCCAGGCAGCGGTTGGAGGACGGGCGCTGACGGCGTGATGGTCTTCGTAGTCGACGTCACCGCTCCGGCTACGTCAACGGTGCTGATCAGGACCTGTGCGGTATCCCTGGTCGTGGCCACTCCGAGGGTCGCGGCACTGGTCAGCCGGGTAGGGAGGGCTGCGCCGGTCAGTGTCGTCACAGGCACGACACCCGCGCTCCAGGCAATGTCACCCGTTCCGCTGGCGGTGCCAAGGACCGACGCAGCCGCCACGACGGGAACATCGGAGATGACCTGTACAGAGTAGGAACCAGCTGTCAGGCCCGCCAGGGCGACCGAGGCCGTTCGGCCAGCGGGCACAGCCAACGCCCGCTCGGTCGCGGTCGATCCGTTGGCCCCCGTCGCTCGAACGCGGACCACGGCGTCCTCCTTGCCCGGATCGGCAACTCTGACAACGGGAGCCGGCCCTGCTGCCGAAATGACATTCACGACGGGAAGCACCTGGGTGGTGTCGGGCGACGCGGACGCGCCGGTCGTCTCCTCGCCGATGCTCGATTCGCCCGCGACCCATACGTCGGTCGCGGCGACAGCAACCGGGCCGCCGGACGTGGTCACCCGGATCGCAGGGTCCTTGCCGGCCCGCAACGCCGGGAGGGTCAGCACCCTGCGCTCACCGGGTGGAAGGACGGTCCCGGCGACAGAGGCGGGATCGCGTCCTGAACTCCCGATGACAGTCACGTCGACGGTGACAGGGGACTCCCCCGGATTCGCCAATACCAACCGTGTCAGGCGACCCTTCTCGTTGCCGCCGGCGAGCACCCAGGCGTCCTGCACGGGCCCGGTGCATTGCAGATAGGACAATCCTCGCGCAGATCGAATGCTGTCGTAGGTCACCTGGGCAGCAGTGCTACCAGGTGCCATTGCCTGCGTCGAGTCGAGTCGGACTGCGCGATCACCGGTTACTTCCGTGCTGGTGACGGACCCCCGTGTGGAACCGGCCGGCGAGGTCGGGGAAGGACTACCGCCCATTCCAGGTAAGGACGCAACCGTCGTGGAACCGGCAGGGCCGAGTCGGACTCCCGGCGGAAACACCGACCGTGGGGCGCTCGTCGAGAGCACGGTGGCCTTCTGCTGGGCGGCTTGCGGATCTGCGCTGCCGGCGAGGCCACCTCGTTCTGGGCCCGGGCAGGTGACCGAGGCGTCGGTGAGGGTTGAAGAGACGGCCGGCGCCGACGAAGGTGCGCTGTCCGCGTGCCGGGTCAGGTCGATGCGGGTGTCGGCACGTGAGCCTGCATAGACCAGCCCCACTGCCGCCACACCCGCGATCGACACGCGCACCACCCCGCCGGCTCTCATTCTTCAGCCTTTCGCGGGTGCGCGGCTGGCCGCTCACCGCCCAATTGAACGGGTCGGGGACGACGCACTCCGAACGGGACCGCCAGGTAGCCGCAGAGAATCAGCAGGATGAGTTGAAGCCATGGCAGTCGTCGGTCGGCCACGCCGGGGTCGACGGCAACTACGCCGCCGCCTGCAGGGAGCGCGTAGGAGGGTTGTCCTGCTTCCAACGACGGCGACAGAAGCCGCCCATCCACGGTGACGCGGCCGCGATCGATCCACCGCGGCCCTTCGGAGAGAACGAGAGAGCGCCCCGCCGGACCGGTCGGCAACCTGGTGATGGTGCGGCCGTGTTGGCCGCTCGAGGCAAGTGAGCCCACCACCTGACCACCCCGGGTGAGCGTGATTCGGCTGACAGGGATCGAACCGCTCGCAGTAGGGGGCGGCTCTACCCGCCACAGCGTCGTCGAGTTGTTCTTCGCCAGTCGGGTCAGCCCGCCGGATGCACCGAGCATCCGGTCGACGCTACGCGCTGCAGCCGGGCCTTGGACGACGACATACCCGACCGCGAGCTGTCGCAGTAGCTGCGACTTATCGGTGCCGGCGCTCGTCGTGAGTGCTGTCACCGCCGCTGCCGTACGAGCGTCGGTGGACGAGTACGGGCGACCCAGATCACGGGCCGGTAGACCGGCTTCGCGGCCGACCAACCGGTACCTCACCGAACCGTCGGGACCGGCGCGCAGCAGCAGCGCCCGGGGGGCACGGCTCGAGGTGAGCTGGCGCTGGACCACTGACGGCAGGTCTTGCGAGGCTGCCGACAACACCGTGGGCGTAGCAGTCCAGACGGCGAATCCGCCGACGCTGCACCCCACAGCGCAGACCAGCGCGATCGCGCCGCGGCCAGGTTGCCGCCACGACGCGGTGTGCAGCCCGGCCAATCCCACCAGCCCGCCACCCAGCAACGCGACCGCGTAAAGGTCGAGCGCGGACCCGGACCACGCAGTGGCGGCGCCCTGCCCGGTCGACGCCAACAGGACATGCGGCGCAGCGATCGCAGCACCCAGACCTAGCATTGCAATTGCGATGAGAGCTCCGCCCGCGCGACCGAGACCTGCGCGCAGCAAGCCCAGCAGACCAAGGACCACGACCGGGATCGATGCGAGGACCGCGTAGGACCCGGGGCCTCCCGGGTGCAGCAACGCCAGTTCCCAGGGCCGAGCGAGGGTGCCTCGTGTCGGGTCCAGGGCTCCCGGACCGGCTAGCGCCAACCGTTGATCACCAGTGAGCACTTCCCGAGTCCAGGGCGCGAGCAGCAGCCACGGCAGGACGAGCAGTGCCAGTTGTCGCAGCCGCGCGAGGCCGGGCGCCAGAACAACGCCCACCAGGGCCACGATGCTGGAACCGACCAGCAGGATGGGCGAGAAGGCCCCGACCACAGCCAGCGAGAGCACGCTTGCAAACGTGAGGGCTGTGCCTGTGCCTCGGCGTGCCGTCATCAGCAGACCGGCGACGGC
>JBBPZD010000016.1:0-2649 GCA_038199265.1 Actinomycetales bacterium | reverse complement strand
TGCTCGGTCAGGCGCTTTTAGTCGCTGTGCACAGGAACACGCCGAACTCGCGATCGCCTTCGAGGATCGTCGTGGCGGTTGTGAAGCTCACCTCGGCAAAGCCTGCACGGACCAGCTGTGCGGTAAGGCTTTCCCTGTTGAATCCGTGATGCCCGTCGAAGTCGGGTTTGTCGGCGTGGAACGCGCCATCGGGGTCCTCGTCCAGGTCGGCGATGGCCACCCGACCGCCGTCGACCAGAAGCGTGGCCACGGCTGACAGCAGCCCGTGCACGTCGTGCACGTGGTGCAGCGCCATCGAACTCCAGACCACGTCGTAGGCCCCATCGAGCTGGTCCGCCGTCAGGTCGGCCTGAACCGCGCGCAGCGTCTCATTCAGGCCCGCGGCCTCGATCCGCTCCCGGGCGACTTGCACCATTCCGGAAGAGGGGTCGGTCACCACGACGGACCCGACCCGGTCAGCGAGCAGGATGCTCAATCGACCGGTGCCGCCGCCGACGTCGACCGCCTTCGTATGAGGGCTGAGATCGATGGCTTCGGCGATAGCGTGAGCTACCGCAACCTGCCGCTCCTCCTGGCCGGGACTGTCGTCCCACGTTGCTGCTTCGTCGTCGAATCGCTTCTGTTCGTGCACGTGCTCAAACCTAGTCGGAACGACGCCACCGACGGTTACCTGGTGACGTCTCCGCGATCGGACCTCGGTAGAGGAGCGTCGAATCGCTCTCGGGCACGGTTTACGGTGGTCGGATGGTGGCAGGCTCGGGGCAGCGGCACGATGGGTCCAATTGGGCTTCGGCCGCGCGCTTAGGGGCGCTGGCACTACTCGTGCGGCCGGTCTACATCGCGACGGAGTTCCTTGTTGCGGCGGCGACCACGGGCGGCTACAGCTTCTTTGGCGACTCGGTCAGCAAGCTGGGTGAGATCGGGTGTGCGGCGACCTACTGCTCACCACGTCATGAGCTGATGAACGGCTCATTCATGGCGTTCGGGGTGTTGCTGGCCGGCGGTGCGGTGCTGCTTACGCGGTCGCTGGGCCCGTGGGTTACGGGGTTGCTGGTGGTCTCCGGTCTGAGCTCGATCGCCACCGGCCTCGCGCCGCTCGATCAGGACGCGACCTTGCACGCGATCGCCGCGACACCGCTGTTTCTCGCGCAGCCGATAGCTCTGCTCTTGCTCGGCGCGCGGTTGCGCAGGGATGAGCCTGTTCTCGCCTGGGCTTTGCTTGCGACGGGAGCCGTCACCGCAGCAGCTGCCGGGGGTTTCATAGCGTCCGGAAAGGGCCCCGTGTCAGGTGGCCTGGAACGCCTCGCCCTCTGGCCGGTGATGATCATCCTGGCCGGATTCGCGTCCACACGGTTGTCTGCGCGACGGTGATCATCCGCATGGGCGAGTCGATCGGTCAGGCTCGAGATGAGCACGTAGTGCACGCGCTGCGTGTGCGGTTGCTGTGCGGCGTTTACCTCACGGTGCTGGCAGACTCTGGCGATGGCGACTGCACCCGTGACGACCGAACTGCCGACCCTGCGGATGTCGGAGGCGGACGACCCGGCGACAGCGGCCTCGTTCCAAGCCCAACTGCGTGAGGTCACTCACGAGATGGGTTTCTTCTACCTCGCCGACCACGGCATCGACCCAGCATTGACGCGTCGGATCATCTCCGTCTCCCGTGAGTTCTTCGCGCTGCCTGAGGCACAGAAGCTGTCGATCGAGATGGTGGGCAGTCCGCACTTCCGCGGGTACAACCGGGTCGGCGGCGAGCTGACCGGAGGCACGATCGACTGGCGCGAGCAGCTCGATATCGCGCCGGAGCGCGAACCGTTGCCAAGCGGTCCGTCCGACCCCGACTACAACATCCTGCAGGGCCCGAACCTGTGGCCCGACGCGATGCCGCAGCTGCGCGACGTCGTCCAGGAATGGAATGCCACGCTCGCTGCCCTCGCCGAGCGGTTGCTCGTGCAGTGGGCACAGTCGTTGGGACAACCCGCGACAGCCTTCGACGGTGCCTTCGCCGATCGTCCGGCGACGCTGACGAAGATCATCCGGTACCCCGGTCGAGTGGGCGAGGCACCTGCGCAAGGCGTCGGTTGGCACAACGACCCGGGCGTATTGACGCTTCTACTGGTGGAGCCCGGGACCGAGGGGCTGCAGATCGAACACGAGGGCGACGTCCTTGATGTGCCGCCCATCGACGGGGCATTGATCGTGAACATCGGCGAGATGCTCGAGTGGGCGACCGACGGCTACCTCAAAGCGACAAAGCACCGCGTACTGGCTCCCCGAGCTGGCACCGACCGGGTGTCGGTGCCGTACTTCCACAACCCGGCGCTCGAAGCGCAGTTCCCGAAGATCGAGCTATCGGCAGATCTTGCCGCGAAGGCGGCGGGCATTACGCTCGATGAGACAAATCCCATCCTCGACGTCTTCGGTAAGAACCTGCTCAAAGCGCGGGTTCGCGCCCACCCCGATGTCGTCGCGGCGCATCACCCACACCTGCAGTAGAGGCCCATGGCGAGGGTGATCACCAGGCGATCGGGGGGGTCCAGCTACCGAAGTTCCAGCCGAACGCGCCCCCGACCAGATCCTGTTCGCCGTCTCGATAGGGAGCATCGCCGGCACTGCCCAGCTCACCGCGAGGTCACCAGAGGCGCGTCT
>JBBPZD010000015.1:0-15728 GCA_038199265.1 Actinomycetales bacterium | reverse complement strand
GGACACCGCGAAGATCCGCAGGATCAGGAAACCGAAACCCCACACGGCCAGATAACCGGCGCTCAGCACTGGACGCGAAGATTGATCGGCGTTCTCATCCATGCGCCCGACGGTAGTCATGCCCGACCCAGCGCGTCTGGTGCTGCATAGGACACGATGGTGATACTCACCGCACTCGATCCGAAGGACGCTCTTTATGACTTTGCAGACCGCCAACTTCCGACGGGTGACGTCGCTCGCCACGGGCGCGATCGCTGCCGGCCAGGTCGGAGCATTCGTCGCCGGGCGGGCGATGGGGCGCCGCGACACCATCGACGTCGTGTGGGGGCCGGGCCTGTCCACCATCGCGCTGGTCGGCGCGGCAGCAGGCACCGGTGACCGCACCCGGCGTATGACGCTGGCGGCAGGGCTCACCCTCTGGGGCGGGCGGCTCGGCAAGCACATCGTGCAGGGCATCGCCCACACCGACAAAGAAGACCCGCGCTACACGGAGATGTTGGACGGCGTCGGTCCGGTCAAGCAGTTCGTGAAGCTCCACCTGACCCAGGCGGCCGCGCAATGGTTCATCTCGCTGCCCGTGCAGGTGGCTGCCGCGAGCGGGCCGCCGCGCGGCTGGCGTAAGGGATTGGTGCCCGCCGGGCTCGCGGTGATGGTGGGCGGAATGATCTGCGAGGCCGTCGCCGACCACCAGAAAGAGCAGTGGAAGAAGCTCGACAAGGACGAGCGGCCCAAGGTGATGGACGAGGGCCTGTGGGGCTGGTCTCGACACCCCAACCACTTCGGCGATGCGTGCGTATGGAGCGGGGTCTATCTGGTGGCCTGCGCATCGGCGCCGGGCGAGTTCACGAGCCTCTCCGCCATGGCGATGGGCTACTTTCTCGTGGTTGCCACCGGCGCCCGCCGGATGGAGAAGAAGATGGAGAAGCGGCCCGAGTACAGGGAGTACCAGGACCGCGTCTCCTTCTTCATTCCGCTACCGCCGAAGCACTAGCGGGCTCCGGCAGCCGGCGTCTCAGAGGTCGCGCAGACCCTGTAGGCCCCGCTGCTGCTCACCCTGCTGCGCGCCGAGCACGATCAGGACGCCGGTCAATGCCGGGATCGCCCACTGCAGCGCCTTGAGCTGCTTCTGCGCGCTCGCCAGCTCCTTGGATGCGGCGCTGGACGGCTCGGTCGCACCAGCGCCACCTTCGTGTGCGTGGTCGGCGACCTTCTTGCCGACCACCCCGGAATAGGCGGTGACGCCCATTGCTGCGACGGTCACGCCGAACTTGATGTAGGTGTTCGTCTTGGTGGCGCCGTGGTTGGTGACGCGCGAGCTGTTACCGGCGATCAGACCGATACCGCCGAGGGTGTGCACGCCGGCTGCAGCGATCTGGACGGGCGTCCAGCGAGCCCAACCGATCGAGGAAAGACGGGTGCGCTCGGCTGGGTCCTTAGCCTCGGCTGCTGCTCCGTTCAGGCCCACGGCACCCATCAGGGAACCGCCGAACCAGGTCGCAAGCGACAGATCGTGGGCAGATCGGGCGAGAAGATTGGTCGAAGCCATCAGGTCCTGCTTTCTTGAAGTACGAACTCGTTGTCACCAAGTCCCTACCCAGCTCCCAGGGGGGCTCAACCCTCTCCACCTACGGGGTGGGCGACGGCGCTTCGGTCACCGTGGTCGTCGACGTCTCGGTCTGGGTGTCGGTCTGAGTAGTGGTCTGGGTTTCGGTCGTCGTGGACGGTTGGCCCGTCACCGTCGTCGTGGAGGCCTCCCCGGTCACTGTCGACGGATTCCCCTGGTCGGTCACTGTCGACGTGACACTGGTCGTCGACGACGGACTCGAACTTCCGGTGTTGCTGTTCAGTAGGTAGCCGACGACGCCGCCGACCACAAGGGCCAGCGCGATGGCGCCGGTGAGCACACCTCCACCAATACCGGAACGGCCACCCTGCCGCTCCTGCCGCTGGGGCTGTTGGGGAGGGTAAGTCTGGCGGTTGTCCTGGTATGGCTGCTGGGGCGGGCCGGGGTTCGGGCGCTGGAACGAGGGGTCGGTCTGGTCGCGGTAGTCCGGCTGGCCCTGCGGGCGTCCCTGGGGAATGCGCTGGGTTCGGTCCGGATCGCGGTCGTCGTAGCGGTCATCAGGTCCGTAGCCGTTGCTCATGCTCCTCACCCTGACACGTTCGGGGTGGATCGCGGGTGTCAGAGCTGCGCAGCAACAGCAGCCGCCGCTCGTTCGCCGGAGCTGATCGCCCCATCGACGTAACCGCACCAGCGGACCGCCGTCTCAGTACCCGCCCAGTGAATCGGGCCGATCGGTTCCCGTAGCGCCCTACCCACCTGAGTCCACGCGCCGGGCGGCAGGTGCGCGCCGTAACAACCGCGGGTCCATTCCTCTGCGACCCAGTCTCGTTCGTGGAACGCGATCGGTGAACGGGCCTGCTCGCCGAAGTAGTGCGCCAACACCTCGGTCACCGCGGCGCGTCGCTCTGTGGGGGTGGCCGCGCTCAGGGCCAGCCCGTCGGCACCTTCAATGAACGCGAGGAGTACACCCGGCTGATCCGCGCCCGGTGGTGTCGCGTCGAAGATCACCTTGACCGGGGTCGTGTCGCCCGCCGCCTCGCCGCTGAGCCCGTCGTCGCGCCAGAACGGTCGGTCGTAAACAGCGTGACACTTGATGACGGCGCCGTGCGGCGTCCGTTGGGTGAGCGAGTCACGCACGGCGGGTAGTGCGGGGGTGTAGGAGATGCGGCCGGCGAGGGTGGGCGGCACGGCCACCACCACCCGTCGAGCTGCATACACCCCATGGGTGGTTGTGACACGAACTCGACCCGACTCATGCTCGATCTCGGTAACCGGTTCGCTGAGCCGCAACGCGTCGCCCAGCTCTTCTGCCAGTCGCAACGACAGCTGCTGCATCCCGCCGTCAACCCGCGCATGCTGGGCGCCCCCTTCGGTGCTGATCAGGTGTTCGAAACCAGTCCCGGACTTGCAGTAGAACAACGCGTGCAGCAACGACAGATTGGCTGCCGTGGTGGCGAAGACCGCCTCGCAGGCGATCCGAAAGAAGTCGCGCCCTTTCGGCGTGCGACACGCCCGCCGAATCCAGGTCTCGAAGGTCTGGGAATCGAGCCGGTCGGCGTTCTTGGTGGTCCACGGTGATTCGAGATCGACCGTTTTGGCGAGTCGCTCGAACCGCAGCAGTGCCTGCCCGACGTCGGCGATGGCCACAGGGCCGAGCTTCGGTGTACTGCCGGAGTAGCGTCCCCTTTTGCCGCGCAGGCTGACCTGCGTCTGTCCGTGGCCGAACTGCTCGATGGTGCGCAGCCCGAAACGGTCCAGCTCGGCAGCGAGCGCCCGCTGATCCGGACCAACCCACTGGCCGCCCGTGTCGACCCGCAGGCCCTCGATACCCGGCACCGACTCGGTCAGAGTGCGGCCGCCCACCCGGTCGCGCGCCTCGAGCACGAGCACGTGGTGACCACCCGCTCGCAGGCGGTCGGCTGTGATCAGCCCGGCAACTCCGGCACCTACGACGATGACCTCAGTGTTCGACTGACTCACAGCTCGGACGATAGACCCGCTCAGCCTTCGAAGTTGTAATGCCAGTATTCCTGGCTGGGTCGACCGGTGGAGGTGAAGCCGTATCTACTGGCGTTGGCCTGCAACCAGCTCTGACCCTTGGTACCGAAACGATAAGGCGATGCGGAATTCTCCCAAAGGTCGATCGAAGCTGCCCAACCGTGATTGGACGAGCCCGGATAGGCAGCGAGACGCGGGCCCAGCTTCGTGTACCAGTACTGCTGTTCAGCGTAGGTGCGGTACGTCAGGTCAATGGCCAGGTTCATGCCGAACGCCCTCTTGTACGCCTCGTTCATCGCTCGCAGCGGCTCGATCGCCCCACAACCGAAGACCCGCTGGGTGGACGGGGAGTACCCGGGGTCGAAGACCCCGGTGGAGTTCAACTCCTTGGGCACATTGCAGAGATAGTGGGCCGGCATCTTGCCGTTGTAGCCCTTGATTCCCGCGCCCTGCACCATCGTCGAGGTATTGATGTACCCCTTCGACGTGCGCATCCAGTACCCGGTCACCACACCGGTCACGGCGGCCCCGGCGGACGCGTACCCCGTCACTTCAGACGAGGTCGAGGGTGCGGCGTGGAAACGGGCGGAGTGGTCGTTGTTGTGCGCCACGTACTGCGTGGTCGACACAGGTTCCACGCGGGTAGGTGCTACCGCAGCACCGCACCCCGGGAAACCGCCCAGCGACGCCCAGGTCAACGGTCCGACGATGCCGTCGACGACCAATTTCTTCATGCCCTGCCACCGCTTCGTGGCGGAGATCGTGTGCGCATCGAAGCTTCCGGTGACCGGGATGTTCAGACGCGTCTGCCAAGTCGTGACCAGCGATCCCGACGACCCGGACCGGATCGTCGTGACGGAACAGCTGCTGCTGCTGCTCGCAGCGGACGCCGGACCGACCCCCGTGACGGCAACCGCCAGAATCGCTGCAGACGCGAAAAAGGACATAGCAATATTGCGCGAGTTCATGGGAGGCCTTCCGGGATCGAAGGCCCAACTGTTGAACCCGTCTGCGGAAGTTACCTGGGATTAAAAGCCGGTGGCTGCCTAAGCACCGGCTGCGATTTTTGAGACTGTCGACGAAGTAGGTGCCCGCCACCCTGGGTGCCGGCCCGTGCGCTGCTCGGCTACTTTAGTTCGCTGCCCTCGCGGTCGCCGGGACCTATCGTCGCCGGGCGACACGACAGGGGTCGCATCTTGGGTTGAAGGGTGAGCAATAGCTCCACCTTCGTCGAAAGATGCGACCCCTGCCGTCTTGGAATCGTCTCGGACGTCGCGACTCAGTTCTCGGAGGCTGCTGCTCCGCTCTGAATCTGATCCATCACCGAGGAGTCGGCCAGCGTCGTCACGTCGCCGACGTCGCGCTTCTCGGCGACATCGCGCAGCAGTCGGCGCATGATCTTGCCCGAACGGGTCTTCGGTAGTTCGGCCACGACGAGAATGGACTTCGGCCGTGCGATTGCGCCGATCTCGTGGGTCACGTGGTCTCGCAGCTCCTTGATCAGTGCCTCCGGCGCCTCACCCGCGCCCTTGAGCGCCGATTCGCGCAGGATGACGAACGCGTTGACCGCCTGACCGGTCTGCTCATCAGTCGCACCGACGACGGCCGCTTCGGCGACCTTCGGGTGCGACACCAGTGCCGACTCGATCTCGGTGGTCGACAATCGGTGGCCCGACACGTTCATCACGTCGTCGACGCGGCCGAGCACCCACAGGTCCCCGTCGTCGTCGAGCTTGGCTCCGTCACCGGCGAAGTAGTAGCCCTTGTCGGCGTACCGCGCCCAGTAGGTCTCCTTGTACCGCTCGTCATCGCCCCAGATGGTGCGCAGCATCGCGGGCCACGGCTTGGTGACGACGAGGTAGCCGCCGTTGCCGTTGCCGACGCTGTTGCCGGCGTCGTCGACCACGTCGACGCTGACGCCGGGCAGCGCCTTCATGGCCGAACCCGGCTTGCCCGCAGTGACTCCGGGCAGCGGGCTGACCATCAACATTCCGGTCTCGGTCTGCCACCAGGTGTCGACCACTGGCGTCTTGTTCCCACCGATGTGCTCGCGATACCAGACGTAGGCCTCTGGGTTGATTGGCTCGCCGACCGAGCCGAGGATGCGCAGGCTGGACAGGTCGAACTCGGCCGGGATGTCCTCACCCCACTTCATGAACATCCGAATCGCGGTAGGCGCGCAGTACAGGATGGTGATCTTGTACTTTGCGATGATCTCCCACCACCGGCCCTTGTGCGGGCTGTCCGGCGTGCCCTCGTACATCACCGATGTGGCGCCGTTGGCGAGCGGGCCGTAGACGATGTAACTGTGCCCGGTGACCCAACCGATGTCGGCGGCAGTCCAGTAGACGTCGGTCTCGGGCTTGAGGTCGAAGACCGCGTGGTGGGTCCACGACGTTCCGACCAGATAGCCACCGGTGGTGTGCAGGATGCCCTTCGGCTTGCCGGTCGTGCCCGAGGTGTACATGACGTACAGCGGGTGCTCGGCGTCGAACGCCTCCGGGGTGTGCTCGGTACTCGCCTTGTCAACCGTGTCGTGCCACCACACATCGAGCTCGTCGTTCCACGCCACATCCTGGCCGGTGCGACGTACGACGAGCACGTGCTCGACCCCGTCGCACTGCTGGACTGCCTCATCGACCGCCGGCTTCAAGGCCGACTGCGAACCCTTGCGGTAACCACCGTCGGAGGTGATCACGACATGTGCGTCACAGTCCTGGATGCGGTCGCGCAACGCCGAAGCGGAGAATCCGCCGAAGACCACCGTGTGCGGGGCGCCGAGGCGGGCGCACGCCAGCATCGCGACCACGGTCTCGGGGATCATCGGCATGTAGATCGCAACCCGGTCGCCGGTCTTCACGCCCAGATCTACCAACGTGTTCGCCGCCTGGCAGACCATGTCCTTCAGTTGTGCGTAAGTGATCTCGCGGGTGTCGTCCTCTGGCTCGCCGACCCAGTGATACGCGATCCGGTCACCGTTTCCGGCCTCGACGTGCCGGTCGACGCAGTTGTAGGCCGCGTTGATCTTGCCTCCGACGAACCACTTGGCGAACGGAGCATCGTCCCAATCGAGTACTCGGTCCCACTTCGTGTCCCAGCTGAGCCTCTCGGCCGCTTTCGCCCAGAAAGCGTCTGAATCGGCATCCGCTTCGTCGTACGCCGCAGCTGTGACGTTGGCGTGTTCGGCGAGGTCGGCGGGCGGTTCGAAGCGACGCTCCTCATGGGAAAGGTTCGCCAGGGTCTCGTTGCTCATCCGGTGCTCCTAGGGCTCTCGGGACGTGAAGTGATGCTGTACTCGAACGGGTACGCGTCGGTCAGCGGGGGCCGACCGGCAGAACAGCCTTCTTGTGCGTGAAGGCAAGCACACCCGCCATTGAGGCATACCACGCCGCGAGCGCCGTTGCCAGGCCGAAGTAGCCACCGGCCTTGTGAATGCCGTCCGATCCAGCGAACTCACCCCAGGCGAGCAGGAAGAAGGTAATGGTCAACAGCACGAATACGGCGAGCAGCGCCATGCTGATCTTGCTGGCGCCGACGGTCATGTACAGCGTGAATATTCCCCAGACCAACAGATACAGACCGACGCCCTTACCGACGTCACCAGCGGGCACCTTGTCGAGCCCGGAGTGGCCTGTCAGCCACCAGAACGAGACCCAGAAAGCGCCGTAGGAGGTGAAGGCAGTCGCGCCGTAGGTGTTGCCCTTTACGAACTCGAAGGCACCGGCGAGGAATTGGGCGAGGCCGCCGTAGGCGAGCGCCAGGCCGAATACGACGGGCTCTACGGTCGCGGGCACCCAGCCCGCGTTGACGGCACTGAGGACGGCGGTCGTGAGCGCAAAAGCGGCGAGTCCGAGCGGTGCCGGGTCGGCGATGTGCGCCCCGGGGGTCAAGTGCGAGGTCGGGTCATTGGTTGCCATGGGGGCTCCTGCGGTCAAGTGCGTTCGGGGCGCGTAGTCACTGCGCGGACAACCGAAACGTATGACCACCCGGTACCCGTGGGTGCCTCCTGCGAGCATCGCTCGTTGAACGGCGCGATCCCCGCGATGTGCGCCACATCACAGTGCGACGAGCGGCAGGTTGAGCGCGACGAGCGGTGGAGCACGGATTCTCCCAGCGCCAGGTCAACGGGGAACTTTCGATGCATAACTCGTATAACGAGTCCTACTCGTGACTTCTGGCTCACGTTTCCGGCACACATTCCAGATATCGTTCTGCATCTTGAATCTTCTCCTTCTCAGGCAATAATTTTCTGAAAGAAGAATCGCCATGATCCGTCGTCTTGTCGCCTTCACAATCCCGATGTTCGCCGTCCTCGCGGTGGCTGCTCCGGCCCAGGCGTCCGCCGGCCACAACAGGAATCGCGCGCCCGCAATAGGCAATAGCGCGAAGCTGAAAGCCCCCGCTGATGGCGGAGCCTCGTCCTACTACGGCAGCTGCAGATTGCTTGTTCCCAGCACGGCACGCGTTGTACAGGGCGGCACCGAGGTGCCAGTGCGCGTGACCGGAGGCTGCGCGCTGCACCCGATGGACTTCGCCGTCTGGGAACTCAGTGGCGCCGTCCAGGACCCCGAAGTCGCCTTCGACACGGCCTTCTTCGTCGGCGACTACCGCACCACCTGGGATGTGGGAAATCAAAGTCCGTTGGGTACCCGCACCTGGAACGGTCTCGGCGCGGCCGACACGAACGATCACGAGTATTCCCAGGACGCACCCAAGACCACTACCAAGGTCGGCTCGTGGGCGGGGCTGCACACCAAACGCTCCGGCAACAAGATCACGATCGACTCCCGCGCCGTGCGCTACGCAACCAGCCTGGACTACAACATCCCCTGGGCCGGCCAAGGCGCAACCATCCAATACCGCACGGTCGGCAGCTCCATCTGGACCAACCTGAAACTAGCCACCACCAACTCCTCCGGTGCCATCACCTACAGCTACACAACAACGGCCAAGCGCGACTACCGGGTCCGCTACAACGAAGCCGCCTACATCTGGGGAGCCACCAGCCCCACCTCACGACGCTGACATCCCGCACCGCGGGGTCGCCTTGACCGGCAGCGGGGCCGACCGGCAACCGACCTACCCGGCCACCTGAAGATGGCATGCTGCAGTCCGCAGGCCCTGGTGACTGCGCGAGTTCGAACCAAACAGTTGTCAGCTCTGCTGAAACGCCTATGGGTGCGGGTTGTCACCGTGGATGACGAGTACCGGGCAGGTCGCGTGTGCCGCGCACGTCGCGCTGACCGATCCGAGCATCAGACCGCGGAACCCGCCCTGCCCGCGGCTACCGAGCACCAGCATCTGCGCTCCCCTGCTGGCACCGAGCAGCGCCTGCGCGGGGACACCCTGCTCGACGATCGGTCGTAGTCCGGGCGGCTGGTCGGCGCCGAAGACGTCGTTGAGGGTTTGACCGAGCATCGCGGTGGCCCCCTCGAGCTGCCCTCGCGTCGCCGCTATGTGGAACCATCCTGCGCCGGCCGAGGCACCCGTCAACTCGGCCACGGCCACGGCGTCGATCTCAGCGCCCATCGCGTCGGCCATGAAGGTCGCCCAGCGCAGCGCATGCCTGGAATGCTCGGAACCATCGACCCCCACCACGATGCGGGCGAGGTCGGAGTGGTCGTCCGTACTCATTGGAGAATCCTCTCGAGTGGCGTTGCTCCAGTCTCGAGCACCGTACGGGTGAGGTCTTGAGGCGAAGGTCCTGTGCGACCGGCGAATCTCACCCCGGCGGCACACTGCGCTGAACCTCGAACAACGCAGCCTGGGTGCGGCTGTCGAGACCCAGTTTGGCCAGCACACCGGACACGTGATTCTTGACCGTCTTCTCGGCGAGATCCAGGTGCTCACCGATCTGACGGTTGGTCAGGCCGTCGGCGATGAGCGTCAGTACCTGCCGTTCGCGCACCGTCAGCGAGGCGATCCGGGGGTCGGGCCGCTCCTGGTGGGATTCCTCGTCACGGATCCGAGCGAGCAGCCGGCCGGTCACGGCCGGGTCGATCAACGACTTTCCGGCCGCGACCTGTCGGATCGCGTCGACGATGGTGGTACCCCGTATCTCCTTGAGCAGGAACCCCGAGGCGCCAGCCATCACTGCAGCGAAGAGCGCGTCGTTGTCGTCGTAGGAGGTCAGGATCAGGCAGCGGGTCGCCGGCAGCATCGAGCGAATCTCGCGGCACACTTCTATGCCGCTGCCGTCGGGCAACCGTGCGTCCAAGATCGCCACATCGGGGCGGGTGGCGGGTATCCGCGCCAGCGCGGAAGCGGTCGTTCCCGCTTCCCCGACAACGGTCATGTCGTCTTCCATCTCGACGAGGTCGATGAGACCCCGGCGGACGACTTCGTGGTCGTCCAACAGGAAAAGCCGGATCGGGTCAGAGCAAGGCATCGTCCTCAAACGATAGGTGAGCGACCAGGTCGGTCAGCGAGTCGGTGGCGGCGGTGTGTCGCCGCGAACAACCACCACCGGGCAGGCCGCGCGCTCAGTGCAGGCTGCGCTGACCGATCCGAGCAGCATGCCGGTGAACCCGCCGTGCCCGCGGTTGCCGACCACCACCATGTAAGCACCTTTGCTCGCCTCGAGGAGAACCTCTGAAGCAAGACCGTGCTGGACCAGCGGGCGCAGATCCTGCGGCTGATCGGCGCCGAAGACCTCGGCCAGCGTGTGGTCCAGCATCGCGGTGATCTCCTCGGTGCGGTCCCAGTCCGACGGGACGTCGACCCACCCCAAACCGCCGGCCGTGACGGGCATCGCCCAGGTGGCGATCGCATCGACACGCAGCCCGGACGAGTCGGCCAGGGCCCGCGCCCAGCGCAGCGCTCGACGGGAGGGTTCGGAGCCGTCGACTCCGACGACGATGGGTCCTGCGGGGGCTGGATCGTCCGACATGGTGGCTCCTTCACCTTGCTCGAGACCTTGTGGTGCTCGCGACTCCTCCACGCTTACCTGTCGCGAACGTTCCTGCATGAGGCGCAGGTCCCGGTTCCTTGGGACCAAGGTCATGGTGCGAGCGAGGGTTCCACCCGTAGGTTCATTGCAAACGGAGGCGTGATGACACGAACAATGCAGGAACTCAGCTCGACGCAGTGCCTGGACCTTCTGCGATCCAAACAGGTCGGCCGGTTGGGTGTGACCGCCGAGAACTATCCGATGATTTTCGTCGTCAACTACGGCCTGGACGGTGACGTCGTGATCGTGCGCACCGAATCTGGAACCAAGCTGAGCGCAGCGTCGCATGCGAATGTCTGCTTCGAGGTGGACGAGATCGACGATGACGCGCAGACCGGATGGAGTGTGCTGATCCTGGCCTTGGCCGAGGAGGTCACCGATGCCCACCGCGAGGAGATCGCGAGTCGTACCCAGGCCAATGCGGTGCAGCCGTGGGCTCCCGGTGAGCGCGGACGCTGGTTGAGGTTGATTCCGCACCGGATGACCGGCAGGCGGATCGAGGGCGCGAGCGGCGTAACGTCCCAGACATGACCGAGCAGCAGCCGTACGAAGTCCTCCAGGAGAGTGACGCGTTCGAGCTGCGGCGCTACCCCGCTCACGTGGTCGCCGAGGTCGAGCTGGACGGCACTTTCGAGGAGGCCGGCAACCGCGCGTTTCGCGCCCTCTTCGGTTACATCTCCGGAGACAACCGGTCACAGCAGTCCGTTGCCATGACCGCGCCGGTGGTGCAGGAGGCAACTGCGTCGCAGAAGATCGCGATGACTTCCCCGGTCGTGCAGGCCAAGGGTGCGGGTGACAGTTATGTCGTCGCGTTTGTGCTGCCGGCCACGATGACAGCGGACACAGCACCTGCCCCCACAGACCCGCAGGTCCGGGTACGCGCTGTCCCCGAGCGGGTCGCTGCCGCTGCTCGCTACTCAGGCCGATGGACCCAGTCCTCCTACGATCGACACCTCCGCGAGCTCTTGACCGCCGTCGCAGCGGCCGAGTTGGCTCCTGTCGGGCCACCACGCTTCGCTCGCTTCGACCCGCCGTTCAAGCCGTGGTTCCTGCGCCGAAACGAAGTCATCCAGGACGTCGCCTCAGCATCCTGAGCAGCGCGATCGTCGCCGTCCTCGCTACGATTCGGTCCACAGCCGGTAGGACCGGTAGTCTGAGCTACGTCAATTCGTTGTAGTTCTCGGCACGGGTTGATCCGCATGTTGAGTTTGCTCCATGCGCGGCCCTCCAACCTGGAGAACCGGCCAATCCGCGGAGACCTTTCCTAGATCGCGAATACATGACTGCCACTGCAACTTTCCACGACTTCGGCGTGCCCTCCACCCTGGTCGACATCCTGACCGCGCAAGGCATCACCGAACCAACTCCGATTCAGGCCGCGACCCTGCGCGACTCCCTTGCAGGCCGCGACGTTCTGGGCCGTGGCCGCACCGGCTCCGGCAAGACGCTCGCTTTCGCACTGCCGCTGGTGACACGCCTCGCTGAGGGCAAGGGCGAACGTTCACGTCGTCAGCCGCGCGCCCTGATCCTGGCCCCGACTCGCGAGCTGGTAACCCAGATCGACGCGGTGATCAAGCCGCTGGCTCAGAAGATGGGCCTGAATACGTTGACGATCTTCGGTGGCGTCGGCCAGAACCCGCAGGTCCGCGGGCTCCAGAACGGGGTGGACATCCTGCTCGCCTGCCCCGGGCGGCTGGAAGACCTCATCTCCCAAGGCCACTGCCGGTTGGACTCGGTGCAGGTCACCATCCTGGATGAGGCCGATCACATGGCCGACCTGGGCTTCCTGCCCGGTGTTCGCCGGTTGCTTCGTCAGACACCGAAGAACGGCCAGCGGTTGCTGTTCTCAGCCACTTTGGACAAGGCGATCGACGTCCTGGTGCGCGAGTTCTTGAACAAACCGGTGACGCACGAAGCCGATTCAGCACAGTCGCCCATCGCAGCGATGTCCCACCACGTGTTGGGTGTCGAGAAGGACCTCCGGGTGCCGGTGCTGGTCGATCTGACCTCGGCGCCGGGGCGGACCGTTGTCTTCACTCGCACCAAGCACGGCGCCAAGGCGCTGGCCCGTCAGCTCAACACCCGCGGTGTACCCGCCGTCGATCTGCACGGCAACCTGGGCCAGAACGCCCGTACCCGCAACATGGCAGCTTTCAGCTCCGGCGCCGTGAATACCCTCGTCGCCACCGATGTCGCGGCGCGTGGCATCCACGTCGATGACGTCGCGCTGGTCATCCACGCCGACCCGCCAGCTGAACACAAGGCCTACCTGCACCGTTCGGGCCGCACGGCGCGGGCCGGCAACGAGGGCACCGTGATCACCCTGATGACGCCTGACCAACGCGCCGATGTGCGTAGCCTCACCAGGGCTGCCGGCATCCGTCCGACAACCACCCAGCTCGCCGACACCCAGCACCCCGTGCTGCGTGAGTTGGCGCCGGGCGACCGCGTGCTGGTCGAGGGGATCGCACCGCCGGCACCCGTCCAGCAACAGCGACCGGCCAGGAAGAATCCCGCCAATCGGCAGGGCAACAGCCAGGCCAGGAACGGTGGTGGGAACTCAGGTTCCCGCCGTAACGGATCAGGCTCAGGCGGCTCGGCATCAAGTTCGGGCGGTCGTCGCACCGGTGGCGGCTCTGGGTCTCGCACCGCGGGAACCGGTTCGGGCACTCGTGGCGCGGCATCCGCATCCAGTGGGAACCACTCGGCGGCGAACTTCAGCCGCCGGTCCCGCTGATCTGACCTGGCTCGCTCTACAGCCGTGCGTAGGTGAACAGCTGACGGGCTCTGGCGGACAGCCTGAAGCTCGATCCGTTCGCGACGGTATCCGGTGCGCTCACCCGATGTCGCGGTGGCGGAAGGAGATGGCACCGATAGTCAGGAGGGCGGCGGCGAGCAGACTCATGGTGATGGTGGGTAGGTAGGCGAAGGGTTCGACTGGCATTCGCGGCACATGGCTGAATGGGGAGATGTCGATCATCCAGGTGGGGAGTCGAAGCAGTTCACCGAGCTGTCCGAGGCTCAGAAAGAGGGCCAGCAGGATCCATCCGGCCACGGCCCCGCTGCTGCGCAGCGCGTAAGCGGTTGCGGTCAGCGCCGTGACGAGCCACACAGCCGGCGCCTGAGTGAGGGCAGCGGGCAGCGTACGCCCGATACCGTCACCCAAGTCTCCCGCCACCGCGCCGAAGCCGATCGCCATGCTCAGCCCGGTGATCAGCAGCAGCCAGGTGGAACCAACGATGGCCACGACCGCGGTAGCGAGGTAGGTGCGCACCCGGGAGGTGCCTGTGGCAAGTACCTGTTCTGTGCGCCCGTCGTGTTCGTCAGCGCCGGCGCGAGTGATGACAGTGACGGCGAAGCAGCTGGCGAGCACCGCGACGATGGAGAGTTCAGCAGCCAGCATGGTGTCCTGCACCGTGCCCACGCCCCCGATGCGGGCGAGCATGTCGCGTCCGTTGGGGGAGCCCAGCAGGTCCCCGATGTTGGGCGCGATCGCGCCGAGTGCCAGTCCCAGGACAGCGGCGGCCGCGGTCCAGATGACGATGGCGGTGGCGTGTAGCCGCGTAGTCAATGCGACCACGCCGCCCAACCGGGGCGAACCGGTGGCGGGTCCCGGGCGGGGAGCAAGGAGCCCGTCGCCCAGGTCTCGTCTGGCGCGCAACCCGTGAGCTGTTGCCAGGAGAGCGGCGGCGGCGGCCGGGTAGAGCAACAGAACCCACCAGCGGGGGCCTGACCAGGCCCGCAATTGGGTGGACCAGCCGAACGGGGACAGCCAGCTCAGCCACGGCGCGCTGGTGTCACCGACAGCGCGGAGCACGAACAACACTCCGAGCGCGACCGCAGCAGCAGCGGCGCACGTGCGGGTACTGGCGGAGAGTTGGCAGGCCGCGGCGGTGAGGCCCGTCGCGACCAGTCCGATGCCCGCCCAAGAGGCCCCGAACAGCAGCGACCCAGTCAGAGGGAGGCCCGCGGCAACGTCGACGACCGCGGCCCCCGCCCCCAACAGCAGAGACGCTGCGATCCCTTCGCCGGTAGCAGCAGCCAGGGGCGTGGCGCGGTCTATCGCGGTTCCGGCAAGCAGCTCACCCCGACCAGACTCCTCTTCGGTGCGGGTATGTCGCCGGACCAGCACGACAAGTAGGACCGCGACGAATACCGCGTAGAGCACGGTCATCTTGGTCATCGCCAGCTCACCGAGGCTGCCGGTGTCCAGGATCGGCCCGTAGAGCGCCACGAGGGCGGGGCTGGTATTAATCGCCTGCGCGGCAGCCACCTGCTGCGGCACCGTCGTGTAGAGGGACCCGGTCGCGGTGGCCGAGGCCGCGCAGCCCCCCACCAACACAACCATCCCGGCGCTCAGGAGGAACCCGTCGCGGCGCACTGCGAGTCGGGTCAGCGGGCCAATCCCGGCCAGGGTGGTACTCACCGGCGAGGCCTGGCCGGGGTGGTCGTGCCGCGGTAGGCGTCCAGAAACAGCTCCTCCAATGTCGGCGGCGTGCACGTCAGGTCGCGGACGCCGGCCCGGGCCAATTCGGTCAGGACCCCGGTCAGCATGTCGGGCTCGACCGTGCACACCACGACAGCGCCCCGGATACACAGGTCGTACACCCCGACCAGGTTTAGGTCGCCGGGGTGGGAGACTTCCGCCCGCAGATGGGTGCGCCGCAGGTGGCGAAGCTGGGTCAGGGTGCCGGATTCGACTGCCCGGCCCTCGCGGATGATCGTCACCCGATCAGCGAGGCCGTCGACCTCGCTGAGGATGTGACTGGACAGCAGCACTGTGGCCCCGGTGCTGATGCGCTCTGTGACGCACTGGTTGAACACCTCCTCCATCAGCGGATCGAGCCCTGAGGTCGGCTCGTCCAGGATCAGTAGCTCAGCGTCGGCGGCGAAGGCTGCCACGAGTGCCACCTTCTGCCGGTTGCCCTTGGAGTAGGCGCGGCCCTTCTTGTGCGGGTCGAGCTCGAACCGCTCCAGCAGTTCCGCGCGCCTGGTGGCGCGGGGGTTCGCGCCCCGCATTCGCAACAGCAGGTCAATGGTCTGCCCGCCTGACAGGTTCGGCCACAGAGCGACATCGCCCGGCACGTACGCCAGCCGGCGGTGGATCGCCACTACGTCAGACCACGGATCACGACCGAACACTGTCATCGACCCCGAGTCTGCTCGCAGCATCCCCAGCAGTGCCCGGATCATGGTGGATTTCCCGGCCCCGTTCGG
>JBBPZD010000014.1:0-6138 GCA_038199265.1 Actinomycetales bacterium | reverse complement strand
TGGAGACAACGGCCTTCTGGTAAGTGTCGGCGATGTCGACGGGTGGCGAGCGGCGTTACGGCGCGCGCTCGGGGACGACCAACTGCGTGCAGCCCTCGGATCCAGAGCGCGCGCCAGAGTGGAGTCGACTTTCAATCCGCGGGTGATGTGGGGCGAGGTGGCCACTGCGCTTAAACAACGCGGCATTGTCTCCGGACTCAACCCCGCAAGGAGTGAACTATGACAACGACCCGGCTGGTGGTCGCGCCGCATATGGACGACGAATCACTCGGCTGTGGGGGATTGCTCGCCAAACGACCCGCCGGAAGCCTGGTCGTCGTGGTCGCCGATAGTGGCGAAGTCCGGGCCCGGGAGCATGCGGCTGCACTCGAGGCTCTGGGCGTGCAGGACTCGGTGCGGTTGGGTTTTCGAGACGGTCACATCGGAGACGACCAACAGGCACTCGTGCAGGCAATGGACAACGTGTTCGCGCAGCACCAACCACAAGAGGTCTACCTGCCCTACCCGTCCCTGCACCAGGACCACATCGCTGCGTACGAGGCAGGGATGCGAGCGTGTCGCGCGTCGATGAGCCGGGCGCACTGGTTCCCGCCATCGGTGTACGTCTACGACATCGCCGCATACGACGTGAACCTCTACCAGTCTGAGTTGCGCTGGAACATCTTCGAATCACTGGAGGAAGAGCACATCGATGCCAAGGTGGCTGCCTGCCTGGCCTATGCCAGCGAAATCCCCGACGACGTGCACGCCATGACAAGCGTCAAAGAGATGGCGACTGCGTTGGGACATCCAAGGCTGGTCCGATACGCCGAGCAGTACGCGGTTGTGCGGGCCATCAGACCGTGATCATCGCGATCCACCAACCTGATCTGCTGCCCTACTCCGGTTTCTGGTTCAAGATGATCAATAGCGACCTCTTCATCATTTCCCGGCACGACCAGTTCCAGAAGCACGGTTACCAGCGTCGGGTCACCATGCGGGATGCATGGTGCTCCCACCAGCTCGACGGCAAACCCTCGCTGGTGCCCATCACCTCGGTCACCGTGCTGCCCGGCTGGCAGGACAGGCTCGCTGGGATCATCCGTGGTCGGTACACCGGCTCGAAGCACTGGAAGTCGCGGGGGTTGCCGCTGCTGGACCGCATCGGAGCATGTGAGGGCACGACCCTTGACGAGGTCAACCTGTCGATGGTCCTCGTGCTGCGTGACGTGCTCGAGATCCGCACCCCGCTGGCATTCACCGATCCGCCTAAGGAGGCAGGGGTGGCACGGTTGATAGAGCAGGTGCACGCCGTAGGGGGTACGACATACCTCTCGGGGGCTGGGGCGTCGGCTTACATGGGGCAGGACGCGCCCGCAGCGTTCGCCGATGCGGGAATCGAACTGAAGTGGTCGGACCACCAGATCACCTCAGGGGACTCGGTTCTTACGGTGCTCTTGGACCACGACGACCCAATCGACGTAATCTCTAGAACTACGCAGTAGTGTGTATTTCTTTGCTGACGGCCATAGCGACACCGTGAGGAGTTCTAGTTGCAATAATGCTGCCATGTCACAGCCCGAGGACTACGTGACCGCCCTAGCCCGATTGGCGACTGGAACGAATGGGTACGCCACCGATCCTCATACTCGATACCGCTCAACCTTCTTGCTGGATGAGCTCTTCCATGAGCTAGTACGCGGTGCCAAGCCAGAGCTATTCATCGAAGCCGGCGCCTTCGAGGCTGCGGCCTCGGTGCGTGTGAGGCGGGAAGTAGCTGGGGCACGCGTTGTCGCATTCGAAGCTAATCCTCGAAATGCAGAACATTTCAGGGGTTTACGCGACTACGAGGCCTTGGGCGTGGATTATCGACAGGAAGCGCTTGCTGAGGGTGCTGATACGGCAACGATGCAGATGGTCGTCGGCAGCTCGACTAGAGATATCAAGGCCGTGGAGGGCTTCAATGGTCTGCTCCGGCGGACCGATAACGCTGGATATTTAGGGCACGTCACCTTCGAAGAGGTGGTCGTCCCGGCTACAACGTTGAATGCAACTTTGAATGATGCCAAGTCAAGTGCACTTTGGATGGACGTTGAGGGCGCGAGTGGAATCGTTCTCGCGGGCGGTAACAAGTTCCTAGAAGTGTGCCAGGTCGCGAAGATCGAAGTGGAGAGCGAGGTTTCGTGGGTTGGTCAATGGCTAGATGTTGATGTTGTCGCTGCTTTGGCTCGGCATAAAATCCGTCCTGTCGCTCGGGACACCCAAGGATCAGATCAGTACAACCTCATCTTCGTAAGCGATGCGCTGCTCCGCCGATCCGACGTTAGTGCCAGCCTCGACCACCATGGTCGACGGTCTCAGCGCGAATTACGCCGCCAACAGAGTCGCCTTCGCCGTCACCCAGCAGTAAGAGGTGTTGGCCGAAAAATCTTCCGACGCTCGTAGGGGCTGGCATGTTGTTGACACTTGCGGCGTGCAGGCACGCTCACTAGCGGCTTGGGCTGTGTCTGGTAAGGCCTTGTTGCCATGTCGTACCGCGGAACCTCACTGCCTCAGGGGTCGTAAGCCTTTACGTCGGTTACCCGGTCCGTTCAAGCTGTCGCCCGACTTCCGACGGGGTCGAGTAATAGGTGCGTAGGCCGCCATCGTGGACTGCGCGGTGATCGCCCAGCCGGGCTCGAGCAGCTCCAGCGGCCGCAATTGTCGGCAGTTCGTGCGAGCAATCTGGCCCAGCGCCGCTCGGAGCTCGCGCCGCATTCGTCCGCCCCGGCTGCCGTGCGCCCCGCCATGGCAGCCGATGAAAGCGGTCGTGCTTGAAGTTCTGAGTCGAAAAGATGAATAGACAACCGGGCTACCTGTCTGACTGCCAGCTCTCCTTCGATCGATTAGTGCCGACCAATTTCATCCGTACGGCGAGAGAGGTAGAACACTTTGGCACGCGCTGAACGCAAGAATGTCCCTTCATAGCGAATAGGCTGGCCAGGTGGCTGAATCTAGCGAACGACGGTTCGGGTCTCGTCGGATCGGATGGTGGGCGGTTGGCATCCTCGGCGCGCTGTCTGTCGTCGGTGCCGCTTGGAGTAACTGGCGTTTATCTCGCGACCAGGATCGCCCTCTTGGGGATTTGCACGTGTATATCGATGCAGCAAAATTTGTGCAACGAGGCGGCGACCTTTACGACTATCGCACCGCGCGGGAGGCGCTCGGTTTTACCTATCCGCCGATCGCAGAGGTAATTCTTTCGCCCTTGTCGAGAGTTTCAGAGATTTTGATCAATCCGCTCTGGACGTTATCCACGTTTGTCGTAGTCGCTTTTTTAGCATGGCTTATAGTGCGTTATTCCCGACCAAATGCAATGAGATCGTCCGAGAATTTTGTTTTAATCGCATTTGCTACTTTTTTCCTGCTTGAGACAGTCCAGGTTCAAAGTAATATAGTCGCTGGGCAGATCAGCATTTTCCTCATCGTCGCGGTGGTCCTCGATATTTGCGGCCCATGGCCACGTCACCTCCGAGGAATTCTCGTGGGGGCAGCGGCTGCTATCAAGCTGACACCGTTGATTTTCATTCCGTATTTCATCATCACCAAGCAGTGGAGGGCTTTCGCGAACAGTGTTGGAGCGTTCGCAGGCCTCACCGTTCTGGGGGCCATTCTCCACCCAGATTGGTCTGCAACGTACTGGCTCTCGGCGATCTACGACACCTCAAGAATAGGTGAAACAGCCTTCAGCGGAAATCAGTCTGCCCGCGGAATGTTCGCCCGACTAGGCGTAACAGGCTTGAGTCAGGTTATTTTGTGGCTGGTTGTGGCAGGTTCTGCGACGGTCGCAGCCTACATCCAGGCACGGCGTTCTGCGAAAAGAGGTGACGAATTATCGGCGATTTGTCTATTGGGGTGTGCCAGTGTTTTGCTTTCACCAGTTTCATGGCCGTTCCACGCACTTTGGGTCCCCCTTATAGCTATAATATTAGTGCTACGAAAGACCCCAATTTCAATGGTGGCTGGCTTTGGTGTGGCTGTAGTCTGCGTTGGGTGGAGCCAAATCGTTCACCTTTTAGGGTCAAATACAATCGGGGGCCGAATTTTTATCGAATCAATAACAATCATCTCCCTCGCTATTTGTGTTCTGGGCATAGGCGGGTTCGGACAGGTGAAGTGCGACCCGGGCGCTCCACCGGAGTCCAGGCGCGCTCCATCCGGTGAATAGGAGCCAGCGTGCAGTGAGCGCCTACCCTGGTGCCGTGCCCGAGAGTGCTGTGAGCGATCACCTGCTGCTGTTCGTGTGTGAGGGAAATCTTGCGAGATCGCCTGCGGCTGAACTGATCTCGCGCCACCGGGTCGATTCGGAGAGCGCATGGAGTTTCGCCAGTTACGGGGTGCGCGCGGTGCGCAGTGATCGCGTGTTGACTGCGGTCGGCATTGAGCTCGATGCCCTTGGCGTGCCTCGTGACAGCTTCACGTCGCGCCAGGCAACGATCCCGATGTTGGGCGAGGCGACGCTCATCCTGACTGCGAGCGCTCCGCAGAACGCGTGGATCGTCGATGAGGCGCCGGGGGTGTTCCGGCGTACGTACCTGATGAAGCAGGCCGCGCGACTACTGGCTGATCTGCCGCCGGGGGAGGACCCGCTGGTGTTCATGGACAAGACCCGCGACCGTCCACTGTCGCAAGACGAGATCGAAGACCCATTCCGTAAAAGTCACGACGCTGCACAGGCTGCGGTCGAGCAGATCGACGCCGCACTACGGGTGATCCTGCCCGCCCTCGGAGCAGTCTGATCGCAGGTTCGGCAGCCGGACGCCGACCGCACCAGCTAAGTCAGCCCGGCACAATGGCAGGCGTGAAAGCACTACTCCTGGAAAACATCCACCCCTACGCAGTCTCGATGCTGCAGGAGGCGGGGATGGAGGTCGAGATCCGAAACGGCGCCCTCGACGAGGACGAACTGATCGCAGCCCTGCCCGGCGTCGACCTGCTGGGTCTTCGCTCCAAAACCCAGGTCAGTGACCGGGTCCTTGACTCCGCTCCTGATCTGCAGGCCATCGGGGCGTTCTGCATCGGCACCACCCAGGTCGACCTGAAGTCCGCCGCCAAGCGCGGGGTAGCGGTGTTCAACGCCCCCTTCTCCAACACCCGCAGCGTGGTCGAACTGGTCATCGGCGAGATCATCGCAATGGCCCGCCGGCTCACCGAAAAAGACGCGCACCTACACGCGGGCGTCTGGAACAAGGACTCCACCGGCAGCCACGAGATCCGCGGCAGGAACATCGGGATCGTCGGGTACGGCAACATCGGCAGCCAGCTGTCTGTGGTCGCCGAGATGCTCGGGCTGCGGGTCCACTTCTACGACGCCGAAGACAAGTTGGCCCTCGGCAACGCGCACCGCTGCGAGTCCCTTGAAGAGCTGCTGGCAATCGCTGAGGTCGTCACTCTGCACGTCGACGACCGGGGCGGCAACGCCGGCTTCTTCGGCGCCGAGCAGTTCGCCCAGATGCGCGAGCGCTCCCTCTTCCTGAACCTGTCGCGCGGTTTCGTCGTCGACTACGACGCCTTGCGCGAGAATCTGCTGTCCGGGCACATCGCCGGAGCCGCCGTCGACGTGTTCCCCACCGAACCCAAAGCCAAGGGTGAGGCCTTCAGCTCCCCACTTCAGGGCATCCCGAACGTGATCCTCACCCCGCACGTCGGCGGCTCCACCCAGGAGGCGCAAGAGGACATCGGCCGGTTCGTGGCCATCAAGCTGCGCGACTTCATCGAGCGCGGCACCACCACGTTGAACGTGAACTTGCCGACCCTGACCCTGGAAGCACGGCCCGGTGCGCGCCGAATCACGCACCTGCACGTCAACATCCCCGGTGTCCTGGCCAAGGTCAACAGCATCTTGGGTCAGCACGGGGTGAACATCGACGGGCAGATGCTCGCGACGCTTGGTGACAACGGTTACGTCGTCACCGACGTCGGCGACATCCCGCAGGTGGCCATCGACGAGCTCGCCCAACTTCCTGAGACGATCAGGCTGCGCGTCATCTGACCAGGGCCTACCTCTATCAGCCGGAAATTAGCGGGAACCATTCGCCGTACGACACCGTCGGACCCATGAGCCGCCGATCACAGCCTTGACCGTGTCGGTTCTCAGGCAATTGTCAGACAAGTACACGG
>JBBPZD010000013.1:0-5686 GCA_038199265.1 Actinomycetales bacterium | reverse complement strand
GGCCCCGCCGCGTCTAGGATCCTTGAGGCCCGCGCGCCCGCTCGGACTTGGTCCCGCAGTCTGACCACAGGAGGGTCGCCGGGTAGCCCTTTGCGCCCACATAGCAGCAACCAGCATAGGTGCACGACGCGTTCAGGGGCGTGTGGTCGCATTCTCCTGGAGGAGCCAGTTCTCGATGGTCTGGATCGGGTCGTAGGACTGCAGTTCCGCGCGGAGGTCGGCACCTTTCGCGTGTAGGCCGGGTCGTCGAGGAGCCTGCGGACCGCCTTGCGGATCGCCGCTGGCTTAGGGCGCTCGCTTCGCAGGTCGATACCGAGATTGTTGTGGCCGATTCGGGCGTTGATGTCGTTCTTGCCCTCGCGCTTGCCCGCGCCAACGACCGGGACGCCGTGCAGGAAGGCAGCGAGGTTGCTGCCGAAGCCGCCGCTCGTGACGAAGACGTCGACGTGGGGGAACAGGTCGTCGTAGTTGATGAAGTCCGCGATGACGACGTTGCGTTCTGGGAAGCGCGCGCGAAGCTCCGCTGTTTGTGCTCCGGCGGTGGTGGCCACGACGACGTACTCGGAGTCCCTGAGTGCCTCGATGGTAGGGACGATCAACTTGTTCGGATCGGTGTTGTCCACGGTGCCTTGGAAGACCACGACGACCGTCGCAGTGGGGTCGATAACGGCGTCCGGCAGCGGCGAAGAGTCACTGGGCGCCCGGTGCGCGGGGACGAGGGGTCCGACGTACTCCGCGTTGGGGAACGGCTGGTATTCAGCCTGACCAACGGCTCACACGCGCTTCCGCTGCAGATGACACCGAACCTCGTGCACAACGCGATCGTCTACAACCTCCCTGAACACGGCACGGCGTGGGTCACCACGAGCGGTTCATCCTGCCACGCCGATCAGCAAGCGGCAGTTCATTGACCTCGACACCAAACCTGGGAGCCGTGAGCCCAAGGTCTTGTTGCTCTAATGTCGCGAAACGCGATGAGCGCATTGTCGGCTGTGATTAGTACTGGGTTGGCTGGAGTCTCTGGTGTTTTGCTGGTTCCACGGCGTTGCAGTTGACCCCGATCACGGGAGTGTGGAGAGGACCTGTCGCCATACATCGTCGTCGTGCAGGTGCCCTTCGCCGCTCCAGACTTCGAGGTGCGCGCTGAGGCAGAGACCTTGTAGGTGCCGTGCATGATGTAGGGGCACGAGCGGATCGTCGTCGCCGTGCCAGATGTGGGTGGGGGTGTGGACACTCTGGGGGTCGAAGGACCAGTGCCCCCACAACGCCCAGTCGCTGACACAGCCTCCGGCGCCTTGTGCGGTGGCCTCGATGAACGCGGTCAGCACGCGATCGGCGGTGTCGGGCTCGTCCAGAAGGCGGGTGTCGCTGGCGCTCGTAAAGAAGTCCTTTCGAAGGGTCGTGAAGAACTTCTCGGGTTGCTCGCGCGCGTCGCGGATCGCCGACCTCATCGCCAGACGCGCCACTGGTGGGACTCGGGCCAGCATTAGCATGACCTTGTCGGTCTGTCCTAGACCGTCGCCGAACTGCGGAGTCGATCGCGGTCCGATGGGGCTGACCAGCACGACACCGTCCGCGCGGAGGTGGCCGACGTTCGCCTGAGCTGCTGCAAGCGCGTAGGGGGCGCCTGCCGAGTAGCCGAGGAGAGTGCCCGTCTCGATTCCGAGGGCTCCCGTCAGGGAGTCGAGGTCCGTTGCGAAGGAGACATATGTGCGTCCGCTGTGCGGTGTCGAGAGGCCGAAGCCCGGGCGGTCCGGGGCGATGACGCGCAGTCCGAGCTCGGTGAGCAGAGCAGGGCCGTTCCCGATCGACCAGTCCAACCGTGAGCCGGGAAGCCCGTGCATCCACACCACGACCCGCCCGTCGGGGACGCCGTACTCCGCGTAGGCAAGGGTCCGCCCGTCGGGGAGGATGACCGATCGGTTCTCAGACTCGTTCATGTGAATTTTCCTTCTTCTCGGACGGCTGCAGGTGCGTCTTAGGGGAGGTCACGGAGACCGCTTCTCGGGTCCGGCCGAGGATGCCGCGAACCACGATCGGACCGCGAGGACCCGCCGGTGGTCGTCGGGGCCCAGGGGAAGTGCCAGCTTGTCGAAGATCGCAGCGACATGTGACTCGACGGTTCGAGGAGCGACCGTCAGTGCGCGGGCGATCGCGGCATTCGACCGACCTTCGGCCATCAGTGCGAGCACCTCGCGTTCGCGGCCGGTCAGGGTGACACGCCAGTCGTACCCGGTGCGCCCACGCTGCATCAGTTGGCTCACAACCTCGGGATCCAGGACGGTCTGTCCGGCTGCAACGCGGGTGAGGGCGTCGCAGAGCTCGACTGCGTCGGCGACCCCTTCCTTCAGCAGGTACCCGAATCCCCCGAGCCTTGTGTCGTCGAGCGCCAGGGCGGCGCTGATGTCGAGATGCTGGGAGAGCAGCAGCACCCCGACACCAGGGTGGTGCTTCCGCAGATGCGCGGCGACCACCACACCTTCGTCGGTCCACGTGGGCGGCATGCGGATGTCGACGATGGCCACGTCGGGAAGATGCTGTTCCACGGCGAGGATCAGGTCGTTTCCGTTGCCGACCTGGGCCACCGTCTCGATACCGAGTTCGGCCAGCAATCGGGACAGGCCCTCGCGGAGCAGAGTGGCGTCGTCGGCGATCACGACTCGCACGGCAGCTCCAGACGGACAAGCGTTCCCACGCCCTTTTTGCTGATGACCTGAAGGCTGCCGAACAGCACCCGGGTCCGGTCCGCCAGACCGAGAAGCCCGGCCCCGTTTGGATCGGCACCCCCAACGCCGTCGTCGCGGATCTCCATTTCCAGCTTCGCCGTTCGCACCGCAGCACAGACGGTGATGCGGTGCGCGCGGGCGTGCTTCATGGCGTTGGCCAGCGCCTCGGCCGCGACGTAGTAGGCGGTCTCCTCGACGGCCGGGGTCAGCCGTGGGATCTGTGCGCTGACCAGGACAGGGACCGGGGAGCGGTCCGCGAGGTCCTGTAGGGCTGCGCCGAGACCCTCGCGGTTGAGGAGGCCGGGGGCGAGCCCGTTGGCGAGCTGGCGCAGCTCGCGCACCGCTCCTCTCAGCTCGTCGATGGCCCCTTGTAGATCAGCGACGTTGGGGACCCCGCTAACGGCTTGGAGTCTTGTGGTGCTCAGGGACACCATCACCGCGACGAGGCGTTGTTGTGCTCCGTCATGGAGGTTGCGCTCGATGCGATGGCGTTCGTCGGCGGCAGCCTTTGCCAGCCGCGCCCTCGAGTGCTCGGTCTCGGCGAGACGCGAGCGAAGGGCAGCGCGGAGGCGGATGTTGTCCAGCTCAGACGCAACCAGGTCTGCACACCGTTGGACAAGCGGGACGGCACTCAGCGCCCGGTCGTGGTCGATGTACGCCACGAGCTCCGCGCCGCGGGTGACGATGACCCGGTTCTGCTCCACCCCGTGGCGCCCGTTGACCCCGTGGTCGTCTGCTTCGGACCCGTCGGCGAAGATCAGCCTGCGCGGGTCGTCCTCCGACCGGTAACGCACCGCGATCGAGGGGTCCCGACACGCTTCGCGCAACATTAGTTCTGGGTCGCCCCGGTCGCCGGCCGGGCCAGCGAGGAAGGTCCGGACCAGTGCCTCGGCCTCGTACCGACGGCGCTGGAAGCGCAGGTCCACGTGGTCCTGGACCCACTGGCGTGCCAGACCCGCCACCGCGACGGCCGCCAGAGTCGATGCCAGTACCCGCAGCTGCGAGCTGTCCTGAGAGCTGCTCAGCTCGGACAGACCGAGTGTCGTGACGACGAAAACCATCAGGACGATGAAGGTGAGGAACAGGTAGGCGGCGCCAGCCGACAGCAGTCGGTCGACGTCGTAGAGTCGGTAGCGCAAGACACCGGCAGCGATGCCGGCCAGCACCAGCGTCAACCCACTTCCGACCACGACTGAGATCACCGCACCGGCCGCCTCGGGAGACAGCAGAGTCCGTACGACGGCGGGCACGACGGCCAGCGGGACGACTCCAGTGCAGGCGACGGCCACCCATTTCAGCTGGGACCGTTCGTCCCCGCTCGAGCGCCAGAACCGTCGTACAAGGAGAAGCACAGCGGCGAGCAGCGACAGGTTGACCGCCACTGCCCCGACGCTGGCCAGGACGCGCATCACATCCCCGAGACCACCTGACGCACTCAGGGGGTTGGGATGGCCCCGCAGAGGCTCGGAGAGGCGGCCCGGGGCCAGCAACCGGGCCATGAAGAAGGCGAGCCCGGCGCCGACACAGAACCTCAGCGCTCGTCGCTCGAGGTGGGAGCCGGTGAACCCGTGTGGGGTGAGTACGAGGATCAGGGTGAGCAAGGTCAACCAGGGCACGAAGGAGGAGTCCCCGACCGCCGCGACCACCTCGACTGACGGCAAGCCGATGTGCGGGTCCGCGAGCCCGAGTGCCGCGTAGGTGCCCAAGTCGCCGGAGACCCAGATCGAGACACCAAGACCCCAGATGAGCCAACCCACAGGGTGCCCCGGGCGCCGAACGGCCACCACGGCTCCCACGAACATCGCCCCGGTGGCGGCGACCACGAACGCCACCGACGGCCCCGTGAAGAGATAGGCCCCCGCCAGGCCACGCTGCCGGGAGGCCAGGTCTAGGGGGACGGCCGAGGCCAGCAGGGACAGTGAGAGCACCGCGAGTGTCCCGACGGCTACGCGCCTCGTCCGCCACCGCGACGTGGTCCCAGCGCCGCCGTCGAGTGCTGCCGGCTCCAGGGTCGCGGCTTCCTGGTCACCGGTCACCAGGCCAGTGTCCACCCGCTACCGGGTCCACGACGTCCGTGCAGGCACGCAGAAGAACACCCGTGTCGACCCCGTGCCCGCAGCGCCCCTAGATCCCTAGTGTCACAACCACACCACCACGGCTCGACGGAGGACGACGTGACACTGCTCACCGCACTCATCATCGGCATCGGCACCGGACTGTTCATGAGGGACAGGCGCCGAAGGCTCTGGGTCACCGGCCTCGCCGTGACGGTGATGCTGCCCATCCAGTCCTGGGGCCTGCCGCTGATCAAGAAGCCCCACTTCAGCCTCAGCGACCCGGGTTATTGGGGCGTCCAGCCCTTCATCTTGCTACTCGGACTGCTGCTCGCCCTGGGTGTAGGCCATCTACGGCACCGCGGCGGCAGCACCACCCAGACGCTGGCAGAACACGGCACAGACCGAGCCCACCTTCCACTCGTATGACCAGCATCTCGACCCCCTCGAAAGGAAGGCTTGTGATGACTCGTGGCACCCTTCCTCGTCGGTCCGCCGGCTCGCAGACCCGCGTACCCGACCGAGGATGCGCGTGATGTCCGGGCGGCTCGTCCTGATTGCCCGTGCTTCGGGCATCGGATCAAGGAGACGGACCCGTCGCACGCTCGTTCTCACGGGGAGACTCGATCTGTGCCGGGCCAGTGCGAGCAAGGTGAACCCTCGGAGGGCCTTTTCGTCCGATGGCGAAGCCCCGCCGGAGTCGGGACGGTGGCGGCGACATCGAGGTGATGGCGAACGCGTTCCAGGGCACCAGAGCTCCCAAGACGTGCCGGTCAACGTGGCTAGGGTCACCTGACATGAGCCCCACTGCGTTCTTAGAGACACCCCGCCTGTTCGTCCGCCCGTTCTACCAGGCGGACCTCGAGGCCTTCGTGGCCTACCGCGCGCACCCGGACGTCGAGCGCT
>JBBPZD010000012.1:0-7917 GCA_038199265.1 Actinomycetales bacterium | reverse complement strand
TCACGACCATCGTGTCCGCTGCCCTCATAGCGGTTGCAGTGCGCCGTGATATCGACTGGGGTCGATACCTGCAGGTGGCTCCGCTGATCGTGGTCGGCTCGGTGCCGGGTGCGCTACTTGTCGGAGCCGCCGACCGGGGCTGGCTCGAGGTCGGAATCGGTGGACTGCTCCTGATCTCGATCACGCTTACTGCGTTCGTCCGCCTCCCGCCTGTGGGCGGACGAGTTCCGGCGTCCGCAGCCGGAGCCATCGGCGGGTTTCTCAACACGACGGTCGGTGTCGCCGCTCCGGCAATGCTCCTGTACGCGCAGGCCACCTCGTGGTCTCAGCGGTCGTTCGCTGCGACCCTGCAACCGATCTTCTGCACCATGGGCCTGATATCGGTAGCCGCCAAGGTCTTCCTGGGATCGACCTCGACCAGTGGCCTGCCCCCGCCCGCGGTCATCGCCACCGTCGTCGCAATGGTTCCGGTCGGCATCCTGATCGGCGGCCAGTTGGCCGAACGGGTCTCATCGTCAGCGGCGCGCCGGGTCGCGGTGATTGTTGTCACCGTTGGCGCGACCATAACCCTGATTCGCGGAATACTCAGCGTTGCCGGTGTCTGAAAGCAAACCTTGTCCTCTTACATATCGAACAGAAACTATGTATATCGCAGCCGACCAAATAGCAATGGAATCAACGCCCTGTAATCCATGAAGCCGTTGATAAAGGTGGGCAACCTATCTAACGGGTTGTTGACGAAACGACCTGTAGTTCAGCTGACCGGGCCACCGTCTTCTGAATGGTGTCTGATCACCAGTGGTGTGCGACGTCAACCACGACACGACTTCCGGCTGCTGGGCCGTTGAGAACGAAGGCCCGCATCGGTAGACGAGCGCGTACACCCAACCCGATGGTGGTGTACCCCTCGAACGAACCCCCGAAGGCGATCTGTCGGAAGGTCGAGTAGCCGGCGACGTTGACCAGCTCGCTCTTGTTAGCGGGGTTGTAGGTCGAAACGCCGGTGTTGACGTTGTAGGTGGGGGCTTTCACGACGACAGACAGCTTCGCGCCGCCGCGCAGCGGGATGACGGCACCCCCGCCCTCGGTGAGGACCTGTGACACGTACTGAACGGTGTAGCCGGCCCCTCTACCCCTCAGATCGACGACCATCCGGTCGAAACATGTATGACGTCCCGCTCGAACGTTGGTGATCGACGCTGACGTCCTGCGATTGAGAGTCTTGGTCAGCGACCCCCAATGCGCAGTGCTCGTTGAGCAGGAATTCGCTTTGGCGGCCGCCGGAGCTGCGGCAGCTGTACCAGTGAATACCAGCGATGGCGCTCCCGCTAAAGCGAAGGCGGCGACGAGCAGGCGGGTGAATGTTCGGGTGCGGGGTTTAACGCTCATGGTGGCGTCCTTCCAGAAACCTTCAACATAGTCCTACTCGCAGACCCTGTAAAGATCTTCGTATCGAAGAATTACCTAAGAATGAATTTAAATGGGCGAACCGTTCAGCGCCGGTGCCGATATTTCGCACGGGCGACTACCCTCCCGTTGTTCGTCGACTCCGAGCTCATCTGATCTGGACTGCTTCGAGCACGGCTGCGATCTGAAGCACGGTGTGCTCGCGGTGGTGAGCGCCGACGATCTGAAGTCCGAGGCCACCACCGTCAGGGTCCACCCCCCACGGCAGCGTCAGGGCGGGTTGGCCGGTGAGGTTGAACGGAGCGGTCAGCCTTGACATCGCTGAACGGATCAGCCAGCCACCGCCAGTGGTTCCATCGATCTCGCTGGTCAACGGGGTAGCGATCGGTAGCGTTGGCAACATCAGGACGTCCACCGCAGACATCACCGCCGCGAGCTCGGCGCGCAACTGACGGCGGTGTCGTTGCGCCTGCTCGTAGTCCGCTTCGGCGACCAGCATCGCCATCTCCAACCGCAGCCGAACGTCCCCTGGCAACTGATCAGCCCGCGACCGCAGGAGGTCCAGGTGTACCTGCAGCGCCTCCGGACCGATGCTGCACAGCATCAACAAGGGAGCGAGATGCAGGCTCGGGGCGTGGACCTGCACGACCTGCGCACCCAACTCGACCGCCGACGCCAACGCCGAATCCAGCGCAGCCTCCACTGGTCCGTCGAGGTACGCACGAGAGAATGAGGCCGGGTCACCGATCACCACTCCTTCCAGAGACGTGGGCACTCCAGTCGACACCGGCTCACCGCAGATCACCGACCACGCCACAGCCGCGTCGGCGACGGTGCGCGTCATCGGACCGACGTGGTCCAGGGTCGGGCCCAACGGGTACACACCGTCAGTCGGCGCAGTGCCGAATGTCCCCTTCAGCCCGACCACCCCGCAGGCAGCGCCCGGGATGCGGATCGAACCGGCTGTGTCGGTGCCGAGCGCGATGTCGACCGGGCCAGAGGCAACCGCCGACGCAGAGCCGCCGCTGGACCCGCCGGCGACCGCACCGGGTCGTAGCGGGTTGCCGACGACTCCCGAATCACTACTCGTGCTGAACGGTCCGAAAGCCAGTGCGTGCAGGTTGGTAGCGCCGACCAACACGGCACCTGCAGCAGTCAGCCGTTGCAGGACCACCGCGTCCTTGACAGCCAGCTCACCTGCAAACGCGCGGGTCCCTGCCGACGCTCGATGTCGCCGCACCGCCATCAGATCCTTCACCGCGAGCACCGCGCCGTGCAGCGGACCCCGCGATGCCCCCTGCGCATTGCTGCGGTCCAGTTCCTCGGCCTCCCAGCGCGCCCGGTCGGCGAACACAGTCGTGAAGGCGTTCAGTTCGCGCTGGTCTTCGACCAGGGCAAGCGCCCGTTCGACACGATTCGCGACCGTCTCCCCCGGTGCCAACACCCACGAAAGAGCAGTTGCCGCGTGGCATGGAAGCTCCGGTATCGCACGAGGGGACGTCGCCGACACGTAGGAGGACAGCGGAGCCGAACGGATCGCTTCGATCGCCGGGCCGTCCAGCTCAGCACGTGCGCGCCACATGGCCTGGCGCCCGACCGTAGACACGCCGAGACGGCGAGCACGGGCCGTCATCATGTCGATGAACGAGTCCATGTCGCCGCCTCAGCTCGAAGAGTCAGTGCCACAAATCAGCCGACCGGCACAGGGTCGTCACTGGGCACCTTCTCACCCTCTGGCTCGGCCATCTGACGGTTCCAGCCGGTCATGATCGAGATGAACAGCACGATCAACAACGCCCAGGCGTACGGGTTCAGGAAACCGGACGTAATGGAGGGCAACGGCAGTTTGTACTGGGCTGCGGTCGTGGTCAGCGTGGCGTACCAGATGATCACCGCGTTGTGCCACGGCAGCATGTAGAACACCGTGTTCGCGCTGCAGTCCAGCAGGTTCGCAATCCGCGCCGGTGCCAATCCGTGCTTGGCACCCATTGGCTGACCGATGGTCGGGCCGACCAGCAGGATCGCAGGGGCATTCGCCCCGAGCGGCACGGTGAACAGCAACGTGATGCCGGCGATCATCAACTCGGCGCTGCGAATGCCGTTCGCGGCTCGCTTCTCCAGCTTGGCCAACAAGCTGGCCATCACGCCGGCGTCGGTGAGCACCTGTGCCAGAGCCAGGATGAACAGCACCAGCACAATCGCACCGGTGATGTCAGCCAGGCCGTCTTCGATGATGCCGGTAGAACCACCGCGCTTGGCGGGAATCGAGAAGACCGAACCTGGCTTGAGGAGCCCGGTGCCGAACCCGATGATCACAGCGGAGATGCTGCCCCAGATCAGTGAGACCACGATGTGGTTCTTGCGCATCGCCAGGATGATCACGACGAAGAACGGGATGATCATCAGCAGACCGATGGCCTTCGCGTCGACGTTGATCGACGCAGTGGAGACTGTTCCGCCGCCGCCGAAGATCGCCAGGACGACGATGGTGACGGCTGCTGAGACCAGGGCCATCGGGATACGGGCTTTGACGACCGCGCCCATCTCGGCTTTCGCGGTGTAGGCCGAGGTGATGGTGGTGTCGGAGATCGGTGCGATGTTGTCACCGAACGCGCCACCGGCGATCACGGCCACCGCGAGCCAGGTCGGGTTCGCGCCGAGCGCCACACCGGTCGGGTAGAGCACCGGGATCAGTGCCAGCACGGCCCCGACACTGCTGCCGGTGCCGGCGGAGAAGATGCATGAGAGCAGGAACGCCAGCACCACGTAGGCGGCGCCTTGAACTCCGGTCTCGACTCCGAACCAGAGCAGTCCGTTGACCAGCCCGCCCTCGGACAGCAGCTTGCCGAAGACTCCGGCGAACAGGTAAGCCAGGATGATGATGGCACCGGTCTGGCCGGTCAGTCCGCGCACGATCGACAGGGCGAACTCGCGGGGCGTGCGGGTCAGCAGCAGACCGGTGACGATGGCTGCCCAGCCGCCGACCCAGAAGCCGGTGATGCTCGCGCGTTCGGCCAGAGACAGCCACAGCAGGATGGCCACCAACACCACGGCGGGCACGAGTGCAACTGCCGGTCCACCCCAGAAGCGAAGGTCGGACGGTCCGTCGATGCTGTTCGGATCAGTGAGTTTCTTGCGGGGTTTCTTCTCAGGGTCTTTCGAAGCGCTCATATCGGTTTCCCGTCAATATGCAGTGGGATGGGCGTGGGTCATGTACTCCCAGGAGGGAGCGGCCTACACGTGGCTGAACCTGGTGCGGTCAGCCTGCGAGCGAAGCCGATAGGGGCGCGAACATGCGTGCACGCTGGATCGCAGCGAGCGCGAGTTCGAGAGCCGGGTCGATGACGTCGGGTCCACCCTGGACGCGATAAGCGCCGAGGAGGGCGGAAACCTCGGTGCATCCTGCGATGGTGACCCCTGCTCCGCGAGCCGCGAGGTCGCTCAGGACAAGGGCCAGGCGTTGGTAGGAAGTGGCATCGGCGGTGCCTGCTTTGACCTCGCCGATCAGCTCGGTGAGGCGCGCTTGATCAGCATCGGACGGCATTACGACGTCCCGACCTATCTCGCGCAACGCCGACTGGAAGAGGTCCGAGGCCAGGGCCCCGTCGGTCGCGAGCAACCCCACGCCTGCGGACGGACGACGCCGGACCGCATCGAGCGTGATGTCCACGATGTCGATGAACTCCACGCCCTCGGGCAGCACGTCTCGCACGTCTCGCGCGTAGCGGTGTGCGGTGTTGCAGGGCATCACCAGGATCTCTGCTCCGGCGCGAACCAGCTCCTGCATTCCGCGCCGCAACCATGGAGCCGGGCTCTCACCGTCGGACAGGATTGCGTCCTGCCTGTTCGGAACGGTCGGGTCGGCCCAGATGACCACCCGCAGGTGCTCCTGGTCGGTGTCTGCGGGGGTGTGGGCCACGAGCTTGTCGTAGAAGTCGACGGTCGCGCGTGGCCCCATGCCGCCCAGGATCCCCACGATGCGTGAGGGCCTGGACAGACTGTCAGCCGCCGACATTCGCGAGCACCGCGTCCGGGTAGGCGTAGATCGCGGGCGCGCCACCGGTGTGGATGAACAGCACGTTGTCGTCCTTGCTGAACCGGCCCTCGTGCACAAGACCGATCAGCCCTGCTGCGGTCTTTCCGGTGTAGACCGGGTCGAGCAGGATGCCCTCCAGCCGGGCGAAGATCTGGATTGCTGCGGTCATCTCATCCGTCGGCAGCGAATAGCCCGCGCCCACATAACCGTCCTCCACGACCATCTCCTGCGCGGAGATGTCGCCCCGGCCGCCGGCGAGTTCGAGGGTCTCGTTAGCCAGCCCGAGCAGCTTGGCCTCCTGGACTGCCTTCTGGGCACGAGTGCTGATGCCGGTGATCGGCACCCCGCTCTGGGTCCCGTGCAAGCCCGCAAGCAGGCCGGCGTGGGTGCCACCGGAACCGCTGGAGCAGACGACGTGGTCCAGCCGCATCGAACTCCAGAAGGTTTGCGCCAGGATCTCTTCGGCGCACGATACGTAGCCGAGCGCGCCCAGCGCGTTCGAGCCACCACCGGGAACGATGTACGGCGTGCCGCCTTCGGCGCGCACCTCATCGGCCATCTCCTGCATCCGCGCCCCCATGTCGCTGCCACCGGGCAGGACCTCGATCGAGTCGGCGCCGAGCAGTTTGAACAGCAGGTTGTTGCCGCTCGCGTCTTCGCTGTAGGAACCCTCGACGCGCTCTTCCAACAACAGCCGGCATTTCAGGCCCTCGCGGACCGCTGCCGACAGGGTCAGGCGGCAGTGGTTGGACTGGACGGCGCCCACCGTGATGATCGTGGTGGCGCCCTGGGCCAGCGCGTCGGCCATCAGGAACTCCAACTTGCGGGTCTTGTTGCCACCGCCGGTCAGGCCGAGCAGGTCATCGCGCTTGATATAGATCTGCGGTCCGCCGAGGTGTTCGGTCAGACGCGGCAGATATTCGATCGGTGTGGCGCCCTCGGTGTAGTGGCGACGCGGGATTCTGGCGAGGTGCATGATGATTCCCCTTCTTTTGTAGTGTGCATGTGCAGGTGTGCAGGTGTTCAGACGGAGGTGTTCAGCGGCCGGCCGGGGAAGTACTTGAGCAGTCGGACGTCACCGGACAGCGCATGCCCCTCCATGCCTTCGACGCGGGAGATGCGGGCAGCAACACGGCCGACCTGGTCGTTGGCCTCGCGTGTCATCCGCTGGTAAGTCGTGGTCTTGATGAACTTGCCGACCCACAGGCCGCCGGTGTATTTCGCGGCGCCACGGGTAGGCAGGATGTGGTTGGGACCGGAGGTCTTGTCGCCGTAGGAGACGGTTGTCTCCTCACCGAGGAAGAGCGAGCCGTAGCTGTGCAGGTTGTCCAGCCACCAGTCCAGGTCGGCGCAGTGCACCTCCACGTGCTCGTTCGCGTATTCATCCGACAGCTTGGCCGCCTCTTCGCGGGTGTCGGTGACTATGACTTCACCGAGGGTGTCCCAGGCGTGCTGGGCGACGGACTCCGGCGGCAGCTGCGCGATGGCGGCGGGGATCAGCGTCAACGTTTCTTCAGCCACCCGCTGCGATGTCGAGATCAGGATGGTCGCCGAATCCAGGCCGTGCTCGGCTTGGCTGATCAGGTCGACCGCGACGATCCACGGATCGGCGGTATCGTCGGCGAGCACGAGTGCCTCAGTGGGCCCGGCGACGACGTCGATGCCGACCCGGCCGTAGAGCAGTCGCTTGGCCTCGGCAACGAACCGGTTGCCCGGCCCGGCCAGGACGTCGGCCTGCTTTCCGGTGAAGTGACCGAACGCCATCGCGGCGATCGCCTGCACCCCGCCAAGACACATGATCGTGTCCGCACCAGCCAGCGACATGCCGTACAGCGTCGCTGGGTGAATGCCGTTCTCGCCGCGAGGCGGCGAGCAAGCGGTGATGTGGCCGACGCCCGCGGCCCTGGCGGTGGCGATGCTCATCGCGGCCGAGGCAACGTGTGCGTATCGGCCGCCAGGGACGTAGCAACCTGCCACGTCGACAGGGATGTTCCGCTGGCCTGCGATCAGGCCCGGGGACAGCTCTATCTCGAACTCGCTCATGCTCTCTCGCTGGCGGTCGGCGAAGGTGCGGACCTGCCGGTGCGCGAACTCGATGTCGTCGATGATCGTCGTGGACAAGTTGCGCTTGGCTTCGGCGATCACAGCGTCGTTGACGATGAAGCTCTCAGGCTCCCAGGAATCGAGACGAGCGGAGTACTCGCGAGTGGCCGATTCGCCCTCGGCCTCCAGCTTCGCCAGCATTTCGATGACGGTGGCGGCGGTCGCGGAGTCATCGACGGGCGCGATGCCGGGCGAGCTCTTCAGGTAGGTGATGGCCATTGATGTGCCCCTTTCTCGTGGTGCCTGATGAAATGTGAAAGACGTTCTCAATAGTGCTGATCGGTCATTTCCAGTGGTTGGGTTGCGACCTGGACCGCGTACCGCAGGATGTCGAGGATCCGTTGGCAGTGCTCGGCCAGCAAACCGGGAGG
>JBBPZD010000011.1:0-5549 GCA_038199265.1 Actinomycetales bacterium | reverse complement strand
GGCCGTTGTTGAAATAGCCCGAGGGAGTCTCGGTCGCCGTAGGTCAGGTTACGGATCTTCGACTCGGTGATGGCGGTCACCAGTGCTGCTTCGCCGGCGCGCGATGGCAGGCCCAGCTTCATGACGCCGACATCAACGATGGTTGCCGCGTTCGCCGCCTGCTCGGGCGAGTAGTCGAAACTTCCCTTGGCTGTCAGTTGACACGTGGTGGAGCCGAAGTTGTCCAGCAGATGGTTGTATCCGTAGTAGGCACCTCCGGCTATACCGCCCACGATCAGCACTGGAATGAGGCATCCGGCGGTCCTGACACAACTGCGACGACGACGCGGCGCGTCGTGGAACTCGAACTGCGAGCCGACCGGGTCGTGGTGGCGGCCGTCAGGTTCAGCTTCATCGTCGTGGTGGTCAGGCGCGTCGCGTTCGCCGTATCCGTCGTACAGGCCGTCGAACTCCCGGTCATGCGCGTGCGGATTCTTCTTCTTTCGAAATGGCATATGCGGAAGGTGAGCGCTCTCAGTTCTGGTGCAGGACGTCGTTCAGGGTGATGCCGTGACCCTTGCGACCGCGGCACCGCACAACCCCTGTGGTGGAGTCGCGCAGGAAGAGCATCGAGGAGCGACCGGACAGTTCGCGGGCCTTGACGACAGAGTCGTCATCGAGGGTGACCTTGGTTCCCGCAGTGACGTAGAGCCCCGCCTCGACTACGCAGTCGTCGCCCAGAGAGATCCCGACCCCGGCTTGCGCTCCGACCAGACAACGTTCTCCGATGCTGACCCGTTCCGTGCCACCGCCGGACAGCGTGCCCATGATCGACGCGCCGCCACCGATGTCGCTGTCAGCGCCGACGAGGACGCCTTGCACGATGCGACCTTCGACCATCGAGGTGCCCAGGGTCCCGGCATTGAAGTTGCAGAAACCCTCGTGCATCACGGTCGTGCCGGACGCGAGATGTGCGCCGAGGCGAACCCGGTCGGCGTCGGCGATTCGAACACCGGTCGGCACGACGTAGTCGGTCATCCGCGGGAACTTGTCAACGCCGTAGACGTGCAGCGACCCGTCGATCTTGAGTCGGAGCCGGGTCTGTTCGAAGTCATCGACCGCACAGGGGCCGGCGCTAGTCCAGACGACGTTCGACAAGACGCCGAAAAGTCCGTCGAGATTGATGTCGTTCGGGCGTGCCAGGCGGTGCGAGAGCAGGTGGAGGCGCAGGTAGGCGTCGGGCACGTCGATCGGCGCGGTGTCCAGGTCGACCTGCGTCAGGACGGTCGCTGTCTTCACCTGCCGGGCGATGTCATCGCCGGCCAGCGCAGCCAGGTTGGCCGGCGTCGAGTACGGGTCGTCGGCGGGGGCGTCGCCCAGCCTGGGTGTGGGGTACCAGGTGTCCAGGACTGTTCCGGAGTACGTCGTGGACATGAGGCCATGACCCCAAGCAGTGCGCGTCATGGTGCCCAGGGTAAGCGAGCACCCCCAACACGCCCCGGCCCGTCCGACGGGCGGCGCGGCGTACGGTCAGTGCGTCAACTGACGTAGACGGCGAACGGATGACCATGAAGTACACCCGACTGGGAACGACCGGCCTGCAGGTCTCGCGTATCGCGCTGGGGTGCATGAGTTACGGAGATCCGGCCCGTGGCGTGCATCCGTGGAGTCTGGATGAGGAGACCAGTAGGCCCTTCTTCCGACAGGCGCTCGAGGCGGGCATCACCTTTTTCGACACGGCCAACAGCTACTCGGCCGGATCCAGCGAAGAGATCACCGGTCGCGCTTTGAAGGACTTCGCCAAGCGCGACGAGGTCGTGGTGGCCACCAAGGTGCATATGAAGGTGAGCAGCGATGCCCCGAACACCCAGGGGTTGTCGCGTAAGAACATTCTGGCCTCGATCGACGCAAGTCTGACCCGGCTCGGTACCGACTACGTAGATCTTTACCAAATCCACCGCTGGGATCCGAACACCCGGATCGAAGAGACCCTGGAGGCGCTGCACGACGTGGTGAAGTCAGGCAAGGCTCGGTACATCGGTGCATCGTCGATGTGGGCCTGGCAGTTCGGCAAAGCGCTGCACGTCGCCGAACGCAACGGTTGGACCCGGTTCGTGACCATGCAGGACCACTACAACCTGCTGCAGCGCGAGGAAGAACGCGAGATGTTTCCGTTACTGGTCGACGAGGGCATCGGATCGATCCCTTGGAGCCCGATGGCCCGCGGCAAGCTGACACGCGAGTGGGAATCCAGCAGCAACCGCAGCGAGACCGACAACTTCGGCAAGACGCTGTACCTGGACTCCGACGAAGCGATCGTCGATGCGGTCGGCGCGGTTGCCGATGAGCGCGGCGTCAGCCGCGCGCAGGTCGCGCTCGCATGGGTGCTGCGCAATCCGGTTGTCAGCGCGCCGATCGTGGGAGCCACCAAGCCGGAGCATCTGCAGGACGCCATCGCGGCAGTCGAGCTGGAACTCGGCGATGCGGAGTGCGAGCGACTGGAGGCCGCCTACACCGTCCGCGAGCCCGCCGGGTTCAACTGAGGAGTAGCTCAGTCACGACGTTCCTGTGACAGATACGGCCTAGACAGCTGGGGTTTCGTCGCGTGCGATGCGATCGACTGCGTCCTTGGCGCTGCGCAGGTCGATCCCGGTGGCGTCACGGTAGATCTTGACCGCGCGAATTTTCTCACCGGCCGCGATGGCTGCGCGCACCTGCGCCACATCGCTCTCGGATGCGGAACGCGACGGCTTGTTCCGATCGCGCCTGCGTGTCATCTCCGACGACGCAAGCATGACAAGAGCCAACACCACGACGACAACGAGAACGAATTTCATGGATCGAACCTAGTAGGTGATTGCAGCTGCATTCCAGTTCATCTGGTTCAATCCGTGGGTGCCCAGTTCGAACCAGTGGATCGCGTACTTGATCGCCTCCTTCCTCTTCATCCAACTGCCCGGACCGAGCTTGCTGTTCACCATCGGACGCGCGCTCACAGTCGGCCGTAAAGACGCGCTGCTGTCCGTTGTCGGCAACGGGATCGGGCTGTGGGCGCAGGTTCTGCTGGTCGTGCTCGGCTTGGGTGCTCTGGTGGCGGCCAGCGCCACGCTCTACAGCGTGGTCAAAGTTCTCGGTGCGGGCTACGTGATCTGGCTCGGCGTGCAGGCCATCAGGCACCGGGATCAAGCGCGTAAGGCTCTCGACGCCGAGTTCACCGCCCGCGGTCATTCTTTGCAGATCGGTTTTTTCGTCGGCATGACCAATCCCAAGACGATCCTGTTCTTCGTCGCTTTCCTGCCACAGTTCACTGCTCCGGCGGCCGATCACGTCGGCACCCAGATGATGATCTTGGGTTCTGTCTTCGCAGCGATGGCGATCTGCTCGGACGGCCTCTGGGCCATGTTGGCAGGCAAGGCCCGGGACTGGTTCGCGCGCGACCCGAAACGGCTCGACACCGTGAGCGGCACCGGTGGGGTGTTGATGGTCGGTCTCGGAGCGTTCCTCCTGGCCAGCGAGTCCTGAGGGCGGAACTCGGCGGCCCGAGAGCGTCAGGAGCGGACGAGGCGGGCTATCGCAGCGGAGGCTTCCTTGATCTTGGCGTCGGCTTCGGCGCCGCCCTCCTGGATGGCGTGGGTCACGCAGTGCGTCAGGTGCTCGTCCAGCAGGCCGATCGCGACCGCCTCCAGCGCGCGGGTTGCCGCAGAGATCTGGGTCAGGACGTCGATGCAGTACGTCTCGTTCTCGACCATCCGCTGCAACCCACGAACCTGCCCCTCGACCCGACGCAGTCGTTTGAGGTGATCGGCCTTGGTGTCGACGTATCCCGGTTCGGGTTGTCCGTCGGTGGTGGAGGCATCAGTGGTCTTCTCGGGGGCGGTCGACGGCATCAGCTGACCTTCTCGGGGGAGTGGTTTGCGGTGGTCGTGGCAGAGTTTTCGCTTGCGGCGGGCATGTCGGACAGTGTGCTGGAACGCAACCGCAGCGCGTTGCCGATCACGCTGACCGACGACAGTGACATCGCTGCTGCCGCGATGATCGGTGAGAGCAGAATCCCGAAGACCGGGTAGAGCACGCCTGCCGCGATCGGGATTCCGGCCGCGTTGTAGACGAACGCGAACATCAGGTTCTGGCGGATGTTGCGCATCGTCGCTTCGGAGAGCCTGCGGGCCCGGACGATCCCGGTCAGGTCGCCGTTCAGCAAGGTGATGCCGGCGCTCTCCATCGCGACGTCGGTTCCCGAACCCATCGCGAGGCCCACGTCGGCAGCCGCGAGGGCGGGAGCGTCGTTCACGCCGTCGCCGGCCATCGCGACTATCTTGCCCTGCTCGCGTAGCCGCTTGACGATGTCGCTCTTATGGTCCGGCAGTACGTCGGCTTCGACCTTGTCGATGCCCAGGCGTCGCGCAACAGCCTCCGCAGTGACGCGGTTGTCACCGGTCAGCATCACCACCTCGATGCCCTCCTCGCGTAACGCAGCCAGCGCGGCAGGAGTCGTATCCTTCACCGAATCGGCGATTGCAATGACGGCAGCGACGTGTCCGTCGACTGCTACGAAGATCGCCGAACCGCCGTCAGCGCGTAGCTCGTCGGCTGTGTCCGCGAGGGCGGTGACGTCGACGTCCTGCGAGGCGAGGAAGTCGGCATTGCCCAACAGGACCCTCTGGTCGGCTACGACGCCGCTGACGCCGCGCCCGGCAGGCGATTCGAAGTCACGGGCTTCGGGGATGTCGACCTTCCGCTCGCGGGCTGCTGCGACGATCGCCGCCGCTAGCGGATGTTCTGAACCCCGCTCGACAGCTGCCGCCAGCGCCAGGATGGATTCCTCGTCGTACCCGGATGCCGTCTGGATCGCGGTCACCGACGGGCGGCCCTCGGTCAGCGTGCCCGTCTTGTCGACCACCAGGATGTTGACTTTCTCCAGCCGCTCCAACGACTCGGCGTTCTTGATGAGCACTCCGAGCGAGGCACCCCGTCCGACGCCGACCATGATGGACATCGGGGTAGCCAGGCCGAGCGCGCACGGGCAGGCGATGATCAGGACGGCCACGGCGGTGATGAGGGCGTGGGCGAACTTCGGGTCGGGGCCGACTGCAGCCCAGATGGCGAAGGCGAGCGCGGCGACGCCGAGCACGACGGGCACGAAGACGCCGGCGATGCGGTCGGCCATCCGCTGAATCGGGGCACGTGACCGCTGGGCATCCGCAACCATCGTGACGATCTGGGCGAGCATCGTGTCGCGGCCGACCTTCTCGGCGCGGATGACGAGGCCGCCGGTCTGATCGATGGTGCCGCCGATGACCGTGTCCCCCTCGGATGTGGTGACGGGCATCGACTCGCCGGTGACCAGCGACTCATCGACGGAGGCGCGGCCTTCCTGAACAGTTCCGTCGACGGGGATCCGATCACCGGGACGCACCCGGAGCAGGTTCCCAACGGCGACGCAGTGCAGCGCGCGTCTCCGGATGCACTGGGCGAGCCGCGAGCTCCCACTCACGAAGCCGGCGGAGCAGCGCTGCTGCCGTTCCCCTCGCTGCACGTCGCTCGAGAACGTCGTTCTTGATCATGGCCCG
>JBBPZD010000010.1:0-10137 GCA_038199265.1 Actinomycetales bacterium | reverse complement strand
CGCACTGCTGGCGCTCGCCGCGGGGGGCATCGAGGACCTCACCCGACGCCAGCATGAGGTGCTGGCTCTGCCGCTGGGAGAGCCGCGTCGATGAGGAAGGTCGTGCTCGCCACCCGTAACACCGGAAAGTTGCGTGAGTTCCAGGTGCTGCTGGCATCCGTCCCGAGCATCCAGGTGGTCAACGTCTCCGAATTCCCTGATGTGCAGGATGTCGTGGAATCAGGTGTCACGTTCGAGGAGAACGCTGCTCTCAAGGCGCGTGCTGTGACCGAGGCGACCGGGTTGCCCGCAGTGGCTGACGACTCGGGCTTGTGTGTCGATGTGCTGGGCGGCGCTCCAGGCGTCTTCAGTGCCAGGTGGTCCGGCGCGCACGGCGCGGACCAGGCCAACATCGACCTACTTCTCGCCCAGACGGGTGAAGTCGACACCATGATGTCTGCCCACTTCGTGTGCTGCATCGTGCTCGCCCTTCCCGGGGGTGGTTCGCGGGTCAGCCGAGGTGAACTGCACGGTCGCATTACCCGCCACCAGCGGGGCACCGACGGTTTCGGTTATGACTCGATCTTCGAACTGCCCGACGGCCGCACGCTGGCGCAGTTACCAGCAGCTGAGAAGAACCAGATCTCCCACCGGGCTATTGCTCTGCGGGAAATACGTGACGATCTGAGCGAGGCACTCGTATGAGTACCGCCAACGCGACTGACGAGTCCGTGAAGACCACACCCACACCTCGCACCTCGCGGGCGGTACTCGGCGGAATCGCTGCCGGCGCCGTCACGATCGGCGTCGCCGAACTGCTCGCCGGGTTCATGGAGCGTGTCGGGCTGAGCGGGGGCACGCCCTCCCCGGTGCTCGCCGTCGGCGAGGCCTTCATCGATCGCACGCCCGCCTGGTTGAAGACGTTCGCGATCAACACCTTCGGCACCAACGACAAGACCGTGCTGCTTATCGGCATCGCGCTCGTGCTGCTGGCCCTGTCGTGTGTGGTCGGGTTCCTACTCAGTCGGACGCCGGTCGCTGCCCTGGTCGGTTTCGTCGTGTTGCTCGCCGTGGCATCAGCTGCAGTGATGACGCGGGCCGGTGCGACGCCAGTCGATTTGTTGCCGATCATTCTCGGCGGCATGGCCGGATTGCTGATGCTGCACTGGTGGCGAGGGTCATTCGTCGCACCTGACTGGCCTGCTGAGGCGGGAGTCGAGCGTCGTCAGGTTCTGGTGTGGACGGCGTTCAGCGTTATCGGCGGTGGCCTGGCGCTCGCTGCGGGCAGGGCCATCAGTGGTAGCGCAAGGGTCGTGCAAGCCGCCAGGTCGACATTTGTCGCACCTACGGTCGCGCAGCCCGTGAAGGTGCCGGCTGGAGCTTCGGTCGGAGTGCCAGGTGTGACGCCCTACGTGGTGCCGGCCGACCAGTTCTATCGGATCGACACGGCGCTGCAGATTCCGCAGGTCGTCGCGAGCGACTGGTCGCTGAAGGTGACCGGCATGGTCGATCGGGAGATCACGATCGGCTGGGACGCATTGCTGGCCAAGCCGATGCAAGAAGCCATGGTGACGCTCATGTGTGTCTCCAACGAGGTGGGCGGCAGCCTCAACGGCAACGCGATCTGGACCGGTTGGCCGATCCGTGAGCTGTTGAAGGAGGCCGGCGTGAAGCCGGGTGCCGACATGGTGCTCTCGACCAGCGTCGACGGTTTCACCGCGGGCACTCCGCTGGAGGTGCTGACCGATGACCGCAACGCGCTGATCGTCGTTGCGATGAACGGCAAAGCGCTGCCGGTCGAGCACGGGTACCCGGTGCGGCTCGTCGTGCCAGGTGTCTACGGGTACGTCAGCGCTACCAAGTGGGTCAGCGAGCTCAAGGTGACGACGTTCGAGGCGGATCAGGGGTACTGGACGCCGCGTGGCTGGTCTGCGCTCGGACCGGTCAAGACGTCCTCACGCATCGACGTGCCCACCAGCGGTAAGACGGTGGCGCCGACCAATGGCAAGGTCGCCATCGCCGGAGTCGCCTGGGATCAGCACACCGGAATCAAGGGAGTGCAGGTCCGCATCGACGACGGACCCTGGCAAGCGGCGAGGTTGGGCGCCGACGCCACACCCGACGCCTGGCGTCAGTGGGTGCTGCCGTGGACGGCGACGAAGGGCGAGCACACGGCCACTGTGCGTGCGGTGAACGCAGACGGTGAAACCCAGATCACTGCTGAGGCCGCACCGGCTCCGAATGGTTCGACCGGTCTGCACTCGATCACCTTCACCGTCTCCTGATCCTCAGCTGCGGTGGATGTCCCGCCAGTGGTCTACCGGAGGCACCCACTCGTAGAAGTGGTGCAGCAACGCTCGCCAAGCCTGGTGGTCCTCGGACTGCCGGAATCCGATCGCGTGATCGCTAGCGCGCGCCCACTCAACCAGCAGTACGTAGTGCGTGGGGTGCTCGACCGAGCGCGCCAGTCGTACTCCCTGGCAGCCTGTCTGACGCCGGATGATCGGCGCGGCCTGCTCGAAGGCAGCCTCGTACGCTGCCTCCTGCCCCGCGGTGACGACCAACTCGACCTGCTCCAGCACTGGCGGGTCGGAGCGGGGTCCACGACCTCGCGAGGATGGTCCAGTGGTGACGGGCCAGTCGTAGCTCATGGCTGAATGGTAGGCAGCTGGCCGGCGTGCGCGAGCGACTTGTGCTGGGCCAGGTCGGGGGTCAAGGTGAGTTCATGACGTTGATGAACCTGCCGGACGGTCGCGCTCTCGATGTTCGAGTAGACGGACCTACCGGTGGCCGGGTACTGCTCTTCCATCACGGCACCCCAGGATCCGCAGCGCCATTCCGGTTCATCGCAACTGCGGCCTACGCACTCGGGTTGCGCACGGTCACCTATTCGCGCCCCGGGTGCGGCGACTCGACGCGCCACACCGGGCGGACTGTGGCAGATGTCGTACCTGACCTGATGCACGTCCTGGATCGACTCGGCATCGAAAACTGCCTGACGGCGGGTTGGTCCGGCGGCGGTCCGCACGCGTTGGCGTGTGGCGCGCTCGCACCCGATCGGGTGCACGGCGGGTTGACGATGGCGGGAGTGGCGCCGTACGACGCTCCTGGACTGAACGTCCTGGATGGGATGGGGCAGGAGAACATCGAGGAGTTCGGCGCGACCGTAGCGGGGGAGCACGCCTGGCGGGAGGCGATGAGGAGCGATGCCGAGCAGTTGGCCCAGGCGACCCCGGCGACCATTGCCGAGGACATGGCCTCGCTGCTACCGCCGTCGGATCTGGCAGTGCTCACTGATGAATTCGGGGAGGACCTGGCCGCAGGGTTCCGAGAAGGTCTGCGCAACGGCGCGGACGGTTGGCTGGACGACGACCTCGCGTTCGTCCGACCCTGGGGGTTCGACCTCGCCGAGATCAAGGTACCCGTGCAGGTGTGGCAGGGGAGCGAAGACTTGATGGTGCCCGCAGCCCACGGGCGCTGGTTGGCACAGGCCGTCCCGGGCGTTCAAGCACACCTACTCCAGGGCGAAGGGCATCTGTCCGTGGTCATCGGCAGCATCAACGCGATGCTCAGTGAGCTGACGGGACAGTGAGTGACCTGACGGTGACGCAGTAAAGGTCGAGAGGCTCCGGTCTGCGTGAGCCTCTCGACCTTTACTGAGCCACCGTGAGGACGGTCGGCTCCTCTTGTGCGCGAGGCGGGACTTGAACCCGCACACCCGAAGGCACCAGGACCTAAACCTGGCGCGTCTGCCAATTCCGCCACCCGCGCGCTGGACCATCGTAGGGCGCGGAGCGAGCGTTCCCAACAACGACAGTGATTCTCCGGTCGGTCAGGCGATCTTGAGCGCCTTGCGCAGCGAAGCGACGTGACCCGTGGCCTTGACGTTGTACTTGGCGAGCTCGACCTCGCCGTCACCGTCGATCACGATCGTCGATCGGATGACACCGGTCACCGTCTTCCCGTAGAGGTTCTTCTCACCCCACGCGCCGTACTCGGCCAACGTCGCCTTGTCCGGGTCCGCGAGCAGCGGGTAGGACAGCGACTCCTGCTCGGCGAACTGTGCGAGCTTGGCGGGTTCGTCGGGGGAGATGCCCAACACCGCGTAACCAGCAGCTTTCAAGGGCGCCAGGGAGTCGCGAAAGTCGCACGCCTCGGTGGTGCAGCCCGGAGTCATCGCGGCCGGGTAGAAGAACAGCACCACGTGCTGGCCGGCGTAGTCGGCAAGAGAGACCTGCTCGCCACTGTGTGAGGTGAGCGTGAAGCTCGGCGCTTTGGCACCGGTTTCGAGTCGGGACACGTCGTTCTCCAAAATCTTTGAGAGGTGAGTTGCGTTATCGTCTCAGCAGAGCAATCCTGCCTGAACAGGGTGCACCCCCAAGACACGATTTCGAGGAGAAACATGGCTGACAAGCCGCAGGCCCCGACCGCGAAGGACATCGAGGCGGACCTCGCCGCGAGCCGTGAGCGTCTCGCCAGCACTATCGACGAGCTGGCTTTCCGCGCCCAGCCCCAGGAGATCGCGCGTCGTAGCGCCGAGGGCGCCAAGCTCAAGGTCAACGACCTGACGCGTACTGCGGACGGCGACCTCGCCACGGACAAGATCGGCTACGGCGTCGCCGGCGTCGGCGCAGTGTCGCTCGTCCTCGGCCTCATCCGCCGCGCCCGTTCCTGATCCCGGGTTGAAACCGCATCGACTGAAGCGTCCCCGCCTGTGCCTGTGAAGGGGCCGATGGCCGATCCGGATGCGCGACCGGGTGCTGGTCTCGGCTCAGGGCCGGGCCGGCGGATCCCGCTGCGGTGGCGGACTCGTCTCCCAGCAACTGTAGGTAGGCAACGAAGAAGGCCCGGCAACATTGCCGGGCCTTCTTGGTCATATCGAGCTGGTGCGCCATCAGGGACTCGAACCCCAAACCCGCTGATTAAGAGTCAACTGCTCTGCCAATTGAGCTAATGGCGCAACGAGGCAAAACTGTATCAGGGGCTTCGGGCGACGCGAAATCGCTTCCGCTGCGGCATATCCGGCGCGTGTGCGGGTACGTTTTCAACCAGTGCCATCTGCCCCGACCACAAGGACCCACCCGATGACCGTCATACCCGATCTGCCCGTCGAGCGACCACAGGACGAGATCCCCGAGTCGTCCGCGAAGCCGGATTTCAAGATTGCGTTGAAGCGAGCCGGCGCACGGTTCTCGCAAGACGAGTGCACCGACAAGGCCGGCGCGCTGACGTACTACATGCTGCAATCGCTCTTCCCGGCCCTGATCGCGCTGCTGTCGTTGATCAACGTCTTCGGCAACGGCAAAGAGACCACGACCAAAGTCGTCAAGATCGTCGCCCAGATTGCCGGGAAGACGCCGAAAGATCTGGAATTCATCACGACTTTCATCAACAAGATCAACACTGCCGGTGGGGGCACCATCGCGCTGACCATCGGTATCGCCGGTGCGATCTGGTCGGCTTCGGGGTACGTCGGCGCGTTTGGTCGGGCGTTGAATCACATTTACGACATCGGCGAAGGACGACCGTTCATCAAGTTGCGCCCGGCGCAATTGCTGATCACGGTCACCATCCTGATCTCGGTGATCGTCCTGCTCTTCTCGATCACCACCACCGGAGGAGTGGCACGGGCGATTGCGAGCGAGGTCGGCATCCCCAGCCAGGCCGTCGTGATCTGGGACATCGCCAAGTGGCCGTTCGTGCTGCTGATCGTGGTGTTCATCATTGCGTTGCTCTTCTGGGGCACACCGAACGTTCGCAAGACCAAGCGGATGCTGCTGAGCTGGGGTGCTCTCGTCGCGCTCGTAGTCTGGATCCTGGCCTCGGCAGCGTTGTTTACCTACTTCGTCCTCAGCAGTGGTGCCAGCTACCAGAAGACCTATGGGGCGTTCGCTGGCGTGATCATGTTGCTGCTGTGGCTGTGGATCACCAACCTGGCCTTGCTGTTCGGCGCCGAACTCGACGCTGAGCTCATCCGCACTCGGCAGTTGAAGTCCGGGATGCCGGCTGAAGAGCTGATTCTGCTGCCTGCTCGCGATGAGAGTGGCCTGGAGAAGAAGTCCGACAAGCAGTTCGACATCGTCGAGCAGGCCCGTGGTCTTCGCGCTGAGGCTGAGCGTGAACTGGGGACGCCGCACAACGAAGCCCTGAACAGGTTCATCGAGGACCAGGCAGAATCCAAGGACAAGAAGAATCCGTATGGCCCGGACGTGCGCACCATGCGCGTCACTGAGTCCCAGAGTGTGATGGACACCACGAACGAGGTCGGTAGCGTCAACCTGGATCGGGACGACTCGTCCGGCGTGGCCAAGAAAAGAGCTGTTATGACTCGTAGCACCGGTGATCCGCAGGCGGATCGCGAGCATGTCGAGAAGGTGCGTGCCCAGCGCGCGGCGGTCGCCGTGTCCGAGGCACGCAAGGAACGCGTTGCTCGTGATCGAATGGCTGCCGCCGAGGCGAAGGCGGAGAAGAAGCGTGTCGCCCAGGAGAAGAAGCGGCAGGAGCAACTCGCGGCATCTGCGCAGGCCCTGCCGCAGAGCAAGCGCTGGGAGGCTGTAGAGGCCGTCCGCAACCAGTTCGCGCCGCCCGACTCCAAAGGGCGCGACGACATCGAAGCGGAACGTTCGACTCGTCGCGAAGACTTCCACGCCCACGCCGAGAAAATGGCAGCGAAGCAGGCGGACAAGAAACGTGACGCGGCCGCGATGCTGCCCGCTGTCGGAGCCCACCCTGCTGCCGAGCACGAGCTCCCCGCGTCGCCGCAGACCGAGGTGCACCGCGACAGTCCGTCTCAAGTGATGGTCGACGCGGAGCGCGCACACCGACGTGAGCAGTGGTACTCCGGCCACCGACGCTGAGGCACCCAACGTAAGAGATCGCCCGCTCCTCAACCGGAGCGGGCGATCCTTTACGTGGGGTGAGTGACGGGACTTGAACCCGCGACCACCGCGACCACAACGCGGTGCTCTACCAGCTGAGCTACACCCACCATGTGCCGCCAGAAGCGCCGACGAAATTGCAGCGAAGGCGGCGCGGACGAGCATACCTGCCAGGCGATGGTTCCTAAAACGGCCCGTGAGTCACGATGTCAGTCGGCTTCGAGTGGCTCCGCGATAGCGCGTGCTTCCTTGCTGGTCGGGCCGGGCGAGGGGAGGAAGACAGCCTTACGGAAGTACCGCAGCTCGTTGATCGACTCTCGAATGTCAGCCAGCGCACGATGCCCGCCGTTTTTTGCCGGCGCCGAGAAGTACGCGCGTGGGTGCCACCGCCGGACGAGTTCCTTGATGGAGGACACGTCGATGATCCGGTAGTGCAGGTGCGACTCGAGGGTCGGCATGTCGCGCGCGAGAAAGTTGCGGTCGGTGCTGACCGTGTTGCCAGCCAGCGGCCAGCGTCGTTCCTCTGGCGCGTACTCGGTGATGTAGGCCATTACCTGGGCCTGTGCGTCCTCCATCGTCAGGCCGCCGTCGAGCTCTTCGAGCAGACCGCCCTTGGTGTGCATGTCTCGCACGAAGTCGTTCATCTGCTCCAGTGCGGCGGCGGGGGGCTTGATGATGACGTCGATGCCGTCGCCGAGCTGGTTGAGGTCGAAGTCCGTGACGAGCGCAGCGACTTCGATGAGTGCGTCGTGCTCGATGGACAGTCCGGTCATCTCGCAGTCGATCCAGACGATGCGGTCGCTGTGTGTCTTGTCTTCGGTCACATCGGCCACCTTAAAGCCGCGCAGGTCGCAGGGCAGCGCTACACCTGCGTGGGCGGGCGGTTCAGAACTATCCTCAGGCGCGTGAGCCCGCGTCACGAGCTGCGTGATCCGGCGCGAGCATCAGGGCGCCGGTGGCGAAAGCCTGCCGTGTCGCTACATCGCCCGATCCTTCGACATTGGCTCGTCCTCGCAGGTCTCGGTGTGTTCTTCGGGGCCTGCGGGTATTCGGTGCTGGCCGCTGTCCGGGCGGAATCCGGGGTGACCGCCACCGTCCTCGGTGTTCTCCTGTCGCTGGTCGTGCTCGGCATCATCGTTCCAGTGCTGTTGTGGCTGGATCGGTTCCAGAGGGAACCGCCGGTGCTGCTGGCGTTCGTCTTCGGGTGGGGTGCGTGTGTTGCGACCCTGGGCGCAATCACTCTCAATCAGATCGGCGGGTCGCTGGTGGGCGCCCAGGCGGGTGACTGGGTGATCGACATCGCAATCGCACCGATCGTCGAGGAGACCCTCAAGGGCCTTGCGCCGTTGCTGATCCTGCTCTTCCGGCGCCGTGAGATCGACGGAATCGTCGACGGGATGGTCTACGCCGGGCTCAGTGCGGCGGGGTTCGCGGCCGTCGAGGACGTCTTTTATCTGGCGCAGGGGTATTCAGAGGCAGGGGAGGACGGCCTGCTCGCAACCTTTGTCGTGCGGGTGGTGATGAGTCCGTTCGCGCACCCCCTGTTCAGCATCTGTATCGGTATCGGTGTCGGCATCTCGGCGACTTCGGGTCGGTGGTCACGAAGAATCGGGGCGCCGTTGCTCGGATTCTGTAGCGCCGTGGGCCTGCACATGATCTGGAATGCGGGAGCGGTGTTTGCGGCGAAGGGCGCACTGTGGCCCTACCTGGTGCTGCAGGTTCCGCTCCTCGCGGTCTTCGTGGCGCTGGTGGTGTCGGCCCGTCGTCGCGAGGCGCGGATCATCGACCTGCACCTGCACCACTACATCGAGACCGGCGACCTGACCGAGCCCGAGGTGGCGATGTTGGCGTCGATCCCCGAGCGTCGGTACGCACGGGCCTGGGCGGGCTCGCACTACGGCCGACTCGGGGAACACCAGATGCAGGAATTGCAGGACGCCGGAAGCGAGCTGGCCCTGCTCCGCGCACGCATCTGCGACGGGCAGCGCGACGAACGGCTGATGCGCGATGAGCGTGACCTGTTGAGCTTGATCGCCGACTGTCGGGCGCCCTATCTCGACACGGCGCTGTACCGACGCGACTGACAGGGCCAATGCGGACGAAGGCTTGGAGCAATATGGCAGGTGTGTAGTGCCCCCGGCAGGATTCGAACCTGCGACCTAGGGATTAGAAGGCCCTTGCTCTATCCATCTGAGCTACGGGGGCGAGCGCCGATCAGTCTATGACCCGATCCGCGCCGATCGACCAGGGTCTACAAGTTGAGTAACCGGACTCGACAGGCGATGCTTGGCCGGTGACGCGTGCGCTGGAGGGAACCGTGCTGCTCCCGGCGTTAGTGTCGCTTCGGATCCAGGTTGAGCAAACGTCGCTGCCTTTGGATGTCGAAGGTGTGCAGGCCACCCGCAGGGTCCGTTCGGAGCTGCTCGCGCAGCTGGACGACTACCTCATCCCACGGGCGAAATCCCTCGATGCCCCACTGCTCGCGGTGGTCGGCGGGTCGACGGGCGCGGGCAAGTCGACCCTGGTCAACTCCATCGTCGGCGAACACGTTTCCAAGAGCGGCGTGCTGCGGCCGACGACTCTCGCCTCCACCCTCGTGCACAACCCGGCCGATGAGCGGTGGTTCACCGGCGATCGAGTGCTGCCAGGCTTGGCCCGGTTAACCGGCGACACGCTGGAACTGAGCGACCCAACCACACTGCATCTGGTGTCTGCAGACGGGATGCCGCAGGGTGTCGCGCTACTGGACGCACCCGACATCGACTCGGTCGTATCGGCCAACCGCGATCTATCTCGTCAGTTGATGTCTGCCGCCGATCTTTGGATCTTCGTCACCACGGCCGCGCGTTACGCGGACGCTGTGCCATGGGAACTGCTGCACCAGGCCATCGACCGGGGTACTTCGGTCGCGGTGGTCTTGAATCGCGTTCCGCCGGAGGCGATGGAGGATGTTCGAGCGCACTTCGCCGGCATGCTCGCAGACAAGGGACTAGGGCAGTCGCCGGTGTTCGCGATCATCGAGACCGGCCTGGAGGACGGTCGCCTGCCCGACGCGGAGGTGGCGCGGCTGAGTAGTTGGCTGCATTCGCTGGCCTCCGATGCGCACGCCCGCAACATCGTCATCCGTCGCACGTTGGACGGGGTGCTCGATTCGTTGCAGCAGCGGGTCAGCGCCCTGCAGGACGGGGTTGCGGCCCAGGCCGAAGGGGCCGCCCGGTTGCGAAAGGAGGTCGACGACGGGTTCGCGGCCGCGACAGCCGGTGTTGAAGAAGGGATGCGG
>JBBPZD010000009.1:0-12878 GCA_038199265.1 Actinomycetales bacterium | reverse complement strand
CTACTCGCGCCCGACCAGGTGCAGCGCAGCTTGTACAAGGCCGAGATCGAGCCGCACCTGGAGAAGGGCGACGCGCTTTTCTTCAGCCACGGGTTCAACATCCGCTTCGGATACATCGTCCCGCCCGAGGGCGTCGATGTCGTGATGGTCGCGCCCAAGGGCCCTGGCCACCTCGTCCGCCGCGAGTACGTCGACGGCCGCGGCGTACCCGTGCTGATCGCCGTCGAGGTCGACGCCACCGGAAACGCCTGGGAGCTGGGCAAGTCCTACGCAAGGGGCATCGGTGGCCTCCGCGCCGGCGGTATCAAGACCACGTTCACCGAAGAGACCGAGACCGACCTGTTCGGTGAGCAGGCCGTGCTCTGCGGTGGCGCGTCGCAGCTGGTCATGTACGGCTTCGAGGTACTGACCGAGGCCGGTTACCAGCCCGAGGTCGCCTACTTCGAGTGCCTGCACGAGCTGAAGCTGATCGTCGACCTGATGATCGAGGGTGGCATCGCCAAGCAGCGTTGGTCGATTTCCGACACTGCCGAGTACGGCGACTATGTATCCGGTCCTCGCGTGATCGACGAGCGCGTGAAGGAGAACATGCAGGCCGTGCTGGCTGACATCGTCAACGGGAACTTCGCCAAGCGCTTCATCGAGGACCAGGACGCCGGTGCGCCCGAGTTCAACCGGCTGCGCGAACAGGGTGCCCAGCACCCCATCGAGAAGACCGGCAAGCAGCTACGCGGCCTGATGAGCTGGATCAAGGACACCGACTCCGATTACGTCGAGGGCTCCGCCTCTCGCTAGCCTCCGCTTTTGGACATGCACGGCGCGGCACACCTGCCCCGCTGCGCATGTCCAGATAGCGAGACGGCTGTATCGCGATGTGGATTCCAAGGAGTATTTTCTTCTCAGGTCAGTGCCTTACCCGGCGCTTCCTGGAGGGCCCCGTTCGGAGAGCCGGCGATGGAAGACCCCATCCCGTCGACAGCGGTCAGCAGAAGATGACGCCAGGAGTTCGATCATGAGTGAAGAGCAGCTCGAGATGCAGCGCGCATTGCAGGAATCGATGGATCTGCGCGACTGAGTTATTGACCGACAGCAGGGCCCCGGCAATGTGCTGGGGCCCTTCGTCGTGTCTTGGGGCCAGTGTCTTGATATTCGAGACCTCGATTTCGAGTGACAAGTCTCATCGTTAGCGTGCGGATGTATGACGACCTCCCACGGTACAGCGTCCGGTTCCATCGACCTCGCGGTCATAGCGGGCGACGGGATCGGCCCCGAGGTGGTGGCCGAAGGCATCAAGGTGTTCGATGCCGTGAGTTCCGCCAAGGTTGCACGCACCGAGTACGACCTGGGAGCTCGTCGCTGGCACGCGACCGGTGAGGTGCTGCCTGAGTCGGTGGAACAGGAACTGCGGGATCATGACGTCATCCTGCTCGGCGCGATCGGTGATCCGAAGGTGCCCAGCGGCGTCCTCGAGCGCGGGCTGCTGCTCAAGCTGCGCTTCGATTTCGATCATTACATCAACCTGCGCCCGTCCAAGTTGATGACCGGAGTGCGTAGCCCGCTCGACATCGAGAGTGTTGCGCCGAACGGCATCGACTTCGTCGTCGTTCGTGAGGGTACCGAAGGTCCCTACACCGGCAACGGGGGCGCGCTGCGGGTCGGTACGTCTGCGGAACTCGCCACCGAGGTCAGTGTCAACACCCGGTTCGGCGCCGAGCGCGCTGTTCGGGACGCGTTCGCCCGCGCGCAGGCGCGACCACGCAAGCACCTCACGCTGATCCACAAACACAACGTACTTTCGTTCTCCGGCCACCTGTGGCGTCGTACGGTTGAAGAGGTCGGCGCCGAGTTCCCCGACGTCGCCAGGGCCTACTGCCACGTCGACGCCGCGACCATCTACATGGTGACCGACCCCGGTAGGTTCGACGTGATCGTCACCGACAACCTCTTCGGTGACATCATCACCGACCTCGCCGCTGCGGTGACCGGGGGCATCGGTCTGGCTGCCTCGGGAAATATCAACCCGGAAGGTACGGCGCCCTCGATGTTCGAGCCCGTGCACGGCTCGGCGCCCGATATTGCGGGGCAGGGAGTTGCCGACCCGACTGCAACGATCTTGTCGGTCGCGATGCTGTTGGAGCATCTGGGGCGCGGCGACGAAGCCCAGCGTGTGCAAGACGCGGTTGCAGCCGACGTTGCCGAGCGTGGTGATGCGGTGCGCTCCACCAGCGAGGTGGGCGACGCCATCGCCGGGCGAGTATGAACGTTCGGCGTAACCTGATTGCACCGCTGAATTTGTAGCGCGCGTCACAATCCCGGGCGCGCCTCACGCCCCCCGAGGAGTACGACATGGCACTGACGTTCGATGTGACCCAAAGCCCCACGCCGCGAAGCGACGCCGAGCGCACCACAGTGCTGCAGAACCCAGGTTTCGGAAACCACTTCACCGACCACATGGTCACGGTGGAGTGGACCAAGGCCGACGGTTGGCATGCTGCACGCGTCACGCCGTACGGCCCCATCTCGATGGACCCGGCTGCGGCGGTGCTGCATTACGCGCAAGAGATCTTCGAAGGAATGAAGGCCTACCGGCACGCGGACGGCACGGTGTGGACCTTCCGCCCTGACCGGAATGCGGCCAGGTTCGCGCGTAGCGCCAGACGGATGGCTCTACCGGTGATGGAGGAGGTCGACTTCGTCGAATCATTGCGGGCGCTGGTCGCCGCCGACAAAGCGTGGGTGCCCGAAGCGGACGGTGCCGAGACTTCGCTCTACCTGCGTCCGTTCATGTTCGCCTCCGAGCCCTTCCTCGGCGTCCGCCCGGCGAACCACGTCACCTTCAGCGTGATCGCTTCGCCCGCTGGGGCGTACTTCAGCGGGGGAGTGAAGCCGATCTCACTATGGATCTCCACCGACTACGCGCGCGCTGGTGACGGCGGCACCGGCGCAGCCAAATGCGGTGGAAACTACGCCTCCTCACTGGCAGGGCAACTCGAGGGCATCGAGAACGGTTGCGACCAGGCAGTTTTCCTCGATTCCTCCACGCACACCTACATTGAAGAACTCGGCGGGATGAACTTGTTCTTCGTGTACCGGGACGGCCGACTGGTGACACCGTCGCTGACTGGTTCGATTCTCGAGGGTGTGACCCGGGATTCGATCCTGGAGTTGGCGAAGGACCTGGACCTGCAGCCGGAAGAGCGTCGGATCCCCATCCAAGAATGGAAGGATGGCGCCGCGTCAGGCGATATCGCCGAGGTGTTCGCGTGCGGGACCGCTGCTGTGATCACTCCGGTCGGTGAGTTGAAGTGGGACGGCGGATCCTGCGATCACCGGCGAGCTGGCCACACCGACGAAGTCGCCCTGAAACTGCGTTCAGCGCTACTGGATATTCAGTACGGCCGAAGCGAGGACACCCGCGGCTGGCTGACTCAGCTCGCCTGAGCGAGCCATACTGCCTGAAGGTCAGGCATCTCCCAGGCCGAGTTGAGCGACGATCTCTGCCGTCGGCCAGAGCAATGGTTGCGGGCGATCGACTGCAGGCGCGCAGTACGTCTTCAACACCGAGGTAGATGACCGAGTCCATCAGGGTCTAGGTCGACTTCAGGCGATCCGAAGGAGTCCGCGATGTGGGATGGTCGTGCCAAAGGGTGGACGGACGCCCGTAAAAGGGGGAGCATTCAACCCGTGATGACCTTCCGGTCTGCAACTACCGTTGCGGCGACGATTATCGACTAGCGCGTCGGACGATCCGGCGCGCTACCTCCCGTTACCCCGGGAGGTTTTTTCGTCCCCGGGCATCACCCACGACCGGAGGCGAGCGCCGGGTCGGAGGTTTCACCGCCCCATCGGGGCACCACTGAAGACTTCCGAAAGGGCTACTGCCCCATGAACGGCTTCGATCTGTACGACACCACCCTGCGGGACGGTGCCCAGCAAGAAGGGCTGCAGCTGTCGGTTTCGGACAAGCTCGCTATCGCGGGTCTGCTGGACGACCTGGGAGTCGACTTCATCGAAGGCGGATGGCCCGGCGCCAATCCCAAGGACACCGAGTTCTTCGCCAGGGCCCGCACTGAGTTGACCTTGGTCAACGCTCAGCTGGCCGCGTTCGGAAGCACCCGCCGACCGGGACTGGCTGCTGCCGACGATCCCCAGGTGCAGGCACTGCTCGACGCTCAGACATCCGTGGTGACACTCGTCGGCAAGTCCCACTCGCGTCACGTGACGGATGCACTCAAGACGACCCTCCCCGAGAATCTCGCCATGATCGAGGAAACGATCTCCCACCTGGTGTCCCACGGGCGCACGGTCTACCTCGACGCGGAGCACTTCTTCGACGGGTACGAGGCCGACGGGACGTACGCGATCGAGGTCGTTCGAGTGGCGATGCGGGCGGGCGCCCAGGCAGTTGTTCTATGTGACACCAACGGCGGGATGTTGCCGCACGACATCGAGCGCATCGTCACCGAGACGAGGGAGCTGACCGGCGCGCGACTCGGCATCCACTGCCATAACGACGGTGGTTGCGCGGTCGCCAACAGCATCGCTGCGGTGCAGGCCGGCGCGACCCACATGCAGGGCACGATCAACGGATACGGCGAGCGCACCGGTAACGCCGATCTCATCGCTGTCACAGCGAATCTGCAGCTGAAACTCGGGATGCCGCTGGTGAGCGACGGTCAGCTCGAGCAGGCCTTGCACGTTTGTCACGCGATCAGCGAAATCACGAACATTCCGCCGTTCGAGCGGGCGCCGTACATCGGTGCCAGCGCATTCGCGCACAAGGCTGGCCTGCACGCGAGTGCCCTACGGGTCGACCCCGACCTCTATCAGCACATCAACCCGGCTCTGGTCGGCAATCGGATGCGCACGCTGGTCTCGGACATGGCGGGGCGCGCGAGCATCGAGCTGAAGGGACGGGAGCTGGGGTACGACCTGGCAGGCGAGCCAGAGCTGCTGGCTCGGGTGCTGGCGCGGGTGAAGGACCTGGAGCAAGCCGGGTGGACCTTCGAGGCCGCCGATGCTTCCTTCGATCTGCTGTTGCAGGAAGAAGTCGGCGGCACTGCATTGGCGCTCTTCGAGCTCAAGTCATGGGACATTCGCATCGATGCCGAGGGCGCAGATACTGCCCTGTCCCGGGCCACAGTCGAACTCGTCGTCGAGGGAGAAACCCAGCTAGCAGCCGGAAAAGGCAACGGGCCGGTCAACGCACTGGACCACGCGCTGCGCAGCGCTCTCACACCGGTGTATCCGCGCCTGGCCGACCTGGAGCTGATCGACTTCCGGGTGCGCATCCTCGATGCCGACCACGGGAGCGATGCGACGACCCGGGTGCTGATCGACACGACCGACGGCGAACGCACGTGGACCACCGTCGGGGTGGCTTCCAACCTGGTGCATGCCAGTTGGATCGCGCTCGTCGACTCGTTCACGTTCGGTCTGCTGCGATGCCGATCCGAAGACCGCGCTGAGGCGCGTTCGTCCCAGTCGCTGTAGACAGAGCTGCATCGGTAGGTTCGTGATGTTCGAAGGAGCAGCGCGCTGAACTGTGGTGTAGCTGTAAGCCGGGACGCGCAGCTTCTCGACATCTCGGCGAGATCGTCAGCCTCACCGGTGCTTTACTCGACGATGTTGGAGGGGGTGCGCCCTCGCCACCCGAGCGCATCGAGTGCGGAGACTGAATGGTTGCTCCTCCGCCCCGCTGGCGAAGTCTCGATAGACGATCGTCCTACGAGCTCTGACCGATTGCCTGACGGCCTCCGCCGCACCGCGGTGGGTAGCGGGCGGTCACGGTGCGCGAGTTTGGGGCGCTCAGGTTGTTCGACGCGATCTGAGTTGGTGAGATCGTGCCCGTCGACGTAGTTCGTGGACAATTGTCTGTTCGCGATGCACCAGGTCGGCGACCTCGAGTTCCGAATTTTCGATGCCGCTAGGACGGCGCCATTGGCGTAGATTCGCTTCCGCTTCAGACAACTCCGCGATGAGTTCGCGGACGGACATTCCCGCCAAACCAACTGTTTCCATGGGGCTCCCCTGCCCTTGATCCCAACCTTCACCGCGACGGTACCCCGGCATGGCGATGTCAGCGCTTTATATCAAATGACTGTCACGCAGTCAATGTCAGGGCCCGTCGGACTTCTTCTGGCTGTACGCGGATGGCGTGCTCCATCGGTGCACGTCGGCACTGCTTCACCCCGCGTTGATTTTCAGCTGGTTACCGCAAGGAGCTCGCCGTAACGACGCCAGCAGCTGGATGAACTGGTCATGTACGTATGAACGGCCGCGTCGATGATCGCCGATCGTCCCCGTGTGGCGATCCAGATGCCACCTACACAACGACAAGTTGTCCTGTCGGGGGCGTGCCACCTCATCCGCGTCAAATCCGCGCACGTGAGTAGGGTCGACGTTTGTCTTAGCCCAGCTCCCTGTAGAAGCTGAGCACGTTGCCATCCGGGTCGGCGACGTCGAAATACTCGATAACGCCGGGAACGTGTTCCAGGTGTCCAACGACGATTCCCAGTGATTCCAGCCGCTCTCGTTGCGTGCTCGTATCGTCGACACCGAGGCGGATCCCCGCCCCGCCACCAGGCCGAGTGGTTGAACCTGCGACCAGCTGCAGCCAGATCGACCCGACCTTGAACTCCACGACGCCCTCAACAGGTTCAAGCTCAGGATCGGGAAGCTGGAGAGCCTTGCGGTACCACTCGACGGCCCCCGCGAGGTCACTCACCGACAGACCGACCGTCACGCTCAGCACGTCCATCCGGACATTCTGGTCACTAGCGACGCCTTATGGCCAGTGTCCATAACCATGGATATCCGATGCAGGATCGTCGTACGTTGGTTCCATGAGGCGAGGCGCTGTCGTGGTTGCCAGCTTGTACGTGTGCGCGGCCGTGGGAACTCGAGCGGCCGAGGCGGTCGGCCTGCGTCGATGTGGATGCTCAGCGTCATGTTGGTGTCGAGGCCCACTCCTCAGCGCGTTCCGCTGGGTGATGCCGGTGGGGCACCGATGAGGGCTTGTTCACCGGCGGGGATCGGCTAGCGGTCACGTCCTCGACGTTGTGAGAACCTACAGTTGAGCTTCGGCAGCGCACCTGGGGACACGTCGCAGAGACGATGAGAACGAGACGCGCACTGCCCTAAACTCGGGGGGAGGACTGCGAACCCGTCGGGCACCGTGGACCTGCGATCACTGCGGACAGCAGATGCCGAGATCATGGCGGGCTGGGCCGCTGATCGAGCACCCACCTGCTGATCTGCTGCGGTTCGCTGTCGTCCAACAGGGGCAAGTCGTCGGCTACGTCGACTTGCACGGCGAGGACCAACGGCGACGCGAACTTGGTTTCGTCGTCGGCGGCCGACAGCGATGGGGGCACTGCTCTACGGCTACGACACGGGAATCATTTCAGGTGCGCTTCTCCAGATCCGGGACGACTTTAAGACGGGCGACACGTGGGACCAGATCATCGCCGCGAGCATGCTGCTGGGCGCCATCATCGGAGCACTGTCCTGCAGCCGGCTGTCCGAGCGGATCGGTCGCAAGAAGACCCTGTCTCTGTCTCCGTGTCAGATTGTCCTTGGTTTCGCGGTCGGTGGCGCCACCCAGACGGTTGCGATGTATGTCGCGGAATTCGACCCGCCGCGCCGCCACGGCCGATTGGTGCTCACCCTCCGTGTCGGCATCGACGTCGGCATCGTTGTCTCCACGATCGTCGGAGCAACGGAACAAATCTCCTGGCGACTGGACAGCATCGTCCAGGTTGAGCAGGAGGAGCGCAGCGCTGGTGAGAACCGGGTCTGGCGCGGACTGCTGAGCCAGGCATGGGTACGACCTGCCCTCCTGGTGGGCTGCGGAGTGGCCGCATTCACCTAGCTCAGCGGCATCGAGGAGGCCGATCGTGGAAATCACCGCCACTAGGATGGTAATCCGGTGCACGGGTGTGCGGGGGAGCCGTACGGCCGCACAAGCGATCACAGCGACCGCTCCGACTGCTAGTGCTACCTGCCCTGCGATCCACCAGGTTCCAGGTAGCGCGATGAAAGCGACAACGCCGACAAGGATCAAGATCTCACTCGCGGCGATCGTGCGGAGGCTCGGAGTCCGAAGGTGGTGTTCCATCAGCCAAGGCTCGAGCCTGAGCGCCCATCTGTCATGAGTAGCGCTACTTGTCCGGTGCGTGTCACGCAGTCCGCCGATCGTTGGCCGGGACCGGATCCGCGCGCGGGACTGGATAGTTGGCGGTGTGAATCTTCAGTGGCTACTGCGGGTCTGGTCGAGAGGCCGGTTGAGGGCGTGGATGTCGAAGCTTACGATTCTGCCTTCTCATCTGGCGGAGCTTCGATCTGAAGCGGTAGCCGTCTGAACGTCGAGCTGGAGCCTGGTACGTCATCGGACTGTCACTGAGGTCCAGCTTCCGGACGTCAGGCCGCGAACTGAGTATTTCCACCGATGCGGTTAGATCGGGACCGGCGCACCATGGACAGCATGCCAGCAGAGCAGATACCTGCACCGCCGCCCGTGCCGCGTCCACCACAGTCGGTTTCTGGTCCGACGCCGACAACCTCCACAAGCAGGCCGAACCCACCCCGGGCCTCGCTGCGCGCCCGTCGCGGCCACTGGCGATTCGTCGCCACCGGCCTCGCCGCGGGTCACGCAGTGACGACCTTCGTCGGTTGCGTCGTCGTTTTCGGCTCGACAGTGACAGCGTGCACGAATGCCGACGTCTCTACGAGCCGACAGCTGATGATTGCGGGGTTTTGCGGACTCGCGATCATCAGTCTCGCCGCATGGGGGTAGCCGCGGTGCACTGGCGTAGGCCGTGGTTGCTGCTTGCCGGAGCAGTCACCGCAGCACCCGCGTTCTGGTGGTTCACCGCCGCCCTGTTGCAACCCTCCCAGTTCTGTTTATGAGCTTGAGAGCAATACGGGACTTCTCAAGAATGGCGAGAGAACGTGGGCCGGATCTAACATCGCCATAGACGGTCACCAGCTCAGGATGCCCGCACCATAGGCCGATCGCCGCTACGGCGTCGTCGCCTCCGCTGTAGGCAGGTGGGGTTTAGGGGAGTTGTAGATACTCGTCCCAGCCGCCTCGGGGTGGCCCGGGTAGCTGCTGGAGTCGTGTGGTAACCGCGGGGGTTTGCGCGTCCATCCAGTCGCACAGTTGCCGGAACGAGACGAGTCTGGTGTCCGGCCGTTTGGCGAGGGTCCGCATCACCTCTTCCACCGCCTCCATGTAGATCCCACCGTTCCAGTGCTCGAAGTGGTTACCGATCACCACGGGAGACCGGTTTCCAGCAAAGGAACGATCGAACCCAGCGGTCAACGAGTTCACGACCTGCTGGCGCCACGCCGGACGCTTCGCCACTGGCCCGTTGGTGACCGTGGATTGGTTGGCCATGAAGTTGTAGTCCATCGGCAAAATCCCGCTGCGTAGCCCCGGGAACGGCACGGACTGCATCGATACGTCCCAGACCGCGGTGCCCGGCACCTTCAACGGCCACATCGGGTAGCGGGCATTGCTGGTGTCATACCGCCAGCCAAGGTCACCAGCAGCTTCGCGGAGGTTCTCGAAGCCCTGCAGACAGGGCGTCCGGCCACCGATGAGCTCTGTGCGGTAATCGAACGGTAATGGCGGCAAATCTGTGAAACCGGTATTGGTGCGCCACTCAGACAAGAACGAGATTGCCTGGTCGATCTCTGATTTCCAGTCGGTCACCGACCAACGATCCACCCCGGTCGGGCCGCAGAAGTGGCCGTTGAAATGGGTGGCGATCTCGTGCCCAGCCAGCCACGCCCTACCAGTCTGCTCGATCGTCGAGTGGACTGCCGAATCGGAGAAGTACCCGATGTCTGAAGCACCCACCTGATGCTGCGGTGGGCGATACAACGACTTCTTCGATTCAGGCAGGAAATAGATACCCGATGTGAACATCGTCATCGAAGCGCCGATTTCTGCCGCGACCTGCTGGAAGTGCGAATTCAGTTTTGACTTGGTTTCACCCGCTCCGTCCCAGGAGATCACCACGAACTGCGGTGGGCGTTCCCCCGCCTTCAGCGCGCTGAACTTCGGTTGCTTCGGCTGAGGCCCGGTGTCTGACATCGACCCATCACCGATGAGCTTTGAGGGCGCCGCCGACGACGCTCCGGTCTCAGACCTACCGCTCGAGGACTGCTCCGCTGCCCTCGAGGGGCTTTTACTCCCTGCCGCTGAACACCCGGCCAGCACACCGGCCCCGCCAATGCTTAGACCGGCACTCAACACACCCCGCCTGGACACATTCCCACCGGTCCCAGAAACAGACATCTGAACTGTGCCCCTCTCCTCATCCCCGGAGGATTACTCACGAAGGATGCAATTACCGTTGGCCTACCCCTGGACCTCGACTTGCCCACCTCTTCGTACCCCACGCACCCGAATCTGCGGTCCTGCCCCGCCGAACACACCGAACAAATCGATCCGCTAGCGAGCCAAGGACCACCGAGCTCCCACTCACGATGTGCTTCGGTCCGACGCGCCGCCGTTCCAGTGCAGGCGACTGCTGACACCGGTGCAGACGACTTCTGAAACTGGCATCAGGCACGAGTACCCCCCCGAGCAGGGTGTAGCGGTCGTGATCTGATCGCGTGCCTGCCTGACGGCGGGCCCAGCGGTCAACAATTGGACGCTGAGAGCCGGCAACACCAGCTGCACCAGGAAAACGGGATACCTCGTCCGCGGACAGCAATAACGCCGCTCGAACCGCTGCGCGTCGAACGGTGCTCCACACAGAACGCCAGCGGCCGTGGTGGCGTCCCAGTCACGGATCCGCTTTCGGCGTTGCGGCGTGCGTCTTTGTCGCGGTCCGGCAGACTGGGAAGGTGCAGTGGGGAGATGTGCCGGCCTGGGTCGCGATAGCCATTTCGATTGTTGCCGGTACCTACTCGTGGTGGTCTAGCCGGAAGGCCGCGCAAGCGTCTGCCGGTGCCGCCAGTCTTGAGGTGTCGCTCCAGCGAATTGCCGACAGCCTGGCCGCCGCCGCTCGACCACCGGCTACCAACACGGTTGGCAAGCGCGCCGCCGAGCTGTCGTCAGCTGGGAACCCAAGCTTCAACATCGAGTTCGTGGCAGGGCACAGCTATCGGCTGCGTAATGTCGGTTCCGAAGAAGCGACGAATGTGAGCGTGACCGTCGGCGCGTTTCCGGTGGGGCGAACACGTGGGTTGCCCACTGGTGTCGACCTTGCACCGATGGCCTCGGCAGACACGTTCGTGATTCAAGGTAGTTGGCAGAGCCCGGCGCCAGGCGAAGTAACCGTCGCCTGCGATCAAATCGCCCAACCTCTGAAGGTTCTGTTACCACCGCGCGCGTGAACCGGTCATGAAGCGGGCGGCCTCGAACAGTTCGGCGTCGTGTGACAGGCCGACGAACCTGGCGGACGCTACGCGATGATGCGGCATGCTGGGCGGATGAATGCGCTGCTGCAGACTTCGACTGCTGACCGGATCGCGCCGCCGGGGACGTCGTGAGTACCGACCGAGGGCACTCTGGAGTGGAAGAACCGGTGGGTTCCAGCTGGCCGGGCCTCACGGACGAATCGCACTCGAGGTGGTACATACAACGCTTCCAGGACATGGCGGCTCGCGGAGCGGATCTCCACGGGGAGGCACGCCTGGTCGATGCCCTTGCGCCACGGCGAGCACGGCTCCTGGACGCCGGGTGCGGCCCAGGACGCCACGGTGGGTACCTCGCTACGCTCGGTCATCATGTCGTCGGGGTCGACATCGACGCCGTTCTTGTTGACGCCGCCCGAGCGGAGCATCCTGAAGCGACCTGGATTGTTTCGGATCTGGTCCATCTGGATCTCGGTGCGCTCGGCGAGACCGCGATGTTCGATGGCGCGTTTATCGTCGGGAACGTGCTGGACTTCGTGATCCCGAAGCATCGAAGGACCGTTCTTGAGCGAATCGCTGCCCACCTGCGCCCGGACGCTTTCCTCGTCATCGGCTGCCGAGCTGACCACGACTTCACCGTCGATGATGTGGACACGGCGCTGGCCGGGTTGGATCTCGATCTCGAACACCGATTCGCGACATACGACCTGCGGCCTTGGCGAACCGGTTCACCGTTCAGTGTGAGCATCGTCCGCAACCGGTAAGACGACCACTTCGCGAACCCGAACACCTGGCTCACAACCAGGCAGGACAGAGCGCAAGCCGATACGTCATCGTCGGCCACCTGCGGATCGGGAGGCTCGCTGCGGACGGTGAGTGTGAGGCAGCACAGGTCGCCGAGCGACAGTGAGCGCACTCTCGCAAGGGATGGCATCAACTGCATTCTGGGTGCGCGGTGCACGCATCGCCTAGGGTTCGAACGTGCGAATAGCGAGATACACCACGGGCGAAGATCCGACATACGGTCTGGTCGACGGCGCAGGCGAGAAGATCGCCCAGATCAGCGGCGACCCGCTCTATTCCAAGATCGAGCTAACCGGGGTGACGACGACGGTCGACGAGGTTCGGCTGCTGGCTCCGGTGATTCCCCGCTCCAAGGTGATCGGCATCGGCAAGAACTACGCAGAGCATGCGCGCGAGATGGGCGGTGAACCACCGTCGGAACCGCTGATGTTCCTGATCCCCAACACGGCGGTCATCGGTCCGGACGACCCAGTCGTGATGCCGTGGCAGAGCAACGAAGTCTCCTACGAAGGTGAGCTTGCCGTCGTGATCGGGCGGATGTGCCGCAACGTCTTGGTCGAGGACGCACTGTCGGTCGTGTTCGGTTATACCTGCGCCAATGACGTGACGGCGCGCGACCTGCAGAAAAAGGACGGTCAGTGGGCTCGAGCCAAGGGCTTCGACACGTTCTGCCCGCTCGGGCCGTGGATCGAGACCGACCT
>JBBPZD010000008.1:0-16820 GCA_038199265.1 Actinomycetales bacterium | reverse complement strand
CCGACCTGTGGGAGCGCGTGGTGTTGTCCACTCAGTTCGGTGACCGCAAGGTCATCGGAACCAGTGACTGCCTGTGGGGGTTGCTCGACGGGATGAACGACGCCGGCCTGATGGTGTCGCTCGCGTTCGGTGGCCGACCCGGTTCGGGGGAGGGCTTCGCCGTTCCGATGGTTGTTCGCTACGTGCTCGAAACCTGCGCGACCGTACAACAGGCCAAGGACAAGCTCGACGGCATCCCGATGGCGATGGCCTACAACCTGACCATCGCCGACGCCCACGGCGAGACGATCACGGCCTACGTCGCGCCCGACGCTGCACCGGAGTACCGGCCCTTGCCGGCTGCGACCAACCACCGGGGGCAGACCCCGGAGTACCCGGACCACGCGCGCCAGCTACGCAGCGTGGAACGACACGAGCTGTTGTTGCAATCCATCGAGGAAGGCATCGACCGCGAAAAACTGGCGGAATCGTTCATGGTTGAGCCGCTGCGGGCCGAGAACTTCACGGGAGGCTTCGGGACGCTCTACACCGCGATCTACCGGCCCGACCAGAAGTCAGTCGAATACCGTTGGCCTGACAGCTCCTTCGTCCGGACCTTCGATCAATCGTCGGCTCAGGCAGACTTCGTGCTGCGCAGCACCGACTCTGCTGACGTAGCGTGATCCACCATCAGAGGTGGGTGTGACGCAGAGAGGAAGTGGCCCGGTGCCGTTCGAGGAACTCGAAGGTATGACGACGGCGCAGATAGCCGAGTTGGCGCGCCGGGCCATGTCCGAACTGTCCGGGCGCGGTGACCAGGAGGCGTTCAGCCAGCTACTGACGATGGGTGGCCACGCCGGAACGTGTGTGGCGCAATCAGCGAGATCGCTGGCGGACGCGGGGTCATGGAGTCAGGTGGCCGACCTGTCCGGCACGACCAAGCAGGCGGCATGGTCGAAATGGAGGCAGCCCTCGTAACGACGGGCGGCATCGGCAGGACGAGCCAGACGAAACTAGATCTTGGTCATCTTGCGGAAAGGTGTTGTGATCCGGAGGGTCTGACCTCCGAAGTCGACCGTCAACCCACTTGCATCGACTCCGACGATCTTGCCCATGCCGTGCGAGTCGTGCGACACGCGGTCGCCCATTTCGAAATGCTCGATAGGCAGCTCTACTTGAGGAGCAAACGGGCTGCTGGCGAGACGGGGACGCGGGTTTCCAGATGAGGTAGCCATTACCTCTCAGTATGGCCACTAAATGGCGCGGAGGACACCACAAGCCGGTCGCGATGTGAGATTTCTCAGTCGGACAAGAGCGGATCAGCTCGCGATTCGTTCGAATTCACCACGAACGCACACGTTCGGTCAGCTGGGCTGCGTCGCAGTGAAGTGCACGTCGGTGAAGGCTGAACGCCACTGGGTCACCTGCTCGGCGACCACAGCGTGGTCCGCATTCGGGTCGAGACCGGCCGCTATGAATCCGGCCAGGGTCGGCATCTCCCTTGCCGTCATACCGAGGCGGGCGATCTCCGGCGTGCCGATGCGCAACCCGTTCAAGTCGCCGTCTACGAGGTCGACCGGTAGGCCGATGCCGCAGGCCAGCAGGTTGACCTTGCGCAGCTGGCGGGCGGCGGTCTGACCACCGCCGTACGGGGCGGCCAAGATCGCGAACTGGTGCGATCTAGTGCCACCGCGCTCCGCTGCAAAGACCGGTATGTCGAGTTCGTCCAGTGCCACCACGAGGGCGTGTGCGGTCGAGACCATCGCGGTTGCGTACGCCTCGCCGGCGTGCACCCAGTCAGCCAGGGTGATGGCGAGCGCAGCGGTCTTGGCGGCGTCGAAGTTCGCGGTCAGGCCGGGGTAGGCAATGGCCTCGATACGCTCGGCCAGGTCGGCCTCGTTCGTTACGATCAGCCCGCCGGGAGGACCGCCGAGGCTCTTGTAGGTACTGAACGTCATCAGGTGGGCGCCCTGATCCAGCGGGTTCGGCCACGCCTTCCCGGCGAACATGCCGCACTGGTGTGCTGCGTCGAAAAGCACCTTCGCGCCGACCTCGTCGGCCACTTCACGGATGGCCGCCACCGGGTGCGGGAACAGGTTGAGGCTGCCGCCGACGGTGATCAGCCGCGGCCGCACCTCGCGGGCCAGGGTCGCCAGGGCGTCGACGTCGATCGTGTAACCGTCGGCGTGTACCGGTGCATCGACGGTCTTGAGTCCGTAGAGCCCGGCGGCGCCGTCGGCGTGGTGGGTGACGTGGCCGCCGATGGCCGCGGGCGGCGCGATGATCGTGTCACCGGGCTCGCAGGTGGCCATGAAGGCGTAGAGGTTCGCCAGTGCGCCGGACCCGACGCGCACCTCGGCGTACTGGGAATTGAAGACCTGGGCAGCGAGCTGGGCCGCGAGCACCTCGATCTGCTCGATTGCTTCCAGGCCGGTCTCGTACTTGTCGCCGGGGTAGCCCAGCGAGGCGCGCGATCCGAGCCGGGAGGACAGTAGCGCTTCGGCGCGCGGGTTCATCGCGTTGGTCGCGGGGTTCAGGTTCAGACACTGCACATCGTGGATCAGGTGGCTTTCGCGGGCGAGGCGCTCGATCTCGGTCTGCAGATCAGCCGCGGACAGTGCAGCCGCCGGGTCGGCAACTGCCGTCACGCGGTCCTGGACGACGGATTCGAGCCACGCCCGGGTCGCGAACTTGGTCGGGCGGGTGGCAGGCGACGCGGTCATCATGGTGACTCCCTTGCAGAGCGTGGTGACTCAGGTGATGCCGACACCCTAGGAAACCCGTCGGCGCAGCGCTTCGGTCGAACGCCGGAACTTCAAGGCAGCGACTCCTACACTTGTAGGAACAGGCGAGGAGGTCCGATGGCGCTGAGCATCAACGAGGAACTCGACCTGCTCGCCGGGGCAGTGCACGCGTCCGTGTCCCTCGACGACACCGATGGGCGGGTGCTCGGGTACAGCGTGCAGACCCAGGATGCCGACCCGGCCAGGGTCGCTGCGATCCTTACCCGTCAGGTGCCCGCCGAAGTCAGTGAGTGGCAGCGCAACTACGGCGTGCACCAAGCCACCGGGCCGGTCCACCTGCCTGCCGATCCGGAGCATGGGATGGCCGCCCGGCTCTGCGTTCCCGTGCGGAACGCGCGCCGCACGATCGCGTTGTTGTGGGTGCTGGAGTCGACGCGCGAACTGAGCCCCGATGAGACGCAGATTGCCGTGCGTTCGGCGGCGTGGCTTGCAGAGCATCTGGCCACCGACGAAACACCCGCTGAAAAGATGACGCCCGGGATGCTGTTGCGCCGCTTGGCTCGGGGCGTGCGCCTTGCCGAGAACCAATCGATCACGTCGATCGAGCCGGAGTTGCTCAGCGTCACGGTCCTCGCGCCCGCACAGGCTGGTTCCGCGCAATGGAGCGAACGACGCAACGTCGAGCGCGTGCTGACTGCTTTCGTCGGCTCGAACCGGGCGTGTGTGGCCGCCTACGTCGAACCGGACCACGCGGCCGTTCTCTATGTGACGGGGCGTGTTGACGCCGTGGCAGGTCTACGACGATGCGCGGCTGATGAGGCGGTGACCGGCACCGCTTCTGCGACAGGCGTGTTCGAGGCGCTGAACCGGGCTCGATCGGCAGCTCGTTGGGCCGCTGCCGACCCCGCGCTGCCGAGGGACAGCACCTGGGCTGATGTCGGGTTGCACGCGCTCGCGAGCGCTCTGCCCTCGACCGTCGACCGAGCGCTGAACCCACTGCTGGACCACAGGATGTCGGGGCCAATGCTGCTTGTCACTCTGGAGGCCTATCTGGACCTCGCAGGCGACGCCCAGCGCACCGCCGATGCGCTGCACCTGCATCGCACCACGCTCTACTACCGGCTGGGCCGCGCTGCTGAGATCCTCGGGCTCGACCTGGCCGACGGCCTCACGCGCACCTGGCTTCACCTGGAACTCAAGCAACGACGGGTGTCCGGCACGTGTCCAGAGGAGATTCAGGGGCCGCCGCGCCAGTGATCTATGCGGTGGTGGTCGGGGGAGAAACCGTGGTCGATTCCCCACAGGGCTGCCTGTATTCGACTGCTGGCGTTGATCTTTCGATAGATCGTCCGTGAGTAGGACTTGACGGTGTTGGGGCTGAGATAGGTCAGGGCCGCGATCTCAGGGTTGGATTTCCCCTGGGTGATCAGCGCGAGGATCTCGGACTCGCGGTCGGTCAACCCCTCGCTTCGCCCAGGCCAATCGAGCCCCGTCACTGCGCGTGCCGCGCCCGGAGGGGTACTGATGATGATCTGCCCCGCGTGGACGGCTTCGAGGGCATCGATGAAATCTCGGGCCGGCATGGCCTTGGACAAGTACCCGTGCACGCCCTGTCGGCGCGCGTTGGCGACCAGATCGGGGTGGAAGTTCCAGGTGTAGACCACTACTTTCTGCGCGTGCGGACTGCGCACCAGGACCGCGATCTCCTCCTCGTCGGACTCGGGCTGCGCGAACGCGTCGTAGAGCACGATGTCGACGGTGTCGTGCAACGGCTCGTTGGTGTCCATCTCAGCCACGATGACGCGATCGCGGTACTGGTCGATGATGCGCGCGACCCCCTGCAGGACGACGTCGTAGTCGTCGACCAGCGCGATCGTGATCGGTGCCCGAGCGCCGTTGGCAGAGGCTGCCCGGTTCGAGGTTATAGCCATTTTAGGATGATAGACGGCCCCCTTGGGGGGTGGCTTAACCTGCCAAGGGGTGCGAGAATGAATCCATCACTTGATGCACCCTGATCGAGGGCGCTCTTCTCAACCCCTAGGAGTTCTCATGGTCATTCTCGGCCTCATCCTGATCGTCCTCGGCCTACTGGTCGCCAGCCTCAAAGTCCTGCTCTGGATCGGTGTCGTGTTGCTCGTCGTGGGCCTCGTGGTCAACCTCGTCCCGATCGGCGGATCGCGCAGACGCGTGTTCTAGTAGCGACTGAGCAGGCCGGTCCGTGCATCTCCTGTCGATGATGCACGGACCGTGGGCTCCGTAAGAGGTAGTGCTGAACTTTCGAACACACCCGAGCCGACCCGGCTCGGGTGTTGTCGATTCCCCAGGCCGCCGATCTCCTGCAGGCGCTCTGCACCGGCTGTCGCGGTCGAAATATCGGTGCCGGTCGGGTCAGTCCTCGATCACGTCGTACGCACTGGGCTGATCGGCCGGCCGCTTTCGCGGTCCACCATCCGTGCTCAGGTGAATGTCGGGCACCCCGACAATCCGATATGTTGCGGACGCCAGGCCGATACCAGCCGCGCCCAACTCACCCAAAACCTGCCGGCTGACCAGATCCTTGACCTCGCGAACGCCGCGGGCGCCGACCAGGAACCGCACCGACATCTCCAGCCAGTTATCGGTCAGCCGCCAGTAGACCGCCGGATTCAGTGAGGCGTCGGCGAGCGCGTACTGGCTGCGCATCCGCGCCATAGCCATCTCGGCGGTCGGATCGTCGACCACTGCGTAGTCCCGGGCTGCTGTCAGCAGGATCCGCTCCACCTTGACCCGGTCGACGTCGTAGTCGACCGGCAGCACGATCTCCTCCCAGATGTAGGGGAAGTCACGGGTGTAGTTGTAGACGGGTTCGGCGAAGATGGCGCCGTTGGTGACCGTCACGAGCCGCCCGGTGTACTGCCGACTGTTGACCCAGACGGCCGGGTCGGTGGCGCTGACCGACGGTGGCTGTCCCATCTCCATGATGGTCGTCTTGAGGAAGCCCAGCTTCACGACGTCGCCGCGCACCCCGCCGAGGGTGATGCGGTCACCGACGCCGAACATGTCGCCGCGCAGGATCACGAAGTATGCAGCGAGGGAGAGAATTACCTGCTGCAGCGCGAACGCGAGGCCCGCGCTGACCAGGCCGACTCCGGTGGTCAGGTCGGTCTGCGGGGTGATCCAGATCGAGACGATCCCCAGCACCATGACGATCGCCGCAAAGAGCTGCACACCCTGCCGGGCCCAGAAACGCTTCGGGTCGGCGACTTCGCCGCCGAGCAGCCGCCGGATCACCCACAGAGCACTGCGTCGCAGCGCGATCACCAGCAGCACCACCGCGAGCGTGAACAGCAATTTCACGCCGGTCGTGGTGCTGACCCCGACCAGCGTCACGCCGAAGATGCGCACGGCTCCGGAGGTCGCCGGGATCGGGTCGAGTGCCGTGAAAGAGGTGAGTAGCTTCATCGGATCCAATCAGGGGTGACGTGTGCGGCGGGTGTCAGCGAGTCAATGGTGTCGGATCGTCGGTCAATACGCTGAAGGTGCCGTCGCTCTCCAACACGATGGACGTCACGTCGGTCAGCTGCGCGTGCCCGCTGCACCGTGTGACTTGGCGTAGTTCCTCGCTTGAGATGCGCGCCGCGTTCATCGGCCCCTCAAGGAAACCCTGGTGGTAGAGCAACGTCGGAGGGTTGCTGATCACCTCCTTGAAGCTCTCGCTTCGGGAGCTTGTCCACGCGATGAGGTACTGCAGGAGCAGCAGCATCGCGAACGCGGCGAGCCCTTCGGCGAGCGCGACCGTCTTGGACAGCAGAGTCGTGGCGAGAACCGACCCGAGCGCCACGCTCACGATCAGGTCGAATGCGTTGAGTTTCGCGAGCGACCGTTTGCCGCTGACACGCAGCATCAACACCAGGGCCACGTACGCCACGGGACCGATGATCGCGACGCGGCTGAGACCGGACCAACCTTGAAACAAGATGTCACTCATAGGCGACGGCGTACCCGTCGGACGGCGATGGCAACCAACGGCGGGCAGTTCACGGCCCGCAGAAACCCGTTCGGGATACCTGCTGCGCCTCGATATCCTTGCGATCATGCCCGATCCGATCGCTGCCCTCACCCCGCACGTCCAGCAGGCAATGGCCGCCGCGTTCGGCCCCGAATGGGCCGACGCCGACCCGGTGATCCGCCCGGCCAACAAGCGCCAGACCACCGCCGACCTGCAGGTGAATGCCGCGATGGCCGCCGGTAAGCGCCTCGGCCGACCGCCGCGCGAGGTGGCCGCGGCGATCGTCGAACACCTGGACGCGGGCGATATCGTGGAGCAGGTCGAGATCGCAGGGCCGGGGTTCCTCAACGTCACCCTCTCAGCGCAGTGGATCAGCGACACCGCGAACGCGTTGCGCCAGGATGACCACTTCGGCATCATCGCGCCGAAGCGAGAGCGCGTCGTCGTCGAGTACTCATCGGTCAACGCTGCCAAAGAGATGCACGTGGCTCATCTACGCAGCGCAGTTGTCGGCGACGCGCTGGTGCGCACGCTGGAATTCCTGGGGCACGACGTCATCCGCCAGAACCACCTCGGTGACTGGGGGACGCCCTTCGGGATGCTCATCGAGCACCTGCTCGAGGTGGGCGAGGACAGCGAGGACGCGAAGCTGCTGCAAAGCGACCCCAACACCTTCTACCGTGCCGCGCGCGCGAAATTCACAGCCGCTGAGAAAGCCGAGCCTGCAGGTGACGCAGGTGATTTCGACGCGCGGGCCCGCCGCCGGGTGACGCTGCTGCAGTCCGGTGACTCCGAATCGATGCGCTTGTGGGCAGAGATCATGGCGCTCTCGAAGGTCTACCTCAATCGCGTCTACACCGAACTCGACATCTCCCTCACCGACGACGACATCGATGCTGAATCGTCCTACAACGATCAGCTGCCTGGTATCTGTGATGCCCTGCAGGAGAAGGGCATTGCCGAGATCAGCCAGGGTGCACTCTGCGTCTTCCTCGACGGCGTGCAGGGGCGAGACGGTGAGCCGTTGCCGCTGATCGTGCGCAAGTCCGACGGGGGCTACGGCTATGCGGTCACCGATATCGCGACCGTCCGGCACCGTGCGCTCGATCGGCATGTAGACCGCTCGCTCTACGTGGTGGGCGCGCCGCAGCAGTTGCACTTCCAGATGTGTTGGGAGACAGCGCGGCTGGCAGGATGGACGGTGGGTTTGACGCCGATCCACGTACAGATAGGCAATGTCGTCGGCACCGACGGCAAAATCCTCAAGACCCGCTCGGGAGACCTGGTCTCCCTGCAGAGTCTGGTGGACGTCGCCTTCGCCAGATCTGCTGAAGTCATCGCAGAGTCACGCCCAGACCTGGACGCGGCGGCTCGCGCCACGATCTCTCACCAGGTGGGGATCGCGGCGTTGAAGTACGCCGATCTCTGCGTCTCGCACGACAGCGGTTACACCTTCGACGTGGACCGCATGGTCGCTCTGCAGGGCGACACCGGTCCCTATCTGCAGTACGCGACAGCTCGTATCCGCTCGATCCTGGCTCGCGCCGGGGTTGAGAACCCCAGCGGCCCGATCGTGGTGCGCGAGCCCGCCGAACGGGCGCTCGCCCTGCGGTTGCTCGACTTCGGATCGGTCGTGGTGGGTGTCGGGGAGTCGCTCGAACCCCATCGGTTGTGCGCCTACCTGTCCGATCTCGCGCAGACGTTCAGCGCGTTCTACGAACACTGCCCGGTCCTGAAAGCGGAAGAGGCGCAGGTCCGAGAATCGCGTCTTGCGCTCGCGCACCTGACCCGTTCGATATTGGTCCAGGGACTCCTACTGCTCGGCATCACCGCCCCTGAGCAGATGTAGGCGAACTCGCCGAGGGTCTCAGCTTTCCGGGTAGCCCTGGGGGTTCTGGGACTGCCAGCGCCAGGTGTCGGCGCACATGTCGTCGATCGTCTTGGTGGCGCTCCATCCGAGTTCTTGCTGGGCCCGGGTCGAGTCTGCCCAGTAGGCCGGTAGGTCGCCGGCACGACGGCCGACGATCTCGTAAGGCAACTCGCGACCGACCGCGCGTTCGAAAGCGTGCACCAGGTCCAGTACTGACGTACCCGTCCCCGTACCCAGGTTGAATGCGCGCACCGGTTCGGTCATCGAACCCAGGTGTTCCAGGGCGCAGACATGGCCCGCCGCCAGGTCTTCGACGTGGATGTAATCGCGCTCGCAGGTGCCGTCGTCGGTGGGGTAGTCGCCGCCGAAGACGCTCAACTTCTCCCGTCGGCCGACTGCCACCTGGGCGATGAACGGCATCAGATTGTTGGGAATCCCAGTGGGGTCCTCGCCCAGCTGACCGGACGGGTGCGCGCCGACCGGGTTGAAGTAGCGCAGCAACGCGACCTGTAGACCCGGTGTCGCGGCGGCGGTGTCGGTGAGCACCTGCTCGATCATCACCTTGGTGCGGCCGTACGGCGAAGACGCCGAAAGTGGCTCATAGTCCTCGTGATAAGGGTTCGGTGCATTGTCCCCGTAGACCGTCGCGGACGAGGAGAAGACGAGCTTCGAGACGCCATGCCGCTGCATCGCACTGAGGAGCGAGAACGTGCTGGTGACGTTGTTTCGGTAGTAGTCAAGCGGTTTGACCACGCTCTCGCCCACTGCCTTCAACCCGGCGAAGTGGATCACCGCATCGATCGGCTGCTCGGCGAAGACCCGATCAGTCGCGTCGGCGTCGCAAAGGTCAACGCAGCGCACTGGTGCCTGCCGACCGCTCACCTGCTCGATCCGATCAACAGCCGACGGCTTGCTGTTCACGAAGTTGTCGGCGATCACCACGTCGTGGCCGTGGGTGAGCAGATTGGCGACGGTGTGCGAGCCGATGTAGCCCGCGCCGCCCGATACGAGTACGCGCATGGCAGGCGATCTTACGGACCAGGTCCTAATCTGCCTTCCGCACATCACGGACGGGACACTCGTTGGATGAGCGCCGCGAGCACACCGTGGACCGGGACCCACGTGGAGACGATCCGGGCGGCTCGGCTACCCAGAACGCGCGGCGGGTACAACCTTGAGGACGTCGACCGCCACCTCGCCCGGATCGAGGTCCTGATGGGGCAGCAGCAAGCCGTACCCCAGGTATCGACGACGGCGCTGCGGCGCTCGCGGTTGCGCGAGGGATACGCACCCGATGCTGTAGCGGCGTTGCTGGCTCACGTCGCGGCCTGGCAGAACGACTTCGATCTCACCTGCCCCCCACCGAACCAGAGTGGGAGCCGTGAGGAGGGTTGGGGATACAGCGGTCCACGGCAGGAGTGGACGCACAAACAACAGGACTGGGTGCGCGAGATCACGTTCGCTCGGCGGACGGGATCACGCGCCTACGGGGAGAACGACGTCGATGAGTTCCTCGACAAGGTGCTTTTCGCAATGGCCAAAGGTGAAGACCTTCCGGTGATCGAAAGCGTGCGTTTCTACCCCCCGAGGCTCGGCCGGGGCGGGTACGACGCGATCGCGGTCGACCTGTTCCTGGATCAGCTCGGCACGATCCGACCCATCCTCCGCTGAGGAGGCACCGGAGGAGGCGGCCGCTCCTGCCCCGCTGCAGCACCACCTCAGCGTTGCTGAGGAAAACGCAGTGATCCGATCGATGCTGGCGCGAAACCCCGATGGTCGGTGTTCCTGGCTATCCTGGCGCTCGAGTGACGGTGGACGCACACGCGTCGGGGGAGTGACAGTCGATCAAAAGACCAGCTGATCCCCGCAACGCCGTATCGAGTACCTCTGAAGGAAGAAGTAACGCCGAATGAAGTGTCGCACCCTCGCCGCCGTAACCGCCGTCGTCACGGCCGCTGCAGTGGCGCCCGCTGCAGGCGCCTATGCCGCAGATTCCGGGGCTGGCAAGAAGGTGTTGACCAACTCAGGGGTCGCGGGTCTGATCGGGGGCAGTGGCCAGGTTCGGTACTCCACACCATTGCCTGCTGGCGGCGCCATTGACCTGGTCCTGCAGCTGCCGCAGCGCAACCAGGCGCTGGCAGACTCCTACCTCGCCAAGGGCACTGTCGTCTCGCCGGCGCAGTACACGAAACTGTTCGGTGCCTCGGCGCAGCAGATTGCCACTGCCACTTCTTGGGCGAAGTCGCAGGGGTTCAAGGTCAGCTCGGTGAGCGCCAACTCCTCTCAGGTGGCGGTTTCGGCACCCGCGAACCGCATCGATAAGGCGTTCGGCGTCACCATGCGGTCAGCGACCTTCGGCGCGACCCGCGGGTATGCAGCGCAAGGCACCCCGACGGTGCCGGCTGAGGTAGGTCTGACTGGCGTGTCCGGCCTCACTTCCCTGCACAAGATGAAGACCGAGAACAAGGTCAATCCCTACGTCACGCCGAACGTTTCGGGGTCCTCGACCAAAGTGCGCACGCACGCGAGTGGTCGTACCGACGGCTCGAGGGCCTGCTCGCGTTACTGGGGTGACCACTTGTACCCGAAGGTGTGGAAGTACTCCATCGAATCCAACGCCATGTGCGGTTACGAACCGGCGGACCTGGCCAAGATGTACGGCACCACGGGCTCGACCGCCGCGCCCACACTGGGCGTACTGCTCTGGTACAACAACTCGCAGACGTTGAACCTGACCAATACCTACATGGCGCGCGCCGGTTACCCGGCGTTGACGAGCAGTAAATACTCCGCCACGGTCGCGAATCCGGTCCCCGGGTCGCAGCGCGACTGCCCGAATGCGGCAGGCGAACAGGATCTGGACGTCCAGTCCACCCACGCTGTCGCTCCGAAAGCCTCGATCGCGTACTACGGCGCTGGCAGCTGTTACGACGGCGACCTGACCCGGCAGTTGCAACTGATGGTCGACCAGCACAAGGTCTCCACGATCAGCATGTCGTTCGGCAGCGACACAGATGCAGGTATGTCGACTGCGACCAAAGCTGCCTGGGATCGTCCACTCCGGCAGGCAGCTCTGACCGGTATCAGCGCCTTCGCATCGACCGGTGACGCCGGCGACAACTCCTTCTTCTCCCAGTCCAATCGCACTTCGGTGAGCTCGCCCGCGTCGAACGCTTACCTGACTGCGGTCGGCGGAACCACCGTCGGGATGCGCGCGAACGGGTCGTTCGCCACCATCACCGGCTGGGAGAGCCGGATCTTCCGGCAGTACAGCTCGACGGCCCCGGGATGGGCCGACATCACCACCAGGGAAGCCGCCCGTTACGGCGCCGACATCAGCGGTGGCGGCGGTGGTCTCAGTTCGACGTGGGCGCAGCCGACCTGGCAGAAGGGGATCATCAAGAGCTCGCCGACCCGGCGCGCACTGCCCGATATCTCCGCTCTGGCAGACCCGAGTACCGGGTTCATCACCCGAAGCAACGAGCCGGGGTACGGCACCTCCTACCAGGTTGTCGGAGGCACCAGCCTCGCCAGCCCGATCGTCGCCGCGTTGGTCGGTGTCGCCAAGGCCACCAACAAGGTGAGCATCGGCAACGTCGCACCGAAGCTGTACGCGATGCGTGCTGGCATCACCGACGTCAACTCACCCGCCAAATCCGGCTCGTTCATCATCGACGCGAAGACGAATCAGAGCATCGTGATCGGCAACGATGCGAAACCGCAGAGCCTCGTCTCCGGGAAGGGTTGGGACAGCGCTACCGGTCTCGGCACGCCGAACGGTGCCGCATTCAGGGCAGAGCTGAAATAGCGACACCAACCGGATAACGGCCCGGTTCGTCTCAGTAGTAGGTGGACACCCGGGTCGTGGCGGTCGCGATCGGGGTTCCGTGAGGAGGCAACGATGGCATCAGTGACAACGCGTGTATTCGTGGTCGGGGCGGGGTTGGCGCTCCTGGCCGGTTGTGGGTCGCCGTCCTCGAGGCCGGTAACGTCCTCGAGGCCGGCAACGTCAGTGGTCCCCTCGCAGGCCGAGCCGAGCACCGGATCCGCTACCCCTCTCCCCCCGAAACCATCGACGGCAACGAGCTCGACGGGGGACATCACCCTTCGTGGAACGGTCGGCGGAGAAGGTCTCACGTGTGTCAGTTTCGTGACCACCGATGGTCGCCGGTTCGCGTTGGCCGGTCCGGGGCTGCCGCCGAAGCTGGTGTCCGTCGCGCGCTCGCTGGGCGCCCGCAGCGACCTCACCTCGCCGCCCGGTCAGGCACAGGTCGCCACGGTCACCCTGATCGGGCATCCGGTCAAGGGGGCGATGAGCACCTGTAGCGCCACGGTGTTCTCGGTGACCTCTGCATCCGTGTCGTCGATCAAGAACAAATAGCTCGGCCGGGGTCCGTCCTCGGTAGCTATGGTGTGCTTGGCGCATCCGGAGCGCGCCCACGACGGCGCGAGGGCAATGGCACAAGCACATGGTCGAGGCATCGTCGGACGGATGGTCGCGTGCCTGACCGGCGTGGTCGCCGGGTTCTTGCTACTCGTAGGGTCAGCCTTCGGCGTACGCGCGATCAGTGGTGGCGACATGTCGAAGTCAGGGGGCGCGGCGGGAACCCATTTATCGTCGACTCAGTCTCTGCGATCGAGCACACCTTCGCTGTCGACGTCTTCGACTCCTCCAGTACCTGGAAGGTCAGCGGCTCTCGCAGTCATCCCGGTTCCGCCTGTCAGCGCCGCGCAGCGCGCCGCACTACCGAGGTCGACCACGTTCGCGACGGTGCCGGGGTTACCGAGATTGCCGGACGCTGACAGCGAGGGTCATGTGGTGCACATCTCCCGCGATGAAGTGGGCTTCGAGACGCCTGGCGGAAAGCCTGCGACGGTCCTACCGAGCACTCAACTGGGGCTCGACACCTGGTTGCCGATCATCGATCGGCGACCGGGTTGGCTTCAGGTGCGGTTGCCGTCGCGACCCAACGGGTCGGTGAGCTGGGTGTCGGCCGCCGGGTTGCGCACCGCTCGCACCGATTGGCGGGTCAGGGTCGACCTCGGTACGGGCACGATGACCGTCACCAAAGCCGGCGTGCAGCAGGGCCGCTGGACGGTCGGCCACGGCGTAGCCACTACTCCCACGCCGGTAGGTCAGACTTTCCTGCTCGCTGGTTTCGTCGATCCGAGCGTCACCTTCTCACCGGTCATCTACGCGCTCGGGGCGCACTCGGACACTCTGGACACGTTCGGCGGTGGACCGGGCACGGTCGCCGTGCACGGCTGGCCGACCGCTGCGGGCCGCTCGGGAAAGATCTCGCACGGCTGCGTCCGAGTTCCAGCCGCTGCGCTCTCGATGTTCGGTAGGTTGCCCACGGGAACCCCCGTCGACATCACCGCTGCGTGAACCAGCACCGAACAAGGACGATCGATGAAGCGCAACACGGCACTCTTCGGTACATCTGCCGCTGCCGGCATCGCAGCTGCCGCCGCACTGGTGGCTACTGCGACCAGCTCCGTCGCAGCACCTACTCCGGCCCTGGGCATTGCCTACAGCACGACGACCGGATCGAGCGATTTCAGAACTGGCACCACATCGGACCCGGACGGGCTTTTCACCGCAACTGCCTCCGTGGCCGGAACCACTGCCCGGGTGACGGCGTTCGCGATGCCGTTGTTGAAAGTCAGCGGCATCAGCGTGGTCACATCGTGTACGGGCCCAGCAGCGCAGACCGTCGTTAATGGCGGAGGAGCAGCGGGCACCTACACCTCGAAGATGACGATTTCGGCCGCGAAGTTCACCGGCAACGGGAATGCGGTCGGTTCAGTCACCCTGCTGCCGAAGTTCGGTGTGTACACCGTAGGCGCGTCCTACGATCTGAGTGCTTCGGGACTCGGCAAGTACATCCAACTTGGCGCGGTCAACTGCGACGCCGTCGCTTCGGGCTCCTCCTCGACCGGCTCCAGCCCGACGACATCGGGCCAGTCCAGTCCAGGCTCCAGTCCGGCGCCCACTCCCACCAGCACCAGCACGCCCACCAGCACCAGCACGCCCACGCCCACGGGTGTGCCGACCCCGACCGGCACGCCGACGGGTGGCGAGCCCCCGACGCCCACGGTCACCACCACCCGCCTTGCCGTTACGGGCTGAGCGCTCGAGTACCGCCCGGAGCGGGGCCTTCGGTCGCGGATTCGCCCGGTCGTAGGGTTACCCATATGGCGCCATCTGTTCCCACCCTGCGCGACGGATCCCTGGTGCTGCGGCCGTGGACCGAGGCCGACCTGGCGCGGCTGTCACGGCGGGCGCTGGCATCGGGATGGTTCGCCGAGGGTGAAGCCCCCGACAGCTCAGCGTTCAGCCTGTTGATCGAAGACGACAACGCCTTACTCGGGGGAGTGCTCCTGCGCCACACCGAATCCGGGTCGGCCGACCTGTCCTGGAAGTTGTTCTACCCCGACTCGCAGTTGGTCGGGGCCCGGGCAGTGCTTCTTGCGCTGCAGCATGCGTTCGAAGGCCTCGGCGTCGCCCGGGTCGAGGCCCGGGTAGAGGCTGACGACCCGCTGTCGAGCCGTGTCGCTGCCCGTGCCGGGATGCTGAAGGAAGGCACTGCGAGGGGTGCTGTCGCCGGTGAGACTGGACGGGTCGACCAGGACGTCTACGCCCGCCTCGCCACCGATCCCGACGTCAACGAGCGGGGCTCGTTTGCGCGGGTGCTGAACACCACTCTCCCCACCAAGCGAGCGATCGCGCAGGCGTTGATACGCAACGACGCGGGGGAGGTACTGCTCTGCGAGCCGACCTACAAGAAGTTCTGGGATCTGCCCGGCGGGGTGGTCGACCCTTCGGAATCGCCGGCCCACGCGGTACTGCGCGAGGTGGCTGAAGAGCTGTCGCTGGAAGGCAAGGTGCGGTCGCTGGCTGCCGTCACCTGGCTGCCGCCGTGGCGCGGTTGGGACGACGCGACGCTGTTCGTCTTCGACGTGTGGGTGCCGGGTGAACCAGGTGCGCTGCAGCCGCGGGAGATCCGCGCGGTGCACTGGCGTGCGGTCGCTGATGTCGGCGTGCACTGCGCCGACTACACCGGCCGGTTGATCGAACGAGCCGTACGCGCCATCGATGACAAGACCGGCGCGGTATACCTGGAGAACTCCTACAACCCTGCGTGGTGATCGGTGACCCCTGGCGCGTCGATCAGCGCGTTGGCTGGTGAGCGGGGGCCGGTGAGAGACTTGTGCCATGAGTAATCAGAATCCGATGCAGGCTGCCCGGGCGTCGCTATTGGCACTGGAGTACCCCCAGTCTCTGGGGGTTTACGACGACTACCTCGGGGCTCAGCGCGCAGTTGATTTTTTGTCGGACAAGGAGTTCCCGGTACAGAACTGCATGATCGTCGGCACCGACCTCAAGCAGGTCGAGCGGGTTACCGCACGGCTGACCTGGGGGCGTGCTCTCGCCAGCGGTCTTGCGTCAGGTGTCTGGATCGGTTTGCTGGTAGGCCTGCTCCTCTCGGTCTTCGATTCCGGCACCAACACCTTCGGGGTGGTCCTCGGCGGAATCTTCTTCGGTGCGCTCTTCGGGCTCGTGTACGCCGCGATCGGTTACGCCATGACGCAGGGTCGTCGTGACTTCACGTCCATCAGCACCATCGTCGCGACGCGGTACGAGGTACTGGTCGAACACAAATTCGCTCAAGACGGTCGTGAGCTGCTGGAACAGCTCGACGCCGGCATCCAGCGTCCACTGACGTGACGAGGCAGCCGCAGGAGTCTTCGAAGGATGGTGAGGGTGTTCAGGTAAGGCTTCGCCGAACCCTGGATGCTGTTCCCGCCTACCGTCCGGGAAAGCCCGCTGCGGCTCGCGACGGCCTGCAGGCGTACAAAATCAGTTCGAACGAGAATCCGTACCCGCCGTTGCCGTCGGTGCTGGTGGAAGTGGCCGATGCTGCCGCACAACTGAATCGGTACCCCGACATGGGGGTCACCGCGCTCACTGAACGCATTGCGCGAGAACTGGGCGTTGCCCCAGAGCAGATCGCTACCGGCACCGGCAGTGTCGGTGTCCTGGCTCAGCTGTTGCAGATCACCTGCGACCCCGGTGACGAGGTGGTGTACGCCTGGCGCAGCTTCGAGGCATACCCGATCGTGATCGCGCTGGCCGGTGCGGTCTCGGTGCAGGTGCCCCTCGACGAAGGGGCACGGCACGACCTGACGGCGATGGCGGAGGCGATCAACGACCGCACCCGACTGGTTCTGGTGT
>JBBPZD010000007.1:0-8256 GCA_038199265.1 Actinomycetales bacterium | reverse complement strand
GGTTTGCGCGCCGCTATGGGGGGGGCCCCCCCCGGGGGGCACCCTGCCGTGGGGGCGGCGTTGGGGCCCCACTGCCCCGGGGGGCCCGGCCGGCACTGACGGGGCCCGCCCGCCCCCCCACGCTTCTTCCCTGAGCCGCGCGGTAGCTTCATAGATACCGTCCAGGTAGCTTTCGAACGTCAGGGTCGATGACATGACCTGACGCTACCCGCCTCCACCCCTGCCCATTGCCATCAAGGGTCTCCCGGACCTTGCTATAGATATAGACGTCGCGGCGAGCTGGCCAGGTGTCTGCTGCACCACTTCGCGTCTGGATGAGGTGTTCGGCCCGATAGGGAGCGGATATCCTCGAGCGCGACCCACCCCCAGCCTGAAGGAGTGCCCGACCGTGGCTCTACGCATGTCGACTCTGTTCCTGCGAACCCTGCGCGAGGACCCGGCCGATGCGGAGCTGCCGGGCCATAAGCTGCTCGTGCGCGCCGGATACGTACGCCGCGCTGCGCCGGGCATCTACACCTGGTTACCGCTGGGGCTGCGTGTGCTGGGCAAGGTCGAGGGCATCATCCGCGAGGAGATGTCGGCGATCGGCGCGCAAGAAGTGCGCTTTCCGGCGTTGCTACCCCGCGAGCCGTATGAGTTGACCGGTCGCTGGAAGGCCTACGGCCCCAACCTCTTCACGTTGAAGGACCGCAAGGACGCCGATATGCTGCTCGGCCCCACGCATGAAGAGATGTTCGCACTCACCGTGCGCGACACCTACTCCTCCTACAAGGATCTGCCGCTGACCCTGTTTCAGATCCAGCAGAAGTATCGCGACGAGGCCCGTCCGCGTGGCGGCATACTACGCGGCCGAGAGTTCATCATGAAGGACTCCTACTCGTTCGACATCGACTCGGCCGGTCTGCAGAAGTCCTACGACCAGCACCGTGACGCCTACATCAAGATCTTCGAACGCTTCGGCTTCGAGTACGTCATCGTGCAGGCCGACTCCGGCGCGATGGGCGGCTCGGCCTCCGAGGAATTCCTCGCGGTCAGCGAGCACGGTGAGGACACTTTCGTGCGCGACGAGAGCGGGTACGCAGCGAACGTCGAGGCCGTGCAGGTGCCGCAGGCGCCGCAGGTGGAGGTGACCGCCGGCCCGGCACACGTAGAGCACACCCCTGGTACCCCCACCATCGACACGCTCGTTGCAGCGTTGAATGCCGATCACCCACGTTCAGACGGCGCGCCATGGACGGCCGCACATACGCTGAAAAACGTCATCGTGATGCTGGAGCACCCGGACGGCACCCGCGAACCTCTCGCGATCGGCCTTCCCGGCGACCGCGACGTGGACCCGAAGCGACTGGAAGCAAAGGTCGCACCCGCAGAGGTGGCCGCGTTCGACGAGAAGGATTTCGCCGCGAACCCCAGCCTGACCAAGGGATACATCGGGCCGGGCGTGCTGGGGGAGACCAAGGCCAGCGGCATCCGCTATCTGCTCGACCCCTCGGTGGCCCGCGGATCAGCGTGGGTCACCGGCGCCGACGAGCACGACAAGCACGTCCTCGACCTCGTTCTCGGTCGGGACTTCGAGCCGGACGGCACCATCCAGGCGGCCACGATCCGTCAAGGCGACCTCAGCCCGTCGGGCCAGGGCACGCTGTCGCTGGCACGGGGAATCGAGATGGGCCACATCTTCCAACTCGGCACCAAGTACGCCGAGGCACTGGGGCTGAAGGTTCTCGACGAGAACGGAAAACTCGTCACTGTCACGATGGGTTCCTACGGCGTGGGCGTCACTCGCGCGGTCGGCGTGATCGCCGAGGACAACCTGGACGAGATCGGCCTGGTGTGGCCGCGCGAGATTGCCCCCGCCGACGTGCACGTCGTGGCGACGGGCAAGGACGAAGCCGTCTTCCTCAAGGCCGACGAGATCGTGAGCGGTCTCGAAGCGCAGGGTGTCGAGGTGCTGTACGACGACCGTCGCAAGGTCTCGCCGGGCGTGAAATTCAAGGACTCGGAACTGATCGGTGTCCCGACCATCCTGGTGCTGGGTCGCGGCCTCGCCAACGGTCTGGTGGAAGTCAAGGACCGTCGCAGCGGGGAACGGCGAGAGGTGGCGGTCCAGGACGCAGTGACCGAAGTCATCGCTGAGGTCCGTCCCGCGCGATAAGCGCGCGGGAACGTCAGCTAGATCGAAACCCCGATTCCACCGAGATCGGCGAGATCGGCGAGCATGTGGTCGCCGTAGCAGTTCTGGTTCTTCTGCAGTGCCGTATGTCTCCTTCGTCGAAGGCAGTGCAAGGACGTCGATCCGTGGGTCCGCGTGGGTCATCGGTTCCGCGGATCCGTCGGCGATGATTACCCTCCCGAACGGGGTACGCGCTGCATCCATCAGCGGATGTGAAGTTCATCGCGCGCAAATGCTCGCAGCACGATGTACCCGTAATGAGGACTGAGGAGAGTTTGCCGCGAATCTCCTCCATCGGACTGACCTTAGGATGGCCCGGTGACGACGACGAGTGAGGTTTCGCGGGTCGGTTCTATGGCGGTGGTCGGCTGGGTGGGAGTCCTCGCACGGCTGATCCTCGGACTGACCTATCTGACGGCGGGGGTCGACAAAGCCCAGAGCCTCGCGGTCACCCAGCAGGCGACCAGAGCCTTCCGGATTCTGCCCTACGACCTCGCGAACGCATGGGGCGTCTTCATGCCGTTCTTGGAGATCATTCTCGGGGTGCTGCTGGTTGCCGGTCTCTTGACGCGGTGGACGGCGATCGCCGGTGGAGTGCTCATGGCGGTGTTCATCGCCGGCATCATCTCGGTCTGGGTTCGCGGTATATCTATCGACTGCGGTTGCTTCGGGGGCGGTGGTGCAACCGGTGCGACCCAGTACCCGTTGGACATAGCGAGGGATGTCGGGCTGCTCGCGTGTGCCGTGTGGTTGGTTGTATTTCCGTTGACGAAGCTCAGCGCCGACCGTGTCCTGTGGGGTCGTTGAGTACATATCTGCCCCGGTTAGACTCCCCGGCATGAGTCGCCCCGACCGGTCCGCTGAAATCAAATCGCTTGCTCCACGCAAGGGGCCATCGCGCTCCCTGCTGGCTGCCGTCGTCGCTGTTGTCGTGCTTCTGGCAGCTGGTGGAGCCTTTCTGGTGACCCAGTCGGACAAGACCGATGTAAACGCATCCAACTCCTCCCTCCCCAAGGGAGCGTCGGCCGGAGGTAAGGGCATCAACCCCTACCCGGGTGTGGCAAAGGCCGGCGTCCCGACCGTCGACATCTACGAAGACTTTCAATGCCCGGTCTGTAACCAGTTCGAGAAAGCAAACGGCCCCCAGGTGATGGGAATGGCGAAGGCCGGGAAGATCAAGCTCAACTACCACGTGCTCAGTTTCTTGGACAATAACTTGAAGAACGACGGTTCGACCCTCGCGGCGAACGGCGCTTTCTGTGCAGCCGACGCGGGCAAGTTCGAGGAGTACCACACCGCGAATTTCGCTGGCCAGCCCGCGCAAGAGGGTCAGGGTTACACGCAGGACCAGATCAAGGGGTTCGGTGCGGCTGCTGGAATCACCGGTGCAGCGCTGTCCACGTTCAACAGTTGTGTCTCCTCGAATAAATACGCGAAATATGTTGAGGCTACCCAGACGCAGTCTGCAAAGGACAACGTGAACGGCACGCCGACCTTTGTATTCAACGGGAAACAACTTTCTGGAACGAGCTCCGAGTACAGCACCCTGCTCAGCACCCCGAATTCCTTCCAGCAGGTGCTGCAGTCCCAGACCAAGTGATCAGACTGACGGTTCGACGTTCATAAGGGCCGTCGGTTCTGGACCTCCTCCCTGCAGAAGTTGTCCTGATCGATCAGCCGAATCAGATCGCTCGCTCCGGAGTCCGAGACCAGGTAGCGGCGACCAGGTTCTCAGTCCTGCATTGCCTTGGCTACAGCGACGTACCGAGACAGCGCTTCCTGATCGGGGGCGCTGTTCTCGGTTTCGGCTAATGCACGCAGGACCAGGCGAACGAAGGACCACTCTCGTGCGCGGTCCTCGTCCAGACCTGCGGCGCTACAGATGACTGCGAGGCGAGTGCGCAGGTGGGCTCGCAGATTAGGTGCCTCCAATGACTCCTGCCACCTGGACCACAGGGCCGGCGCGACTGCAAACTCCCATTCGCCATTCATCGGTACCGGGTTGATCGCCAACCATGATTCGCGCTCAGCCGCCACGACGTTGTCGAAGTGCAACTCGGTGTGCACAAGGTCCTTACCGCTCTCCGAGCCGAGATCGCGCAGCATCGAGGCTGCCTGCTGAGTCATCCGGCGCGGCACGAATGGCGATCCTGCTTTGCTGGCGGTGGCCCAGCGCATGCTCTCCGTCGGCAGATCGTCAACTCGAGCGACCGGGGCTACATCCAATCGCCGGAACAGATTCCCGAGAGCTTCGCAGGCATCCAGGATCGGCAGCGACGCCAGCGTCCGGTCGTCGTCGAGCCGTTCCAACAACAGCACCCACCGGCCGGGGTCGGCGGCGAATAGTCGCACTGCTCCGCGCCCGTCCCATTGGCGTAATGCGAGGTGCTCGAAACGAGCGTCAACGTGTGGCCAGGTCACTTTCATCGTCGCTGGTTCGCCTTCGTGCAGACAGGGCACCAGTACAGCGCTGTCCAGGTACCTTGGTTCTTCGTCGAACTCCAACGACCAGTGATCCGCGAGGTCAGAAACCAGTCGAGGTAATCCCCGCAGCCACGAACCACCGCTCGGGCCGATGGTGGCCGGTCTGGTCGCCATCGTGGCTGCGAACGCAGCTGGCACGACGATCGGCGTGTTCATCCGGCGAGACCAGGGAACGCGACGGGCGTGACACCCCATCGCCACGACAAGGACAGGGCCTCGGCCCATTCGCGCGAGACGCCCTTGAGGCTGGGCACTGACCCTCGGGTGCCCGGAACGTTCCGGGCTGCGGCATGGACGACATCGCTGAGCACCTGACGCGCGAGCAGGGACCGTTGGGCAGCAGAGTCGGGGCGGGTCTGGAGCCGGTAGCTTTGCGCAGCCGGTGGAGCGGCGCCGCCTGCGCCTTGTTCAAGTCGCGATCGGGTTGCCGACATTGCCAGCACAGAGGCAGCAGGTAGCGAGCGATCTTTCAGCGGTGTGCGCGCAACGATGACCTCGAGGGCGTACACGGCCAGGCGAACAGGCGCAAGTAACTCAGCGCAGATTTTCGCTGTCGGAGTTCTGCCGGGGTCCGGGTACGCGACGCCCAGAGTCAGGCCCGCCGCGCCTGAGGCTGCCAAGAGCGCCGTCAACATGGCTGCGTTGTGGGGAATGGCGCTGGCGGCCCCGGCCCATGCCGACGGGCTGAGTTGTGCTGACTCCAGTTGGCCGAGTCCGACCATACTGGCGTCGTCCGTCTGCAGCGGCGCCCTTGGCGCTGTGATGCCATCCGTTGCGATCACACCCGTCAACCGAGCGACCTGGGCCCGGTGCATCACCGCTAGTTTCGGACCCCACGGCGGCGCGGATGACGCGGCTGTCATCGCCAGGGTGCGGGCACCAGCGAGTGCCTGAAGCAAAGCTGCCTGGTCCGCTGGGGGGCCCTGAGGCTCGATGCCAGGCAGTTTAGGCGCGTCCCGTTCCCTGCGAACGCTGCATGCAGAGGTTCCCGCCACTGCTGCCACTGCGAGACCGCTGAGGACGATTCGACGGCTATGGGTCGCCGGTTCGCTGCTGGTCACTACGTGATCCTAGGTCAGCGCCGGTCTCGGCTCGTGAGATGCCGGACCCATCATTTGACGTTTGGACATCAGTAATGCGAGCTTATGGCAATGACGACGACCACCACGCGAACGAACGGGCAGTGGGCCCTCGGTGAACGCGAGCCGCTGAATGGCAATGAGGTATTGAAGCAAGAGGACAACGGGCTCAACGTCCGCGCCAGAATCGAACAGGTCTACTCCAAAGAAGGCTTTGCGTCCATCGACCCGAGCGACTTGCGGGGCCGGATGCGGTGGTGGGGGCTTTACACCCAGCGCCGGCAGGGCATCGACGGCGGACGTACCGCGTCGATAGCGCCGGAGGAGTTGGACGACGAATATTTCATGATGCGGGTCCGCGTCGACGGCGGCACCTTGACCGCTGCCCAGCTGGGCGTCATCGCCGAACTCTCCACTGAATTCGGCCGTGACACCGCAGACATCACCGACCGGCAGAACATTCAGCTGCACTGGATTCGTATCGAGGACGTGCCTCAGATCTGGGAACGTCTCGAAGCTGTCGGCCTGACCACCGCAGAAGCATGCGGTGACGTGCCCCGGGTGATCCTCGGGTCGCCGGTCGCAGGTGTCAGCGCGGACGAGGTCATCGACGCGACCCCTGCGATCGAGGAAATCCGCGACCGGTTCATCCTCGATCCCGAGCTATCGAACCTGCCGCGCAAGTTCAAGACCGCGATCTCGTGGCTTCCTGACACCGCCCCCGAGATCAACGACGTGTCGTTCATCGGTGTGGTGCACCCCGAACTCGGTCCGGGCTTCGACCTGCTCGTGGGCGGCGGACTCTCGACGAACCCGAAGCTCGCGGTTCGTCTGGGCACCTTCGTCACCCTCGAGGAAATCCCCGAGGTCTGGTACGGCGTGATCCGCATCTTCCGCGACTTCGGCTACCGCCGACTGCGGCACCGTGCGCGCCTGAAGTTCCTGGTCAGCGACTGGGGCGCTGAGAAGTTCCGCGAGGTGCTGCAGGACGACTACCTCGGCTATCAACTGCCCGACGGTCCAGCTGCTGAGTTGCCCGCGCAGACCCTCGACCACGTCGGTGTGCACCGACAGCGCGACGGACGCGAGTACGTCGGATTCGCCCCGATCGCCGGCCGGGTATCCGGCACGGTGCTGTCACACATCGCAGACGCCGCCGTCGCAGCCGGGTCGGACCGGGTCCGGCTCACAGCACACCAGAAGTTCGTGGTGCTCGACGTCGATCCCACCTGCACCGAGTCGTTGATCGAGTCGATCGCATCCGTCGGTCTTTATGCGAGGCCGTCCGTATGGCGCCGGTCGGTGATGGCGTGCACCGGTCTGGAATTCTGCAAGCTGGCCATCGTCGAGACCAAGGCGAAGGCACAGTCCCTGGTGAACGAGTTGGAGTCCCGCCTCGACGATCTCGCTCTTAGCCAGCCGATCGCCATCCACCTCAACGGGTGCCCGAACTCCTGTGCGCGCATCCAGACCGCCGATATCGGTCTGAAGGGTCAGATCGTGACCGACGCCGACGGCAACCAGGTGGCCGGGTTCCAGGTGCATCTCGGCGGCGGGCTGGGCTTGGACGCTGGTTTTGGTCGCAAGCTGCGCTCGCTCAAGGTCACCTCGGACGAACTGGGGGAGTACGTCGAGAGGCTGGCCCGCCGTTTCGACGAGCAGCGCCTTCCCGAAGAGCGTTTCGCCCAGTGGGCGGTCCGCGCCAACGACGAGGCTCTGCGATGAGTTCCAACAACAGAGTCGTGCCGTTCCACTGCCCCTACTGCGCCGAAGAAGACCTCCGGCCCGAGGTCGAGCCGCGTGGCGCGTGGAGTTGCGGCAGCTGCCTGCGAGTGTTCGTGGTGCAGTTCCACGGGCTGCGCGGGTCGGCGGCGTCGTGAGCGCCACGACCACCACCCTGCGCGAAATCGCCTCGGGCGCTGCACGCGAGCTGGAGGACGCTTCCGCGGCAGAGGTGATTACCTGGGCCGGGCGAACGTTCGGCCCGCGGTTCGCCATTGCCGCGTCCATGCAGGACACCGTCCTGCAGCACCTCGCGAGCGAGGTGCTGCCCGGGGTCGACGTGCTCTTCCTCGACACCGGTTACCACTTCGGTGAGACGTTGGCGGTGCGCGATCAAGTGGCTCGCGAGTATCCCGTGAACGTCGTCACCTTAGCGCCGGCCCAGACCGTGCCCGAGCAGGACGACACCTATGGCGCCCGCCTCTACGAGCGCGACCCCGACCTGTGCTGCGCGCTCCGAAAGACCCACCCTCTCGACGATGCGCTCGATGGTTACGACGCCTGGGCCACCGGGTTACGTAGGTCAGAGAGCGCGACACGGGCCAACACGCCCGTTGTTTCTTATGACGAGCGCCGGGAGCGGATCAAGCTCGCGCCGCTGGCTGCCTGGGCCGATGAGGAGCTCAACGCCTACGCCGTCGAGCACGGGGTTATCATGAATCCGCTTCTGGCACAGGGATATCCGTCAATTGGGTGCTCGACATGCACGGCGAAGGTCGCCCCAAGAGCGGACCCTCG
>JBBPZD010000006.1:0-12761 GCA_038199265.1 Actinomycetales bacterium | reverse complement strand
TCGACCACTCCGTGATCTCCGACGTGTTCTGGAGACCTGATGCCTTCGCGCGCAATGCAGCCTTTGAGTTCGAACGCAACCAGGAGCGATACCAGTTGCTGCGTTGGTCCCAACACGCCTTCGACGATTTCCTCGTGGTGCCCCCGGACACCGGCATCTGTCACCAGGTCAACCTGGAGTATCTGGCCCGCGTGGTCTTCACGCGCGATGTCGAAGACAGCACGATGGCCTACCCGGACACGCTGGTGGGTACCGACTCACACACACCGATGGTGAACGGTCTCGGAGTCCTCGGCTGGGGCGTCGGCGGCATCGAGGCCGAAGCTGCCATGCTCGGTCAACCGATGAGCATGCTGATCCCGCCGGTGCTCGGATTCAAGCTGTCCGGCGAACTTCCCGAGGGTGCCACTGCCACAGACCTGGTGCTCACGGTTGCGCAGCTGCTGCGCCGCACCGGAGTGGTCGGCAAATTCGTAGAGTTCTACGGGCCGGGGGTGGCTAATGTTCCACTGGCCAACAGGGCCACGTTGGGCAATATGAGCCCTGAGTACGGCTCGACGTGCGCCATCTTCCCGATCGACCAGGTCACCCTGGAATACCTGCGCCTCACTGGTCGCACCCCGCAGCAGATTGCGCTCGTGCAGGCCTACGCGAAGGAGCAGGGGCTGTGGCACGACCCCTCGCGCGTGGCTACCTACTCCCAGACTGTTGAACTGGACCTGCGCACCGTCGAACCCTCGATCGCCGGCCCAGCGCGCCCGCAGGACCGCATCGCACTGAAGTCGGTGTCGGAGCAGGTGCGGTGCTTGTTGGCGGGCCAACCGGGTTCACCCGCGAGGTCTGGCACTACCGGTCTGGACGAAGCATCTGCGGAATCGTTCCCAGCCAGCGATCCGGTCTCGATCAGCGCCGACCGCGAGATCGATCTCCCGAGCGCGACGTGCTCCACCGACCGAGGGCAGGAATGGCCCTCCCTGCCGACGTCGATCGTTTTCGACGACGGTAGCGAGGCCACGATCGACAACGGTTCAGTCGTGATCGCGGCGATCACTTCGTGCACCAACACCTCGAACCCCTCAGTGATGATCGCCGCGGGGCTGCTGGCCAAGAAGGCGGTCGAGCGAGGGCTGACAAGCAAGCCGTGGGTGAAGACCTCGCTGGCTCCCGGCTCGCGAGTGGTCACCGACTATTACGACGAGTCCGGCTTGACGCCTTATCTCGAAGCGCTCGGTTTCAATCTGGTCGGGTACGGGTGTACGACGTGCATCGGTAACTCCGGACCACTCATCCCGCAGGTCAGTGACGCGGTCAACGAGAGCGATCTGAATGTCAGTTCGGTTCTTTCGGGAAACCGCAATTTCGAGGGACGGATTCACAGCGAGGTGAAGATGAACTTCCTCATGTCCCCGCCCCTGGTTATCGCCTATGCACTGGCCGGCAGCATGCTCGTCGATCTTGCGAGCGATCCGCTCGGGCAGGACCAGCAAGGCCACCCGGTCTACCTGCGTGACATCTGGCCGACCACCCGTGAGATAGGCGAGGTCGTCGACAGCTTCGTCGAAGCGAAGATGTTCACCGATGATTACAGCGATGTCTTCGCCGGCGACGAGAACTGGAACGGTCTCGATGTCCCCTCCGGTGACATCTTCGCCTGGCAAGACGATTCGACCTATGTTCGCTCGCCGCCATTCTTCGATGGCATGCCGCGCGAGCCTGAACCTCTGCAGGACATCGTGGACGCTCGGGTGCTGGTGATGTTGGGCGACTCGGTGACCACCGACCACATCTCTCCGGCCGGCGCCATCAAGAAGGACTCTCCGGCGGGTCGGTATCTGATGGAGCAGGGTGTGGCTCCACGTGATTTCAACTCCTATGGTTCCCGGCGCGGAAACCACGAGGTGATGATCCGCGGGACATTCGCCAATATCAGGCTGCGTAATCAGCTCGTCCCCGGTGTCGAGGGCGGCTTCACTCGCCACCCTGCCGATGGCGAGCAGGCGACGATCTTCGACGCAGCGAAGTCGTACGCGGCTGACCAGGTGCCGTTGATCGTGATCGCCGGCGCAGACTACGGCTCGGGTTCCTCGCGTGACTGGGCAGCCAAAGGCACCTTGCTACTGGGTGTGAAAGCCGTGCTCGCGACATCGTTCGAGCGGATCCATCGCTCCAACTTGATCGGCATGGGCGTGTTGCCCCTGCAGTTCGAGAGCGGGCAGTCAGCGCAAAGCCTGGGCCTGACCGGGCGGGAGTTCTATTCGATCGCCGGGATGGCAGGTGCCCAAGGTGTCCCCGACAAGGTCACTGTGCGCATCCGAGACGGTGAGCAGGTCCGGGAGTTTCCAGTGACGGTACGCATCGACACCCCAGCCGAGGCTGCCTATTTCAGCCACGGTGGAATTCTGCAGTACGTGCTTCGGAAACTGCTCACCGCCGGAGGGTAGGTACCGCCTGGTCACCGCGGACGGCGCACGCCGGGTGATCACCTCACGACCCTCCGAACCACCCATAGCCGGTTGAGAAAGACCACCTGGTGGTTGGGGAGGTCATCCTCGGTGATTTAACCCGCGGCGAGTATCAGCTCTACCAACACGGCGGCCTCGCTGATGTCCGAGCGCTTGCTGGCTGTCATGAGGGTGAGCGGCCGGTGCTTCGCCAGCGTGCACAGGTGCCTCAGCGCCTCAGCGCGCTCGGGATCCTGCAGTTCGATCCGGTAGCGACGGGTGAACTCCTCGAAGCGTTCCGGGTCGTGGCTGTACCACTTGCGCAGTTCAGTAGACGGTGCGACCTGTTTGCACCACTCATCGAGGTCGGCTTTTTCCTTGCTCAGCCCCCGCGGCCAGATGCGGTCAACGAGCACCCGGGCGCCGTCACCGTCGGTGCGCGGGTCGTAGGGACGGCCGAATCGGACCTCGTGTTCAGTACTCACGACGTGGCCTTTCCGAAGATCAGCGGCGGACCGCAGTGTCGTTCGGCGTATCGCCACTCCGGTGTGCAGTGTGACCGTAATGTCTGTAAACGCTGGAGTGATGTGCGTGATCATCAACGAGATCCGGGGCATAACTGGGCGCTGACGAGACTCGTTCGCCCGATTGGTCGATGAGCACCTCGTCAGCGGTGACGCTGGTGATCGCTTCGACCGGTACAAGCGTTCTTGTTTCGCCCATGCCCAGGAACCCGGCCTGTTCGACCACCATGAAACGGACTTTCTGTTCCTGATCGTCGACGAGTATGTCGGTAACCATTCCGATGGCGGTGCCGTTTCTATCTCTCACGGCCCGACCGCGAACGTCGTTGACGGTGCCCTCGATTGTCTGACCACGGTCGCCCAGCGTGTAGAGGGTTGCTACGTCGTCATCTGTCATGAATGTTTTCCTCGAATGCTGCGACGAAGGTGTCCTGCTCACGAATTGACGATGCGTCAGGCGTAAATGAAGGAAACCGTGGGGATGGTGACAGGTGTGTCTGAATCTGAGCGATGAATCGTCGCGGCGGCCGTGAGCGAACCACGAAATCCAGACCGGATGAGCTGGCTCCGGTGTGCTCGGAGCGATTCATTCAGCTGTGAAAGGTCATGTAAGGGTTCGGCGACTGGGTGGGGTCCGCGGTGAGGGGCAGCACCATTGCGACCTCGTCTGCATCTTCGGGGGCTGCTCCGTCGGCGACATGTGCCGGTCGACGTTCTGCTGATGGGCGAAAACCGAAGTGGCTCGCGAAGCCAACTGCGGTCGCGTCGTCTGACCGCGCCCAGTAGTACAGGACGCGACGCCCGTCCTCGGCTGCCCGCATGGCGGCAGCTGAGACCAACGCGTGTGCGACATTTCCGCCACGTACTGCCGGCGCGGTCCACAGCGCGAAGAGTTCACCGATCTCTGGATCGTCGTCGTGCAGTCCCAGACAGACCAGGCCTACGGCGGCATCACCCTGTTCGGCGATGAAGCGGCGGGCTCGGGTCATCCGCAACCGCCACATGCTGTCCTCGTAGGCGACTTCATCGTCGTGACGGGCCACGAAGGCCTGAGGTGCATCTCGCAGCGCAGCCAACCGCGTTTCACGGTACAGCCGCCATTCATCGTCACGCAGGACGCGCACGGTGACGTCCGCTGGCCGGGTTTTGATCTGGAGCGACTCGTAGGGATGTCGCTTCTCGGGAGGTGCAGGCACAGAAGTGGCTGTCGTGGGGGTCGGAGTGTTGTGCGACATGGGGTCCTGACGAACGGAGGTCGATCGCCGTAGTGTCCGGATCGGAGCGAATGCTCCTGGATGACGGCAGCGGACGGCCGACCAACGCTCGGACTCTCTGGACTTCCAGAACCTCCGAGTTTACCGGAATGGTCGGAGCATTGCCATCGCCGCCATTTCGAGGTGCCTGCGCCGGTAGTCGGCGTGCGGCGCGAGACGATAGGCCATGACTCCCTCCTCTCCCGCGGCGCGAGACCCTGCGACGGTTCATCGGGTCCGACGTCTGGCCGGTCAAGTGGCACCGTACGCACTCGTCGGAGTCACTTCTGTCGTGCTGGTGGTTGTGCTGGGCCTGCTGCTCGGCGGCAACGGCACTGCGGCGCGGTGGCTGGCGAGCGGATACTGCTTGGCGATGGCCGCGTATATCGCGGTCGGCATGGTGCGCGACCTGCTGCACGGGAGCTGGGGAGTCGATGTTCTCGCGCTGACGGCCATCGTGAGCACGGTCGCGGTCGGCGAATACATTGCCGCCACTTTGGTCGTCGTGATGCTGACCGGCGGCGAAGCCCTGGAGCAGTACGCCTCGGCCCGGGCCGGTCGAGAGCTGCGAACGCTCCTGGAACGCGCGCCCCGGCTCGCCCACCGGCTGCACCCGGAAACCGCGGCCCTGCAGGATGTCGCGGTCGAGCAGGTTCATCCGGGAGACCTGCTGCTGGTCCGGCCAGCCGAGGTCATCCCGGTCGATGCGACTCTGGCCTCCGACGAGGCCGTCTTCGACGAATCGTCGCTGACCGGGGAGAGCATGCCGGTCACCCGCAGCGCAGGGGACGCCGTTCTCAGTGGCTCGATCAACGGCGGATCAGCGGTCCGGATGGTGGCGACCCAGAGTGCCGCGAACAGCCAGTACCAGCGCATCGTCGCGCTCGTCAGTGCAGCCCAGGAGCGCAAGGCGCCGATCACCCGGTTGGCCGACCGTTACGCGATCCCTTTCACGGGGGTGTCGTTGCTCATCGCCGGTGTGGCCTGGGCCTGGTCCGGGGACGCCGGCAGGTTCGCTGCCGTGCTCGTCCTCGCCACCCCCTGCCCGCTGCTGATCGCCGCGCCAGTCGCGTTCCTGGCAGGCATGGCTCGCGCTTCGCGCAGCGGGATCATCATTCGTGGCGGTGATGTCGTGGAGCGACTCTCCCAGGTGCGCACGGTTGCTTTCGACAAGACCGGCACCCTGACGCAGGGCAGGCCGTCACTGGTCGAGGTGCGCCCGGTGCCGCCCTTCACACCTGAGGAGGTGCTGCGATTGGCCGCGTCCGCCGAGCAGTACTCCAGCCATGCGCTGGCGAGTTCGGTAGTCGAGGCGGCCAAGGCGGCAGGGCTGCCTATGGAGTCAGCCGCCCAGGCGAAGGAGTATGCGACCCAGGGGGTCTTTGCTGCGCTACCCAGCGGCGACGTGATCGTCGGCAAGCGCGGTCATGTCGCCGAGCAGGCCGGCCCTGTCACCGCAGTCAGCCTGCGCAGCGGCGAGTTGGCAGCCTATGTGTCCGTAGACAGCAAGTACGCGGGTGTCCTTGTATTGCGAGATGAGCTGCGGGTGGACGCGCGAGCGACCCTGCGCCGCCTCGCCGAACTCGGTGTCCAAGAGACGATGATGCTCACCGGTGACGCCCAGGCGACGGCCGACCACGTCGCGGCCGACCTCGGAATCGATGATGTGCGGGCCGAGTGCCTCCCCGAGGACAAGGTCCGGGCTGTCCAGCAGCATCCGAGTGGCCCGGTGATGATGGTCGGAGACGGCGTCAATGACGCTCCGGTGCTGGCGTCCGCCGGCGTGGGTGTGGCGATGGGTGCGCGTGGGAGCACCGCCGCCAGCGAGTCGGCAGACGTCGTGGTGATGACCGATGACCTGGCCAAGGTCGCCGAGGCCATCGCGATAGGTCGCCGCACGATGACCGTTGCGCGGGAGAGCATCTGGCTCGGCATCGGGTTGAGCCTCGTCCTGATTGTGATCGCGGCATTCGGATTCATTCCGGCCATTGCGGGAGCCCTGATCCAAGAGCTGGTGGACCTCGGAAGCATCGGCAACTCGCTGCGGGCCCGCGTCGCCGGACGGCGGAAGGTATGAGGGGCGACTTCACGGATACGTGATGACTGACGGGAGTTTGCCGGGAAAGGAGGGGCTTGAGGGGGCTGCGGGTGGTGAACCGGAGATCATCGTCCCCGTCCGAACACGAATTTGCGTGCCTCACTGACCCAGAGGACGACGCTGGCCAGGGCAATGCACATTCCCCACTGGCTGAAGGTGAGTGGCGCAGTAGTGAAGGCAACTTGAAGCACAGGAGTCTGCACGACCGCGACCTGCAGACAGATCGCGATGCCGATAGCAGCCCAGAGCCACCGATTCGCGAACGGTTCGTGGAACGCACTTCGTGTCTCGGAGCGGGCGTTAAGGGCGTTGAACAGTTGTGCCAGGACGAGCACGGTGAATCCCGCGGTCCGAGCGTTGTCCAGCGTCTGGGTCCCCTCGATCAATCCACCGGGCAGGTAGAGATCGATTGCCGCAAGTGTCACGAGGGCGATGACGAAACCGGTGCAGATCACCCCGACCCACATCCGCATGTCGATAAGCCGGTCGTCCAGGCAGCGTGGTGACCGGTCCATCACGTCCTCGGTCTCCGGGTCGACCCCCATGGCGAGGGCTGTTCCGCTGTCGGTGAGTAGGTTCACCCACAAGATCTGGGTTGCCAACAGCGGCAGCGCGGCCCTACCCGAGTCGTCGGTAAGCCCGATCGCTCCCGCAAGGATCACGCCGAGGAAGACGGTCAGCACCTCACCGGTGTTGGAGGAGAGCAGGTAACGCAGGAACTTGCGGATGTTGCCGAAGATGATGCGGCCCTCGCGGACCGACCGGACGATCGTCGCGAAGTTGTCGTCGGTGAGGATCATGTTGGCCGCCTCTTTGGCGACCTCAGTTCCAGCCAGGCCCATCGCCACACCGATATCGGCTGCTTTCAACGCCGGGGCGTCGTTCACGCCGTCCCCGGTCATCGCGACGATCTGACCCTGTGCCTTGAGCGCTGTGACGATGCGCAGTTTGCTACGCGGCGAGACACGCGCGTAGACCGACGTGGTGGGGACTATGTGCCGCAACTGCGCGTCATCGAGCGACTCGAGCTCGGTACCAGAGACCGCGGCCGTGCCCGGATCGACGATGCCGAGGTCCGCAGCGATCCGTGCCGCCGTGCTGGGATGGTCGCCGGTGATCATGACGACGCGGATGCCGGCGCGATGTGCTTGTGCGATGGCAGTGGCTGCCTCCTGCCTGGGTGGATCGATGATCCCGACAACACCCGCGTAGATGAGGTCATGCTCGAGCCCGTCGCCTACGTGGTCGCCAGCACGGAATGCGTCTGCAGCGTCGTCATCCAGCGGCCGGTATGCGACCGCTATGGTGCGAAAGGCTGCACTCGACAGGCGTTCGACATCCCCGAGTAGCTTGCTTCGCCGCGCAGCGTTCAGGGGCTCGGTGAGATCACCTACCTGGACGAGGGAGCATCGCTGCATAAGGACGTCCGGGGCCCCTTTGGCTACGAGGGTCAGCTTCCCGTCCCGCTCTCGGTCGGCTTCGATACTGCTCATCATCTTTCTTTCAGACGTGAACGGGACCTCGCCGACGCGGTTGTAGCGACCGGCCCGGTTCTCCCGAAGCCCCATCTTCGCCTCGGCGACCAGGAAGGCGGCCTCGGTCGGATCTCCGTGGATAAGCCACTCACCGTCCGTCTCGAACAGTGCAGAGTCGTTCGCGAGGCTCCCACCGGACAGCACCAGAGCGGTCTGCTCCCAGATCTCGGTACCTGCCTCGATCGGCGACCCGTCGCTCTCCGCCTGGCCCTCGGGTCGGTAACCGGTGCCGGACACCACCACCTCACCGGCCGTGGTGACGACACGCCCGATGGTCATCTCACCGCGAGTCAACGTCCCGGTCTTGTCGGTACAGATCACTGAGGCGGAGCCGAGTGTCTCAACCGAGGACAGGTCCTTCACGATGGCGTTACGCGTCGCCATCCGTCGCACCCCCAGGGCGAGAACGACCGACAGGATGGCCGGTAGGCCTTCTGGTACGGCAGCCACTGCAAGCGCGACGCCGAGCAGCAACGCGGTCACTGCACCCTCGACAGATCGAACGTCGAACACTAGGAAAACGGTGCCTATGACGGCTACGGCAATGACGATCACGGCCCCGCCGAGCATGCGGCCGACCCGGCCGATCTCACGCTGCAACGGGGTCGGATCCTCGCGGGTAGCCTCCAACAGGTCGGCGATCTGGCCCGTCTGCGTTGCCATCCCAGTCGCGGTAACGACCGCTCGGCCGACGCCCTGAGTCACAGCGGTGCCGCTGTAGACCATGTTCTGTCGGTCCGCCAGTGCCGTCGGCCGTTTCAATAAGGCGGTGTCCTTGAGCGACGGCGCGCTCTCCCCGGTCAGCGAGGCCTCCGACACCTGCAGTGTTGCGGAACTCACCAGCCGAGCATCGGCCGCGACCGAGTCACCCTCACCCAGGACCAGAACGTCCCCTGGAACGAGATCACGAGCGGGGACTTGCGCGGGTAAACCGTCACGGAGCACCGTCGCCATCGGAGCACCCATCTGACGAAGCGCTGCCACCGCGCGCTCAGCTCCGGCCTCCTGCAGGTAGCCGAGCACGGCGTTCAGCACGATGATGACGGCGATCACCATCGCGTCGTAGGGCAACCCGGCCATACCTTCCAGCCACCACGCCGCAAGAGAGATTGCGATCGCGGCGAATAGTAGGTAGATCAGTGGATTCTGGAACTGCCGAAGCACCTTGCGCCAGATGGGCATCGACGCCGACTGCCGCACCTCATTCGGGCCCGTAGAAATCAACCGATCGGCCGCTTTGGTAGCGGAGAGGCCGCGCTGGGCGTCCGTCTCCAGCTCGCGGAGAATCTCGCCCACGTCACGGACCGAAGGGTCGTCGAATTTCGTTACCGACACCGGGACTCACTCTCTTCCAAGAAATTCGTACATGGGTACGCCGATCAAGAGTGCGAACGCCCCTACAGGGCTTCGCGCTCTAGGACGATCACGATCTCGGCACTCATGCTCTTCATTCCATCCATCAGCGTGAAAGGACCGGAGCGATCATCGCGAAAAGCAGAGGTTCTGTGAGAGAGGATCCTGACGAACAGCGGGCGATCACAATGGTGTCCGGGTCGGAGCGAACGCTCCTAAAGGGCGGCGGCGGACGGCCAGCTCTTGCTCGGACCTGCTGGGCAACCAGCGTCCTCGAGGTTACTTGAGTGCGCGCTGAGCTTTACCTGAGTTGGTCGAGCTCCGCCGCCGTCCACCTCATTCAGGTCGGTCGCCCACGGTTGAAAAGCCCAACTCACGAAGCCTCATGCCGGCGAAAATTACCCGCGACCTGCGGGGCGGGTCTGCTCCCCGTCTTGGCTTGCACGCCGACGACGATCGACTGTGTCGTAGCTTGAGCCGAGCGTGAGCCCGACCCCAGCACCGAAGATGAGGCCGAAGGCGATGCCCTCGGCGCCCCAACCGAAGAGTCCGATGAGTGCCCCGAAACTGCCGCCCATCGAGATACCGAGCCCGGTCCAGAGGCCTTGGAGCTTTGTGGTGTCGTGAGCTGTCATGGTGCATTGGCCCTTTCGGATCTGCTTCGAAGTGGTTTGCACTTCCTGATCGCCGGCTGCCCGGACGCGTTCAGAGGATGAATATCACGACCAAAATCGGGTAGGTGATAAAGAGACTTTTGCCAGTCAGAAAATAAATGGTCCCCATGGCGAGCGATAACCCGGAACCGTAGATTCCTGTAGCCATATCTTGCGTCAGAAAGTGAACGAAACCCCAGGTAGTTGCCAACATAAACCCACCCCACGGAACCCATTTCGCACGGAAGATTCGTTCGCCCGCCTCTTGCCCGAACGCAATGATCAAGACAATCACGACCAGTTCGGCCAAATAATATGCCACCTGTACGATCCAGGCAATCGTCCCAAAGTCTCCGAAGCGTTCCGAAAGTGCTTCATGCTCAGCGAGTGGAGGAAAGATGCCTCCCTGCAGGATCCACTGAGCTGCCAACGATGCAGCAACAAGCATGGTGATGATTAGCCACCGCAGAGGGGTAATCCGCGCATTGGAAGCACGGCGTAGCCCGAAATCAGATTCTCGCAGCGCCAACACCACCAGGCCGAATGCGCCGACCACCCACACGAGAATTGTGAGAACCCAATGAACAACTTGCGTACGCAGGCCGTTCGGGGGCAAATCAAGCACCGGCTCGACAGCAAGAAGCACAAGTTCGAGCCCGACGAGAGCGAATGCATACAGCGCAAGATAGAAATATGTGTTCGGCCGCGTCGGCTCAGTTCTTCTCGCCAAGTCGGACCCTTTGTCTAGAACCAAAACACTCAGTTTCTTCATGTAGTCAACCCGCTCTTTCGACGTTGAGAGAGCATGGGGGAATGCTGCACTTGCCCCAACCAGCGACTGCGCCGACGACGGCGCCTGTGGCCCAAGATCCGGACGCTGCATGGGACCACCAGCACCACTAACGTGGTCCCGCCCCAGCCGGTCCGGTCTGAGCGAGCACCGTGTCGGTCATGACCGTGTTGAACAGCGCCGGTTGCTCGAACAGCGGCCGGTGACCTGAGGTGTCGAAGACGATCAGCTGCTTGCTCGGTGCCCGCAGGGTGTCGAACCACTGCCGGGCGAGTCCGGCCCGGGCGCGGACTTCGTGTCGGCCCTGGATGAGGTAGACGGGTATCTTGAGTTCAGTGACCTGGGTGCGGAAGTCGATGTCCTGTAGTTGGGGGTAGAGCACCGCGAACACGTCGATGAACCCGGCGAAGCTGTGCAGCTGCTCCAGCAGGCTGTACTCGCTGACGAAGATGTTCGTGCCGTAACCGCCGGCACTCTCGGCGTTGGGGCTGTGGTCGTAGGGGTAGACCTTGCTCTCGTAGGTCAGTAAGGCGGGTTCGTACTTGCGGACGTCCGCATACGGCGGTGGCCCGTGCTTGGTCAGGGTGTTCACCAGGGCGGTGTTGTTGGTGCGCCGAGCCCAGGCCAGGGTGTCAGCGTAGAAGATGCGGTCGGTCGCGCGGATGCTGACCATCTGGCCGGCCCCGATGAACGCCCGGTACAGCTCGGGGTGCTGTTGGGCGGCCAGGACCCCGAGGATGGTGCCCCAAGAGTTACCGAGTAGGTAGATCTTTTCCTGCTGGAAGCGGTCGCGTAGGTAGTTGGTGACCCCGACCGTGTCGCTGACCGCTCCCTTGAGGGTCAGGGACGAGGTTGGTTCCAACTGGTCGTAGGACTTACCTGAACCGCGCTGGTCGAAGGTGACGACCGTGAACTTTTGCTCCAGCGCCTGGCCGTGGCGGCGCATCGCCCCCATCTCCCCGGCACCCGGGCCACCGGCGAGGAACAGCAGAACCGGGTTGGTGGTGCTGTGCCCCCGGATCATCAGCCCCAGGCTGTGGCCGCCGACGTCCACGCGGGCCAGCTCGGCGATGCTTCCCGGCACGGCGCGCCCGTTGGCACCTTGGATGGGCGCGGTACTGGCTGGCCGCAGGATGGACAGGCTCAGCGCCACCAACGCCACGGTCACCAACGCGGTGAACGTGCGGCGGGTCCATACCCCGGTCCTGCCCCAACCGCGCCGAGCGTGACCGGTGTCGTTGACGCGGCGTGCGGTAGCCGCGCCGAATACGGCACCCAGCACGATCGGAACTATTGCCAGCAGCCCGTGCAGACCGCGACCCAGCACGAACGAGATGATGCCGAGGGTGCTTCCCGGGTGGACACCGTCGACCAGCGGGCCACTCGTCCTGATGCGGACCAGCTCGAAGACGACGACGAAGACCACCGGGGCCGCCAACATCGCCCACCGGGTGCGCATCACCAGGCCCGCGAACATGCCGACGAGCAGACCGATGCCGATCGAGACCAGAGCCTGCAGTTCGGTGACCGGCCCCCGGGGTGTCCAGATGCCCGTCAGGACACCGAACAGTGCCGCGGCGGCGCAGGCAGTACCGAGCGCGATGCGTCGGTCCAGCGACACCAGGCGCCGGGTGAGTGCGTTCATCTCACCCGCGCTGGCCGCAAACCGGCCCCTCACAACGGTGCCCGCGCGGCCCGTTGTCATCATCGGTGCTGGCCCACGACCGTGGCTCGCTGCTCGTTGGGTTTCACCGAGGGAATTGGCGAGCTCGAACCGAGTGGCTGCGCGTGGGCGCCGGCCACCGGCTGCTCGTCATCCGGGCCGCCGATGACGTACGCCAAAGTCGCGAGAAAGCCGAGGCTTACCAGCCCGCCGGCCAGCACGACGATGAACCAGGTCCTGTCGGGCAGTTGTGCGGTGTTGAGGACCGCGCCGATCCAGGCGACGAACTGCACGGTGACTGCCGCGAGCATGCCCAGCGCGGCTACTGCGCCGAGGCCGAGCATCACCCAGCCGAACAGACCCGTCTTGATCCCGACCACGTCGGGACCGTCCATCACGAATACATCGTTGCCCAGGGCTACCGCGCCAGCCACGATGAACAGCACGACGG
>JBBPZD010000005.1:0-2310 GCA_038199265.1 Actinomycetales bacterium | reverse complement strand
CCCCGAGTCCGACCGCGCCAAAAACTTCCTCTCCAAAATTCTCGCGCACTGACGCGCAATCACCCTCCCGCACGCCCCCGAAGGAGAAACCCATGACCGAGCACCAAGTCTTCACCCGCGCAGACATCAGCCGACGCGCTCTCGCCACCGGCGTCGGAATCGGCTCACTGGCAGCGCTCCTCGCAGCGTGCGGTGGAGGTAGCAGCGGCAGCAGCGGTGGCGGTTCGAGCAGCAAGGGTGGATCGGGGGGCACCGCGAGCGACTACGCCGCGATCATCAAGGGTGGTCCGACCGCTAGTGCTGCGGCGATCGCGGCCAGCCCGTGGGCGGCCGCCATCAAGAAGAACGGTGTGCTGCGCGTCGGCGGTATCGAGACCGGGCCGTTGTTCTCGATGAAGAATCTGGCCACCGGCGAACTGACCGGTTTCGATGCCGGAATGTCTCAGCTGCTGGCGCGGTACATCACCGGAAAATCCGACCCCAAGAACCTGACCAAACTGACCATCGTCAGTGTCGACACCCGCGAGAGCCTGCTGCAGAACGGGAGCGTCGATGCGGTCTTCGCGACCTACACGATCACTCCGGCGCGCGCGAAGAAGGTTGCTTTCGCGGGGCCGTACTACGAGTCAGGTGACGCCATCATGGTCAAGGCGGACAACAAGGACATCAAGTCCGTAGCCGATCTCGCAGGTAAGACGGTCGTCACCGAGTCCGGTTCCACCGCAGCCGTAGATATCAAGAAGCGGGTTCCGACAGCCAAGCTCCTGCTGCTACAGCAGGACGCAGAGTGCGTTGCAGCGGTCCAGCAGGGTCGCGCCGACGCCTACGTCCTGGACCAGGGCATCCTGATCAGTGATGCCAGCACGAACAAGCAGGTCAAGGTCGTGGGGCAACCGTTTACCAAGGAGCCCTACGGCATCGGTCTGCCGCTGAAGGATCCGAGCGCCAAGAAGTTCGTCAATGCGTTCCTGGAGGAGATCTACAAGAGCGGCGACTGGGCGAAGTTGTGGAAGGCCACCATCGGCACCGTCGTCAGCGGGGCCGCCCCCGCCACCCCCGCAATCGGGTCGGTTACCGGCGCCTGAGCCGCGCGCCGGTAACAGCACTGCGTCATGGACGTCGTCACCCAGAATCTGCACGACATCGGGACCGGGCTCGGTATCACCGCACTGCTGACCGTGATCGGCTTCGCCGGCGCGATGGTGATCGGGTCACTGGTGGCGATGTGCCGCGTGTCGCCGGTGCTGCCCCTGCGGGCCGCCGGAACGCTCTACGTCGAGTTCTTCCGCAACATTCCGTTGCTGTCGTTGTTGATCCTGTTCGTCTTCGGCCTTCCCGACCTCGGCATCACCATCTCGTTGTTCTGGTGCGCTGCCCTCGGGCTGATACTCGCCGCTGGAGCATTCGTCTGTGAGTCGATCCGATCCGGCGTGAACGCGATCCCCATCGGGCAGGCGGAGGCTGCCCGAGCCATCGGACTGACCTTCACCCAGTCGTTGCGGTTGGTGATCCTGCCGCAGGCCTTGCGCACGATGATCGCCCCGTTGGTGAATTCGTTCATCGGGGTGGCTCTCGGCTCATCGCTGGCCTCGGCAGTCGGCGTCGCAGACCTGACAAACCGGACTGAATTCATCATGCTGCAGAACGCAGAACCGGTCATCTTCGTCGCTGCCGGGGTCTTGTACATGGCGATTGCGTTCGGCGGATCCGGTGTCGGCGCAGCCTTGGAGCGAAAGTTGCGGATCGGACGATGAGTAGAGCAAACGTCCTCTTCGACGAACCCGGCCCACTCGGTCGCCGCCGTATCGCCCTCGTAACCGTCGGTGTGCTGCTGGTCGCGGCCGCAATGGTCGCCCTTGCGATCTGGCAGTTCGCGCGCAGTGGCCAACTCGGCGCCGATCAGTGGCGACCCTTCACTCAGTCGGTCTACCTGAAGGTGCTCTGGCAGGGCATGGAGGGCACTCTGCGGGCGACCGGCGTAGCCGTCCTCCTCTCTTTCCCGATCGGCGCTGTGGTCGGGTTGATGCGGGTGTCGGTGATCGCTCCGGCGCGCGCCGTGGCCAGGGTCTACGTCGAGTTCTTCCGCTCGATCCCCCTGCTGCTGCTGATCTACTTCTTCCTCCTGGTCCTCCCGTTCTGGCACGTCAATCTGCCGATATTTTGGAAACTCGTCGCGCCGATCGTCCTGACGAACGTCGCGATCCTCGCGGAGGTGTTTCGGGCCGGGATCGGGGCGCTGGACCGCGGCCAGTTCGAAGCCGCTGAAGCCGTGGGGCTGCGACGTATGCAGGTGATGCGGCTGGTCGTGAT
>JBBPZD010000004.1:0-7031 GCA_038199265.1 Actinomycetales bacterium | reverse complement strand
GCGAACTGCTCTGGGTCCTGCGCGAGCGAGACCAGCGCCGACGTCGACAGGTGCGGTGGCAACGTCACGACGGCTTCGTGGTGCTGTCGGCCCACGGAACGCTCGACCAGTAGTCGTCGTAACCGTTGCCCACGCTCACTCTCGGGGTCGGTCAGGGATTCGCTGTCCGGGGAGTCCATCGCCGCGCGTACCTTCGCGACACCGGCCTGTACTGCTTCACGTCGCACTCTGAGCGGGTCGGTCGGCCACGTCACCAGGTCGCCTTCGATGTCGCGCGGGTTCGTCGCCTTCTCTTCGGGCATCTCGTGCCACGTCGACCGTTGCACCAGATCGCGGTCCACCAACTCCAAGAGGAACCGGGATGTCACCCGGGGAGTCGAGCCCGCCGACCACACCGCGCTCGTCAACAGCATTTCGTGTCGTGCACGGGTGAACGCGACGTAGGCCAGCCGGCGTTCTTCCGCCACCGCGTGCGCTCCGCCTGCTGACTTGAAGGCCGCTAGTGCGTCGCGAAAGGCCCGGATGTCTTCAGCGTCTTGCCACCTGAATTCGGGTAACCCGTCGATGTCACCACGCAGGTCGTAGGGCACGCCGTCCAGGCCCCCGGTCCACCCCGTATCACTGGTGACCCAGGTGCTGTGGTCCAGCGGATGCGGGTCGTCTCCTGACCCGATGGCCCATCCGCCGTGTTTCTTCTTGAAGGTGGCCCGGCTCCCGTGGGAGGGAAAGGTGCCCTCAGCAAGACCCGGCACGGCAACGTAATCCCATTCCAAACCCTTGGCGGCGTGCACGGTCAATACCTGAATTGCCGCGTCCGTCGTCTCCAGGAACGGGCTAGCCAGCCCACGTTCTTCCTTCACAGCGGCGTCCAGCCAGGCGAGAAATCCGCCCAGGGTGGGGCGGTCGGCCTGCGCGGCGAACTGAGCGGCTACGTCAGCGAACGCATCGAGATGCACTCGCGCGGTGCCCGGTGTGTGCTCGGCCCGAGCCAGCACTTCGATGTCGAGGCCTAGCGCCCGCTCGGCTTCTGCGACAAGTTCAGCCAGCGCCAGCCCGGTCAACGATCGGACCCGCCTGATGATGCGAGCCAGTTCAGCGAGCCGAACCAGAGCGAGGTCGCTGACACGTTCATCGCCCGGTCCGACCCACTGCGGGTCAGGAAGTCGTTCGAGGGCTTCCACGATGCTGGGCTGATCGCGACTTTCCTGCTCCAGGTCTCGGGGCACTCCCTGGTCCTCACCACCGACGGCCGTCTGCAGCTTCGCCTTCGGCTGGGCGGCAGACCGGTCCCGATCAGCCAGTTCCCGTGCCCACGCGTACAGACCAGCCAGATCCGCAGATCCGATGCGCATGGCCGGGCCACTCATCAACCTCATCAGACGGTCGCCGCGGGTGGGGTCCTGCACCGCCCAGAGCAAACTGACGACGTCGGCGACCTCGGCGGTGGTGAGCAGTCCGCCCACTCCTACGACCTCGACGGGCATTCCATGCGCTTGCAACCGGTCCACGACCGACCGGAACAGCGAGCGTTTCCGACACAGGACCGCCGCAGTGCAATCGACGTGCTGCCCTTGTTCGTCGAACCAGCGATCAGCTATCCACTGCGCGATGTGCTCGGCTTCCCCGTCCTCGGTCTCCAGCCGGGCCGCGTACACGGCGCCCATCTCAGCTCCCGGGCGTGGACGGAGCGGCTCGACGTGTACACCCTTGCCCCGCAGCGGAAGCGCGGTGCGGTCTGCGACCTTCAAGATGGCGACGTCGTTGCGCCAACTCGTCGCCAACGGGAGTTGAGTGCACCCGTTGTCGCCGTGGAAGTGCTCCGCGAACGCCGACAGACTGGTCGCGCTCGCCCCACGCCATCCGAAGATCGATTGATGCGGATCACCCACCGCCGTCACTGCTATCGGTTCACCCGGCGCGATGAGCAGCGATCGCAGCAACACCATCTGAGCCTCGCTGGTGTCCTGGAACTCATCCAGCAAAATCGCCCGGAACCGGCCCCGCTCCATCGCTCCCACGTCGGGGTACCGCTGCGCCAGCCGGGCTGCAATCTCCATCTGGTCGGCGAAATCAAGGCTGGTCCGACGCCGTTTCAACTCCTGGTACCGCTCCACGATCGGCATCAGATCAGCGCGGGCCTGCAGCACACCGAGCATGTTCTTGTCAGCCTGCGTGAGGATCGTCTTCTTACCGACGCTCTTCAACGATTCGGCGTGCTCGACTACGTCGCGTAGGTAGTCACCCACCTCTCGGGGGACCCGTAGGTGCTCGGCCATCTCCCCCGCCAGATCCATGACCGCCGCGATCACGGTGGATTCATGCCTGTCCACCCGTTCCATCGGCCCGTCGTAGGCGGCGACGACCTCGGCTGCGTACTGCCACGCTGCCGCTTCGGACAACAACCGGGAGTCCGGTTCGACGCCCATCCGCAGGCCGTGTTCGGACACGAGCCGGCCGGCGTAGGAGTGGTAGGTCTGCACCGTCGGGGTGTCGGCGAGGCTCTCGGTCCCGTCCTCCGGATCGATCGGTGGGGTCCAGAGGCCAGCGTTCGAGAGCTGCCGCAGCCGTCGTCCGACACGTTCGGCAAACTCGCCTGCGCCCTTACGGGTAAAGGTCAACCCGAGTACCTCCGAGGGTTGCACGTGCCCGTTGGCAACCAACCAGACAACCCGCCCGGCCATCGTCTCGGTCTTACCCGACCCAGCGCCCGCGACGACCAGCAACGGCTGGTCGGGAGCCGCCTGGATGACTGCGACCTGCTCGTCGGTGGGCGCCGGTAGCTCCAGCCGGGCGGCGAGCTCAACGGCGCTCACCTGCGCCTGCATGACCCCGCTCATCGCTGCTCCCCCAGCATCCGTCCCTCATCCTGCAGCGGGCAGCAGGCACGCACGGGGCAACTGCCGCAGCGATCCGACACCGACGCGCGCACGGTGGCGCTCGCCATACCATCGGCGGTCCTAGCCAACAGGTGGTGCGCCCACGTGTCAGTGGTCTGCTCCAACGCGGGTTGGTGCTGCAGCGCAGCACCGGCCGTGGTCGAAGCCTTCCCGACGTGCACCAGCGCCGCCCCGGCACTCTGATCCGCGCCGTCGAACCCACCTTCCACGACCGCCACCTGGTAGACACCCAGTTGTGCTTGCTCGGCGACCTCATCCTTCTTCGGCTTGCCCGATCCGGTCTTGAAGTCGATCACCCTGATGCCGACGATGCCGTCCTTGCGCTCGATCCGGTCGACACTCCCGCGCAACGCAGCCCGACCGACCTGCAGCTTGAACTCGACCTCGACGCCCACCTGTACCCAGCCCTCGAGGGCGGCCGTTTCAAGGTACCCGTGCAGTTTCTCCAGCATTCCGTGGGCGTGGGCGCGATCTCGTTCGCTCATCCAGGACGTGCCGAAACCGAGCCGTGCCCACCTCTCGTCCAGTGCTGCACCCATCGTTTCCAGATCAGCGTCCGGAAACTCTGCAGCGATCTCGTGGACGAGCGTGCCCACGTTCCGGGTGCCGACATCGGGCCCGTCGGCGCCCACCGAGGTAAGTAGCCAGTTCAACCCGCAGGTACCGAAAGACTCGACCCGAGAGGGCGATACCGAAACGGTCGCACCTGTTTGACGCAACGGCCGGTCGTCGGACAGCTGCGTCATGACCCACCACCGGTCTGGGTCGGCGCCGGGTACCTGCTGCCGAGCCAGGAATGCGAGATCGAGGGCGGCTCGCTTAGCAGCAGGTTCCTGCCCCTGGGCGATGTCGCGCCGCAGTGCGGCGACCGTGCCGGGCAGCGTCATTGCGTCGGGCACCTCGACCGGTTGCCTGGGCTCTTCGCCTCGGTCGTCGTGCCGGACTGGTGGATCGACGAGGTCGAGGTAGACCGACGGTTGTTCGTCATCACTTTGCACCGCAGTGACCAGCAATTGCTCACTGGCCCGGGTGATCGCGACGTGAAACTGACGGGTCTCGTCGTACCGGACCGCGGCTTGCGCGGCCCGGAGCAGTTCTGCCGAGCCCATCCGCGAGTCACGCCCTCGCATCACGTCGACGAGTTGCTCGGACCCCAGCAACGAGCCGCGTAATCGCAGGTCGGGCCACACCCCCTCCTGCACACCGCACACGGCAACTACCCGCCACTGCCGACCGGCAGCCGCCGCCGGGGTGATCAGCGCTACCGCGTCGTCATCGGGGGCCGCTGCCACCAACCTGTCGCCGGGAACATCCTGCCCGCGGATGTGCTCCAGGAACCCCTCGGGTGCTGACCCGGGGAGTCGGTCGTCGTAGGCGGCCGCTGCCGAGAAGAGCGCCATCATCGCGTCCAGGTCGCGGTCTGCGCGCGCGCCGGCCGCCCCACCGTCCAGCGCTGTCCTGCGCCACTGCTCTGCGAGCCCACCTGCTTCCCACATGGCCCACAACACCGCTTCAGCGGTGGCTGAGGGTACCTGGGCCGCGTTCACTCCTGCGCGTAGTACCCGCGCGATTCGGGCAGCAGGCGCGACTTCGGGCTCGTCGAGCGGGCTTGCCGACGTCACAGCGACCGCCAGCAACTCGTCACTGGACCGGTTGCCCCCGTCGCTGAGTTCCACCGCCCGTAACGCCCTACGCATCCGCCGCAACACCAGCGCGTCCGCTCCACCGAGGGGGGAGATGAGCAGGTCGATGGCGGCCTCGGGAGTGACCGGGTGCGCCGTGTCGTCGCGTAGCGCGATCGCTGCTGCGAGCAGGGTGAGGAACGGTGCCACCGCCGGTTCGTCACGCACGGCCAACACCGTCGCGGGTACAGCCACCGGGACCCCTGCACTGCTCATCGCCCGTCGCAGCGCAACCGCCCTGGCCTGACCGCGCACGATGATCGCCATCTGCGACCAGTGCACCCCGCCCATGAGGTGCCATTCACGGAATTTGCCCGCGACGTACGCGGCTTCCTGGGACGTCGCGCGCAGTAGGGCCACCTCGACGTGATCCTGCTGCGCAGTCGGCGTCACAGTGCGCTGCCTGCCGGCGCCCACGGTTCCGATGCGGTCGCTCACTCGGCGGGCAGCCTGCGCTGTCTGCGGGCCCAACCGGTAGGACTGGCGCAGGACGATCGGGTCGGGGGCTCCCGTACGGGAGGCCAGCAACTGCACGTACCGCGGATCGGCCCCGCGAAAGCCCTGCAGGGTTGAGTCCGGGTCACCGAGCAGCACCATTCGCGCCCCCGGGTGCGCCACGACGTCGAGCAGCGTTGCCGAGGCGTGCGTCAACTCCTGGGCGTCGTCGACCACGACGAGGCGGGTCCGTCGGCGCAACCGGGACGCCGCCTGATCGTCGGTCTCGAGCAGGGTGGCTGCAGCACCCAGAATCCAGGACGGGTCGTAGGCACCGGGACGCGAAAGAGCTGTGACATGGTCGTACTCGTCCAGCACCTGGGCAGCTGCAACCCAGGCCGGACGGTCGTGCCGGGTGCCCAGTTCACGCAGCGCCTCCCCGTCCAGGCCCCATTCCACTGCTCGCATCAGAAGGTCGCGCAACTCAGACCGGAACCCACGCGTAGACAGCGCTTCGCGGACGAAATCCGGCCACTGCGGCCCCTGGTTTCCGGCATCAGCGCCACCCAGCCCATCCGTGGTCGTGATACCCGCGCGGTGACCGGTGAGCAGTTCCCGCAGCACCACATCCTGCTCTGGACCGGACAGCAGACGGGGCGCCGGCTCACCCGCCAGCGCGGCAGCCTCGCGCAGGATCCCGAACGCCAGGGATTGATGGCTACGTGCAACCGGCTCGCTCGAAGTCGCCTGCAGACGGGTCGTCAGGCGATCGCGCAACGCGGCCGCCTGCACCCGCGTCGGGGCGAGCAACAGACATTCGTCAGGGCGCAGCCCGCCCTCGACGGCGGCCACCACGGTCTCCACCGCAACGGTCGACTTTCCCGTCCCCGGAGCACCGAGCACGAGCAGAGAGGGCGCGGCACTGCGCACTACCTCTTCCTGAGCCTCGTCCAGTGCCGGTCTGCCCGCCGTCGGGACAGCGGCCCGTCGCATCTTCACCACACCTGGGATCCCATCACAGGACACCGACAGTCACGCCGAACCACCGGTGCGAAAGACCTGCCGACGAGACCCCTGTGGTCAGTACGCGGGCGACTCGGCGTCGATTTCGTCGACCCACCCCACGATGCCGCCGCGCAACGAGGCGATCTCACCGGTGTACCCCTGTTCCAGCAGCGTTCGTACCGCCGCGGCAGACCGCGCCCCGGATTTGCAGTGCAGCACCAGGATGCGGCCCTCGGAGTCACCGATGCGGTCTATATGGACGGCCCTCAACTCGATATGTTCCGCGAACGGCAGGGAGACGATGTCCCGTTCGGCATCGGTGCGAACGTCGATCACCCGCACCCGATCCGCGCCCAACAGATCCCGCAGGGTGATGGGGCCTATCTCGGGTACCGACGCCTCTTGGACTGGTTCTGGTAGTCCGGTGATGACCGGATCCGTCCCGCAGATCGGACACGTCGGGTCGGCTGCGAGCGGCAGGGTGTCCCAGCTCTGGGCGAGGGCGTCGTGCACCAGCATCCGCCCGATCAGCGGCTCGCCCACGCCGAGCAGCAACTTGATCACCTCGGTGGCCTGGATCATCCCCATCACCCCGGGCAGTACACCCAGCACTCCGGCCTCGGAGCAGGAGGGCACCGCACCAGACGGTGGTTGTTCAGGGAACACGCACCGATAGCAGGGGCCCTCATCGACAGACCAGACGGCCGCCCGCCCCGCGAAGCGCTCGACCGAACCCCACACCAGCGGCAGCCCGAGCAGCACGCAGGTGTCGTTGATCAGGTACCGCGTCGGGAAATTATCGGTGGCATCAACGACCACATCGTGGTCCGCAGCGATCTCCAGGGCGTTCGCGATGGTGAACCGCTCGTTGATCGCGACCACTTCGGCCACGGAGTTGTGCTCCGCCACATACTTCGCAGCGGCCTCGACCTTGGGCGAGTCGACATCCGCTTCGGCGAACAACACCTGCCGCTGCAGGTTGGACCAGTCGACGATGTCGTCGTCGACGATG
>JBBPZD010000003.1:0-19143 GCA_038199265.1 Actinomycetales bacterium | reverse complement strand
CTCAATGACTGCGCGGCTACTGGGCCGCCGTGACGTGCAGACACGTTGAAACCGCGGGCGCGAAGCGTCACAGCTGCCTGTTCGAGGCTGGCGTCGTCCGGGTTCGCAGGGTTGATCACTGCAGCAGCAGAACGTTCCAGAGCCCACGCACTGGAGTGCTCTTGCTCGATCAGGACCTTGGGAAAGACAGCCATAACGCCTCCTAGCGAGATAATTTGTTGCATTTCGAAGAGTAGACGAGATTATTTGCGGCAGCAAGCCACGTGTGGGGTGGCTCATACAGCTGTCTGCCCTGGCAATTACAGTCGAAGTCATGACCGTCAATCGGCTACTGCCCGACAATCTCGGCGCCGAGCTCATCGAGCTCGTCCGCGACCTGTGCGCCAACGAGCTGGCGCCCCACGTCGACGCTGCGGAAACCAGCGGGGACATGCCCCGCGAAGTGTTCCGCACCCTCGGTCGTAGCGGTCTGCTCGGGTTGCCCTACGCCGAGGACCTCGGCGGCGGTGGCCAGTCGTACGAGACCTATCTGCAGGTGATCGAAGAGATCGCCTCCACCTGGATGAGCGTGGCTGTGGGGGTGTCGGTGCACGCACTCACCTGCTTCCCGCTCGCGACGGCCGGGACCAAAGAACAGCAAGACCGCTGGCTCACTGACATGCTCGGCGGCGACCTGCTCGGCGCCTACTGCCTGTCCGAACGCGAGGCGGGGTCGGATATCGCGAGCATGCGAACGCGGGCCAAGCCGACCGAGGATGGCGCGGCGTACGTCATACGGGGCAGCAAGGCCTGGATCTCACATGCCGGCCATGCCGACTACTACACGAGCTTCGTGCGTACCGCCGACACCGGCAGTCGAGGGCTGTCCTGCTTCCATGTGCCCGGTAACGCTGAGGGTCTCAGCGCAGCCACCCCCGAGCGCAAGATGGGTCTGACCGCCGACCCGGTAGCCGAGATGCGCTACGACGACGTACGCATCGACACCGAACGCAGGATCGGCGCCGATGGCGACGGCATGCGGCTCGCGCTGGCCGCACTCGACGCCGGCCGCCTCGGAATCGCGGCCTGCGCCACCGGGCTGGCGCAGGCAGCGCTGGACGCGGCCGTCTCCTACGCGAGCACCCGTGAGCAGTTCGGCAAGACCATCGCCAGCAACCAGGGTCTGCAGTTCATGCTCGCCGACATGGCTGCGGCCACCAGCTCCGCTCGTGCCTCCTATTTGCTGGCTGCCCGGTTGAAGGACGCCGGGCGGGAGTTCTCCGTCGAGGCTTCGATCGCCAAACTGGTGTCGACGGACGCAGCCATGAAAGTCACGACCGACGCGGTACAGGTGCTCGGCGGCGCCGGTTACACCGCCGACTACCCGGTGGAGCGAATGTTCCGCGATGCCAAGGTGACCCAGATCTTCGAAGGCACCAACCAGATCCAACGCATGGTCATCGCCCGGCACCTGCTGTCGAGCTTCACCCGATAGGAAGGCACCCAGTGCAGATCACCAATTCGACCGTCGCCCTCATCACCGGAGGCGGGTCCGGCCTCGGCGAAGCGACCGCGCGACGGCTGCACGCGGACGGCGCCGCCGTCGTCATCCTCGACCTCGATCGCTCTCCCGGCGCGGACGTCGCGGCTTCGCTCGGTGACCGGGCGACGTTCGTTGCTGCCGACGTGCGCGACGAAGAACAGGTGCAGGCCGCGATTGATGCCGCACGCGAGATGGGCGAGCTCCGGATCACGGTGAACTGCGCCGGGATCGGGACACCGGGTCGCATCGTCGGCAAACGCGGAGTGCACCCGCTCGACGATTACAAGGCTGTCATCGAGATCAACTTGATCGGCACCTTCAACGTGCTGCGGCTGGCCGCCGCCGCGATGCTCGAGAACGAACCGGTCGCCGGTGAGCGCGGGGTGGTCACGATGACGGCATCGGTCGCTGCGTACGACGGCCAGATCGGCCAGGCGGCGTACGCGTCGTCCAAGGGCGGAATCGTAGGGCTCACGCTCAGCGCGGCCCGCGATCTGGCGAAACAGCAGATTCGCGTGATGACCGTCGCTCCGGGCACTTTCGAAACCCCGATGCTCGCCGGTCTGCCACAGGAAGGCATCGAGGCACTCGAAGCCCAGATTCCGCACCCCTCGCGACTAGGCAAGCCGGACGAATACGCGGCGCTCGTAGCGCACATCATCGACAACCCGATGCTGAACGGCGAGGTCATTCGCCTCGACGGCGCGCTACGGATGCCGCCCCGTTGAATTGTCCGGTCAGGCGGGGGTGATGCCCCAGCTGCCGGTCCAGGTCTCGCCCGGTGCGAGCGTCATCAGACCGTCGCCGGAATTGAAGGCGTTCGACGGGCAGGTCATTGGCTCGACTGCGATGCCGGTGTGCCGGGCCCTCTCTGCGGGTAGCGAGTCACCGGTGAAAACCTGCGCGTAGAGGAATCGTGTTGCGTCGGCCCACATTGTGGTGCGCGCGTCGCCGGCTCCGACCGATACCGACCAGCGGCCGTCCCGAGCGCTGAGCCCTGTGTAGCAATGGTCCAACTGGGTTGCTCCGACCACAGCTCCCTCGCGGAAATCGTAGGTCGTTCCTTCCACCCGGGCCGACCCGATCGGAATCAACCGCTGGTCGGTGGTGAGGGTGCGCGATCCGGGCACGGTCAGCGTGACCTCGTCGACGATGGCCTCCCCGGCAGTGAGATACGGGTGTGCGCCGTACCCGAAAGGCGCCGCCGTATCGCTGAGGTTCGTGGCCGAAGGGGTGACCATCAGTCCCTCGTCGCTCAGCGTGTACGCGATCTGCAAGCGCAGTGTCCAGTCCCAGCCCGGCTGCGGACGTAGCATGTGCTCAACCAGCAAAGCGTCCGAGTCCTGCTGCGCAACAGTCCAATTCGCCCACCGAACAAGGCCATGCGAGGCATTCGAGCGAGCCGGCTCGGTGAGCGCGAGCTGCTGGACCTTCTCGGCGAAGGTGTACTTGCCGTCCCGGATCCGGTTGGGCCATGGCATCAGCACCTGGCCGCGCCCGGCGTCCGCCTTGGCAGTCTCGGGATAGCCGTGCAGCAGGTCTCGGGCGCCCGCGCGGTAGCTGCGCAGGCCGCCGCCGACCTCGACGATCACCGCCTCCTGGTCGCCGTGCTGAATCGTCCACTGGTCACCACTGGGGAACACGGTCTGAGGAGGCGTTGTCTGCATACCGCTAGTCGATCACGTCCCCGGACAGAATGCGTGCTGACGTCTCCCGCATCTCCACCTTGCGCACCTTGCCCGTAACCGTCATCGGGAATTCGTCGGTGACGTGCACGTAGCGCGGGATCTTGTAGTGCGCGAGCTGTCCCTGACAGAACTCCTGCACCGCAGCAGCATCCAGCTCATCCCGGTCGGCCCGCATGACGACCCAGGCCATCAGTTCCTCGCCGTACCTGTCGTCAGGCACCCCGACCACCTGTACGTCGGCGATATCAGGATGGGTATACAGGAACTCCTCGACCTCACGCGGGTAGATGTTCTCACCACCGCGGATCACCAGATCCTTGATGCGCCCAACAATCGCGACATATCCGTCGACGTCCATCGTCGCGAGGTCGCCGGAGTGCATCCAGCGGGCAGCATCGATCGCGTCTGCGGTCTTACCAGGCTCCTCCCAGTACCCCAGCATGACGCTGTAACCCCGGGTGCACAGTTCACCCGTCGTCCCGCGTGGGGTGGGCAGACCAGTCGCCGGGTCGAGCACCTGCACTTCAAGGTGCGGCATGACCTGTCCGACGGTCTCAGTGCGGCGTGCCAGATCATCGTTCATCCGGGTCATCAGCGAGACGGGCGAGGTCTCGGTCATCCCGTAACAGATGGCCACCTCACCCATATGCATGTCGGCGATGACGCGCTTCATCACCTCTACCGGGCACGGCGACCCGGCCATGATCCCGGTGCGCAGCGTGCTCAAGTCGTAGGAGGCGAAGTGCTCAAGACCCAGCTCGGCCAGGAACATCGTCGGTACGCCGTACAACGATGTACACCGTTCCTGCTGTACGGCTCGCAAGGTTGCCTCGGGTTCGAACGACGGCGCCGGGATCACGATGCACGCACCGTGCGAAGTGGCCGCCAGATTTCCCATCACCATCCCGAAGCAGTGGTAGAACGGCACCGGGACGGCGATTCGGTCCTCGTGGGTGTATCCCACCAGCTCGCCGACGAAGTAGCCGTTGTTCAGGATGTTGTGGTGCGTCAGCGTCGCGCCCTTGGGGAATCCGGTGGTTCCAGAGGTGTATTGGATGTTGATCGGCTGGTCGGGCGTCAGCTCGGCTGCCCGCCGGGCAAGCAGATCCGCGTTGAGCTCGCTCGATCGCGCCAGTAACCGATCCCAACTCGGGTCCCCGAAGTAGACGACCTGCTTCAACTGAGGGCAGTCGCCACGCACACCCTCGACCATCGCGCGATAGTCGGACGTCTTGTGGGCGCTCGCGCTGAAAAGGGTGCGAATACCGGATTGCTTCAGGACGTAGGTCAGTTCGTGCGACCGGTACGCGGGGTTGACGCACACCATCACTGCGCCGATGCTTGCCGTCGCGTACTGCACGAGCATCCACTCGGGCAGGTTGGGTGACCAGATCCCGACCCGATCACCACGCTGTATACCGCTGGCGAGCAGCGCCAGCGCGATCTGATCGACGTCCGCGGTCAACTCGTCGTAGGTCCATCGGCGTCCGCTCGCGACGTCCACCAGAGCCTCCCGAGTCCCGTGAACGGCAGCGGTACGCCGCAGATTGCCGCCGATCGTGTCTCCGAGCAGGCCCACGTCGGACGTGCCCGAGCTGTACGACGAGAGCGACGTGGTGGACATGAGACCTCCTGGGCCGTCGTGCGAGACGTGGTGTGTTCAATTTCGACCCTAGACCGCCGTTCACAGCGTTGGCTGGTCGCGCCATACGCTCGGGGGGTGACCTCCCGCAGCTTCGCCGACGATGTGCGCAGCCGCACCAATGCCCAACTACGCCAACTGGTTCTGCGCCGACCCGACCTCGCGAGGCCTGCCCCGGCCGATCTGACCGGTTTGGCGGCCCGTGCCGCGACACGACCGAGCGTGCAGCGAGCAATCGAAGCCCTCGAGGCCGACGCGCTGCGGGTACTGGAGGCTGTGCTGATTGCTGATGAGAAATCGGCGCCCACGCTGCTCGGTGCAACAAAGAAGTCAGTAACCCCGCAGCTGAACTCGCTGCGTGAACTCGGCCTGCTCTGGACCTCACCCGAAGGCCTCAAACCGGCCCGTGCAGTAGCCGAGATCATCCCTGAACCGGCCCATCTCGGTCCCCCTGCTCGCGAGCTCGGGGTGCGACCGCCCGCGGATGTTGCGGCCGCAATCGCGGCATGCTCGGAGCAGGCGCGAACGGCATTGGACCGGTTGCGCTGGGCTGGGCCTCGGGCTGCATTCTCCAGCGACCGGGCTCGAGCGGTGCGCAGAGAGCTCATCGAGGCGTCATTGGCAGTGCCTACCGACGAACACGCGGTAGTGCTACCGCGCGAGGTGGGCCTCGTTCTGCGAAGTGGCCGGCTGTACGCCGATGCCCTGACCCGACCTGCCCCCGGCGCCGCACCCCGCGACGCCACTGAGGTCGACCGGGCCGGTGGTGGCGCTGCCTACGAGTTACTCGTCCGGATAGAGGAACTGGCGAGTCTGTGGGCCCGTGAACGACCCCGGGTACTTCGCTCGGGTGGGCTGGGGGTCAAGGATCACAAAGCGGCCGGCAACGCCCTGGAGGTTTCAGCGCAGGAGTCGGCGTTCGTCATCGAACTATCAGCCGCGGCCGGACTGATCGGCCGCACTTCTGACGCGGTTCCGGTCTTTCTGCCGACGCCGGCCTACGACGAGTGGGTCGATGCCGAACCTGCCGAACGATGGACGTTGCTTGCCCAAACGTGGTGGGCGACACTGCGCGCTCCGTCCCTGTGCACCGATGCGGACCAGCCCGGTGGAGCGCCCAATGTGCTTGCTGCGGATGCTAGTTGGCCGTTGTTGCGGACCCGCCGACACGAAGTGCTGGGCGTCCTCGCGGCCCTGCCTGAGGGGCAGCCGGCAACTCTCGACGAGATCGGTGATCTGTTGCGGTGGCACCTTCCGCTGCGCCTACCCCGCACGGCGCCGACCCGCGCGGACATCGTGATTCACGAGGCGGAATGGCTTGGCCTGGTGGGTCAGGGCGCCATCACACGCGCCGGACGCGACCTTGTCGCGGGCATCGCGCCAACCCCGATGATGCCGACACCCGTCGATGAACTCCTGGTGCAAGCAGACCTGACGGCCGTTGCTCCGGGTGCACTCAGCGATGATCTACGGCGCTTCATGCACCGTGCAGCTGACATCGAATCCAGAGGCGCCGCCACCGTCTACCGGTTCACGCCCACCTCGATCCGCAAAGCGCTCGACGGTGGCGCCGACGCAGACGACGTCCTCGCCCGGTTGCGCGAGACCAGCCGGATGACACTGCCGCAGCCCCTGGAATACCTCATCGGCGACGTCGCGCGCCGACACGGCCAGACCCGGATCGGCTCTGCGGGTTGCTACTTGCGCAGTGACGACGAGGCGTCGCTGCAGGCGGTCCTCACCGATCGCGCGCTCGCTCCGCTGCAGTTGCGCCGCATCGCGCCCACAGTCCTCGTCTCACCGGCACATGCGACCACTGTCCTTGAGATGCTGCGCGAACACAGCCACTCCCCCATCGCGGAAAGCTCGTCCGGCGCCGCCGTCGGCGCCGGCTCGGCCAAGGACCGCGCGCCCACACCCAGGCCGGCCCCACCCGTAGCGGTGTCGTTGGTCGACGAGCCACTTGCAGAACGCCTGGTCACCGCGATGCGAGCGGGCGAACGCGACCGACCCGAACCCTCTGCCGGGCCGCGTATCCCGTCCACCGAGCCAAGCGTCACCCGCTCGCTGCTGCAGGAAGCGGTCAGCACCAATGTCCGCGTTTGGATCGGGTACGCCGAACCGTCCGGAGAGCTGCGCCGTGCACTGTTCCGCCCACGTCAGATCGAAGGTGGCCGGGTCTCCGGGCTGGTCAGCCCCGGTGAGAACGACCCCGAGCACCCGCGCACCTTCTCCATCCACCGCATCACCGGGATCGCCGAAGCCCCCTGATCGACACGCTGATCGAGCCGCCAGATGCTCCGGGTCAGGGCAGAGCGTGCAGCCGCTCGTGCAACGCGCGGACCTGCGGGGCCAACTCCTCGCTGGGCCCCTCGACCGGAATGCCCGGCGCGATCTGCTGAATCGGTAGCGGCCGGACGGGCGCCGGGGGCGCTCGCAGTTCTCGCAACCACGAGACGAGCTGTTCCGAAGAGCTTGCATAGACGATCCGGCCCAGACCCACCCACGCGTGCGCGGCAGAACACATCGGGCAGTGCTCACCCGAGGTGTAGACCGTCGTCTTGTCCCGGTCAGCCGCGCTGACGTTCTCGGCGGCCCACCTTGCGAGCGCAAACTCCGGGTGCCTGGTGCTGTCGCCGGAGGCAATCCGGTTGCGGTCTTCGCGCAGCACCTGACCCTCCGCGCTCACCAGAACCGAACCGAACGGCTCGTCACCGTTCTCCAAAGCTTCAGTTGCCAGCTCAACGCATCGGCGTAGGAACTGCACATCTTGCTCGTCCATCGTTCCCTCCCGTTCGTACCTAGACCGTCAGAAGATGCGGACCCGATCCTCTTCCGGTAACCACATGCCGTCGTCCTCACCGACACCGAATGCCTCGTGGAACTCGTGCAGGTTGCGGGTCACGTTCGCCCGACAGTTCATCGGCGAGTGCGGGTCGATCGCCAGCAATCGCTTGGCCTCTTCGGGGCGCGCCTTGCCGCACCAGACCTGCGCCCAGCCGATGAAAAAACGCTGGTCCCCCGTGAACCCGTCCAACTCGGGCGACGGTGTCACCTCGTTTGCGATCTGGTGGGCCTTGAACCCGATTGTCACGCCCCCGAGGTCACCGATGTTCTCGCCCACGGTCAGGCTGCCGTTGACTTTCGACCCCGGTGCGTCCGCCGGTTCTTGCTCGTTGAACTGATCGATCAACGCCTGGGACAGCACGTCGAACCGTGCGCGGTCTTCGACTGTCCACCAGTCCTCGAGTCGACCGTTCCCGTCGTAGCGCGACCCCTGATCATCGAAACCGTGCCCGATCTCGTGGCCGATGACCGCACCGATTCCGCCGTAGTTGATCGCGTCGTCGGCTTCGACGTCGAAGAACGGCGGCTGCAGGATCGCGGCAGGAAAGACGATCTCGTTCATAGTGGGGTGGTAGTAGGCATTGACGGTTTGCGGGGTCATCAGCCACTCGTCCCGGTCGATAGGTCCACCTAGCTTCGCCAGTTCGCGATCGCTCTCGAACTGAGCCGCCCGCACCACATTGCCGAGTAGGTCTGTGGCGTCGACCGTCAACGCGCTGTAGTCGCGCCACTTGTCCGGGTAGCCGATCTTGGGGGTGAACTTCGACAGCTTGTCCAACGCGCGAGCGCGGGTCTCATCGCTCATCCACGACAGGGTCTGGAAGTCGCGACGGTATGCCTCGATCAGGTTGTCGACCAGCGTCACCATCCGCGCTTTGGCGTGCGGCGGGAAGTGCCGTTCGACGTACAACTGTCCCGCCACCTCTCCGAGCGCTCCCTCCACCAGGGCTACGCCGCGCTTCCACCGCTCGCGCAGCTGAGGCACGCCGGTAAGCGTCCTGCCGTAGAACTCGAAGTTCGCCTCGATCAGTGCCGAGGTGAGATACGGCGCGCGTGAGCTGACGGCGTGCCACGCCAGCCACGATTTCCAGTCCGCGACGGGCACTTCCCGCAGGGCATCAGACAGCCCGGTGAAGAACGACGGTTCACCGACGATGACCTGGGCGAAAGCACTACGCGGCGCGCTCATTCCCGCGGCCCATTGCTCCCAATCGAAATTCGGCGCCAACTGCGCTAGACCCTCGGCGTCGAATTTGTTGTAGGTATTCATCGCATCGCGGGTTGCGACGACGTCCCAGTGGCAGGAAGCGAGCCGGGTCTCCAGCTGCATCACCGCGTCGGCGCGTTCGCTGCAGTCCGGAAGTTCGACGAGGCCGAACATCGACTCGATGTGGCCCACGTACTTCTCGCGGATCTCCGCGTACTGCTCTTCGCGGTAATAGGACTCGTTCGGCAGGCCGAGGCCTGCCTGCTCCAGATGGACAATGTAGTTGTCCGGGTCTTTGGCGTCACCACTGACGTACGCGCCCACTGCCGACAAAACACCCTCACGTGACAGTCGACCCATCAAGGCGCACAACTGCGGAACCGTCTCCAGCGCCTCGATCTCGGTGAGCAGTGACGCGATCGGTGCGATACCCAACGCATCGATGCGTTTCATATCAATGAACGAGAGGAACAGGTCACCCACCTTGCGCGCGGGCGAACCGGGTTCGTGCGCCTGCGACACGGCTGCCTCCTGGATGATCTCGCGCATGTTGGCCTCAGACGCTTCGCGCAACCGGTCGAACGATCCGTAGCGTGACCGGTCCTGCGGAATATCGGTCTCGCGCACCCATACGGCGTTGACATGCCCGAACAGGTCGTCCTGCACACGGATGTTGTCATCGAACGTCGCTGTGACACCGGACTTCATCAGGCACTCCTCAGAATTGAAAACCGAAACTCGAATGTCGTCGTCGTCATGCTCCTACGCCGCCCAGCGCACGCACGACCCGGGAGGGCGAGGGGCGCCCCAGGTGTCTCGCCATCCAGACGCTGGTGTCGACCAAGGCCTCCAGATCGACCCCGGTTTCGATTCCCAGGCCCCGGCACGCCCACACCAGATCCTCCGTGGCGAGATTGCCGGTCGCGCTCTTGGCGTAAGGGCAACCGCCCAGGCCGCCCGCGGACGCGTCGACCGTGCGTACTCCACCTGACACCGCTGCGAGTGTGTTGGCCAGTGCCTGGCCGTACGTGTCGTGGAAGTGCACTCCCAGGGTTTGCGCAGCGATTCCCTCGTTGCCCAGCGCCTCGAGCAACCGGGTGACGTGCCCGGGGGTGCCGGTGCCGATGGTGTCGCCCAGACAGAGCTGGTCGGCACCCAGAGCGAGCATCCGCTTGCACACATCGACGACCTGCCCGATCGGCACGGCGCCCTCCCACGGATCGCCGAAACACATCGAGACGTAGGCGCGCACCCACAGGCCCTCATCCTTGGAGCGCGAAACCACCGGCGCGAACATTGCCAGGGATTCCTCGACGCTGCGGTTCAGATTGCGGCGGGCGAAACTCTCGGTAGCTGACCCGAAAACCGCGACGGCACCCACGCCGGCCGCGAGCGCAGCATCAAGGCCGCGCTCGTTGGGCACCAGCACCGGACGGTTCCTACCGCGCCCCAGGCCATCGAGCGCCTGCAGCAATTGGGCCGCGTCGCCCATCTGCGGCACCCAGGCAACCGGTACGAACGACGTGGTCTCGACAGTGTCCAGCCCGCACCTGACCAGCCGCCGAATGAACTGCGCTTTCAGATCGGTGCTCAGCACTGTTTTCTCGTTCTGCAGACCGTCTCGAGGACCGACCTCGTAAATCGTGAGGCGATCAGGCATGGCCACGGCCGGCTCGACCTGAGGAAGACTCATTCCGCCATGCTGTCACCGTGTACCGACATCGTGCTCACGCCCTGTTCCTCTGACAGCAGGTGTCTCCGAGGTTCATGCAATGCTTGCCGCTCACGAACTGACCCAGTCTTGACAGGCACGGAGCCAACATGAGTAACCAGCCGCCCGACGACGGCTCGCAAGACTCTGCGTACGGCAGGCATGAGCAACCCACTCAAGGCGTTCCGCAGGTGCCCGACGACGGCGCCTACGGGCAGAGCGACAGTTCTGCCGCTGACACTGGTCAGTCCAACAATCCGTGGGCCACCCCCGGTGACGGGAGCTCGTCGAGCGCTGGTGGGTCCGATCACGACTACGGGCAGCCGACACCGCAGTACGGCTCCACGCCCTATGGGGCACCGCAGTACGGCCAGGCCCCCCAACCGCCGGACTATGGAGCTCAAAAAGCCCCGTACGGCCAGGCCCAGGGGTACGGCCAGGGCCCCTCGTACGGCACAGGTCCCTACTACGGCCAAGCGCCGCAGCAAGGCCAGGACGGGTACGGGTCGCAGCCCTACGACAACGGCGGTTACGGCAGTTACTACGCGTCGGCACCGACCAATACCTCGAACACCTCGGCACTGGTCCTGGTTGTGATGTCCGGGCTCGCCACTCTCGGCTGCTGCGGCGCGGGCCTGCCGTCACTGATCATCGGCATCATCGCGATGACCAAACAAAACGATGACCCGAGCGGCGCAAGCCGCCTCGCGAAGATCGGTTGGATCGTCTTCGGGGTCCTCGTGTCCATCGCGGTGATCGCGGTGATCGCGGTGATCGCGGTCGGCGCCAGCACTCCTTCGGATTTCAGCCCCTCGAGCCCGGACTACTCCGGCAGCTACCCCAGCGAAACGCCGTTCTGAGTTACCCCAACACGCATCGGGCGGCGCCGGAAGATCGGCACCGCTCGATGCGTTCTGTAGGGGAAGCCAAAAATCGCAACAGCCAGGTGAAAGAGCAAAGATGACCGACGGACCCCTGATCGTGCAGAGCGATAAGACGGTGCTGCTCGAGGTCGACCACCCAGATTCAGTCGCCGCCCGCCGCGCAATTGCCCCGTTCGCCGAGTTGGAGCGTGCACCTGAGCACATCCACACCTATCGGGTCACCCCCCTCGGCTTATGGAACGCACGCGCCGCCGGTCACGATGCCGAGCAGGTTGTCGATGCGCTGGTGCGCTACAGCCGGTACGTCGTCCCGAATGCTCTGCTGATCGACATTGCCGAGACGATGGACCGATATGGACGCCTCGTGCTGGAGAAGCGCGACGACGACCAGTTGGTGCTGACCTCAACCGACAAACCCGTCCTCGAAGAAGTGCTGCGGCACAAGAAGATCGCTCCGATGGTGGGCGATCGGTTGGACGACCTGTCCGTGACAGTGCACCGCAGCGAGCGCGGCGCCATCAAACAGCAATTGATCAAGGTCGGCTGGCCCGCCGAGGACCGGGCCGGTTATGTCGATGGTGAAGCTCACCCGATCGAACTGGACACGTCCGATTGGTCGTTGCGCCCCTACCAGGAGCAGGCAGTCGAGGGTTTCTGGCATGGTGGATCAGGTGTCGTCGTGCTGCCCTGCGGCGCCGGCAAGACCCTGGTCGGTGCCGCAGCGATGGCCCGCGCCAAGGCCACCACCCTCATCCTGGTGACCAATACCGTCTCAGCACGTCAGTGGCGCGAAGAGCTGTTGAAGCGCACCTCGCTCACCGAGGACGAAATCGGTGAGTACAGCGGTGCGCGCAAGGAGATCCGGCCGGTGACCATCGCGACGTACCAGGTGTTGACGCACCGCCGCAAGGGCATCTATCCCCACCTCGAACTGCTCGACGCGCGCGACTGGGGACTGGTGCTCTACGACGAGGTGCACCTCTTGCCGGCGCCGATTTTCCGGATGACCGCAGACCTGCAGGCGCGCCGCCGCCTGGGTCTGACCGCAACGCTGGTGCGCGAAGACGGCCGTGAATCCGACGTCTTCAGCCTCATCGGCCCCAAACGATTCGACGCGCCCTGGAAGGACATCGAAGCCCAGGGCTACATCGCCCCTGCGGACTGCGTAGAGGTGCGGGTCACACTGCCCGAGACCGACCGTCTGGTCTACGCGACCACCGAGCCAGAGGATCGCTACCGCTTCGCTTCCTGCGCCGCGGTGAAGGAGCCGATCGTCGAGCAGCTGGTTGCCCGCCATGCCGGGGCACCGACGTTGGTCATCGGCCAGTACCTCGACCAACTCGACACCTTGGCGAACCGGTTGAACGCCGACATCATCACCGGTGTGACCACCGTCGCCGTTCGGCAAAAACTCTTCCAACAGTTCCGTGACGGTGAGATCACCCTGTTGGTGGTCAGCAAGGTCGCCAACTTCTCGATCGACCTGCCCGAAGCAAGTGTCGCGATCCAGGTCTCCGGCACGTTCGGGTCACGACAGGAAGAGGCCCAGCGCCTGGGTCGGGTGCTGCGTCCCAAGCGCGATCACGGTACGGCGCACTTCTATACGGTGGTTTCACGCGACACCGTTGACGCGGAGTTCGCCGCCCACCGGCAACGCTTCTTGGCCGAACAGGGGTACGCGTATCGCATTGTCGATGCAGAGGACATCGGCGATATTGCGCCGACCGCGAAGAATTGACCGGTCATCGCTACTCTGACCCGGTGAGCGAGCAGCAGCCGGAGCGACAGCAGCCTCAACCCTTGCGCGTGGACACTCCTCACATCATCGGCGTCGGCCTGACGTTGTGGGCGATCGCCCTGCTGCTCACCATCGTCGTGCCCGCTCTGCACAGTGGCGAGCGCAGCTGGTGGCCATGGACTGCGGTCAGCGGCCTGGTGCTCGGTGGCCTCGGCTTGGCCTACGTACGGCGCGGGCGCGGCAACGCGAGCGTGGCATGACCCGGCAAGTATTCCTTCCTCGAGAGGCGTCCCATGGTTGCGAACAAAGCTGAAAAGGTGGCTGATCGCACCGCGACGGTCGTCCTCTTCGGCGCCACCGGCGATCTGGCCAAACGCAAGCTCCTACCAGGTCTGCTGCACTTGTTCCACTCTCGCCTGCTCGGCGACCTGCGACTTGTTGCGACCGGGTTGGAGGAGATGACTCGTGAGGAGTTCGTCCAGTTCGTGTTGCGGTCCATCGACGAGTTCTCGGTGCACGGCCGGGATGACAAGGTCTGGAAAGCCTTTGCCAGGCGCGTCTACTACGTGTCCGGATCGGCGGGTCCCCAGGGGTTGGCGGACACGGTCGCTGAGGCAGAGGCCGAGGTCACCGACGCCGAGCCGCCGCAGCGGCTGCACTACCTCAGCGTCCCGCCGAAGGCCGCTCTCGCAGTCACCCGTACCCTGGCCGAGGCCGGGCTGGCCAAGGGCAGCCGGATCGTCATGGAAAAGCCTTTCGGGACCGATCTGGCCAGCGCAGTGAAGCTCAACGCGGCGGTCCACGAAAACTTCGACGAGGACCAGGTCTTCCGGATCGACCACTTCCTCGGCAAGGAAGCGGCCCTGAACATCCTGGCGTTCCGATTCGCCAACGGCCTCTTCGAGCCGATCTGGCACCGCAACAACATCGAGCACATTCAAATCGACGTACCGGAGATGCTCGGCCTGGAGCAACGCGCCGATTTCTATGAGAACACCGGCGCTTACCGCGACATGGTCGTCACCCATCTCTTCCAGGTACTTGCGTTCACCGCGATGGAGCCTCCCACCGCGTTGCTGCCGCAAGCCATAACCGAGGAGAAGAACAAGGTCTTCCGGTCGATGCAGCCGATCGACCCGCGCGATGTGGTTCGTGGGCAATACCTCGGTTACCGGGACATCGACGGTGTTTCCCAGGAGTCGGAAACTGAGACGTTCATCGCGCTGAAGTGCTATATCGACAACTGGCGGTGGGCGGGCGTTCCGTTCTATCTGCGCACCGGCAAGAAGCTCGCCGAGGGCCAACGCATCATCTCCGTTGCCTTCAAAGAGCCGCCGAAGTCGATGTTCCCGGCCGGCTCGGGCGTGGGTCAGAACGGGCCGGACCACCTCACGTTCGATCTCGCGGACAAGGCCAACCTGTCGCTGTCGTTCTCCGGCAAGCGACCAGGTCCCGGATTCCGTCTCGACAAGTTGTCGATGCAGTTCGCCTACCAGGACACCAACTGGGCCGGGTCTGAACTGGAGGCCTACGAGCGGCTCATCTACGACGCCATTCGCGGCGATCACACCCTGTTCACCACCGCAGACGGTATCGAGCGACTGTGGGAGATCTCCGAACCGCTGTTGGAGAACCCACCGCAGGTCCGCCCCTACGCGCCCGGTTCCTGGGGCCCGAACCAGATCCACCAGTTGGTGGCGCCAGACGCGTGGCGACTACCCTTCGAACGCAAGTGGCGCGCTCCCGCAAAGGGCTGACCCCACAGTCACCCGACACCGGCCGGCCGGAGAACACCGGTCGGCCGTTGTTGTGCGCGCCTGACTATCTACGTGACCACAAAGGACTCGAACTGACGCCACTGCCGTTTCGACGCCGTTGCGCGTCCTGAGCCAGCGGGTAGTCATAACCCAGCACGTCGATCATCGGCACTGCGTCGACCGTGACGAGCGGTTTGTCCAGACGCAGACCAGCAGTCGCGGTGGTGGCGAGGTAGACGACCTTGTAGCTGATCTTCCCGTCCTGTACGACGCATTTCTTGTCGGCCTGGACCATCCGAGCGTGCGGGTTGACCTTGGCCAGGTTGATAAACCAGTTCAGCCACCCGTTACACGTCTTCGCACTGACCGAACCGACAGGGTTCACGATGTAGTGCTCATATCCCCACACCCGTTCCGTATCGATCGTTTTGTCGCCGTTGACAAGCTCGGACAATCTGTTGGACAGGTCGACGAACTTGTCCGAAGCGCCCACGGGCGCACCTGACTTCGAGGTGTATGCGGTCAGGTACGTCCATTGCGCACCGCGCACCGGATAGCACGACGTGCGTAACTGCGATCCCTGAACATAGGGAGAGTTGTACCCGATGACCAGGGTGGCATTCTTGGATTTGGTGACCTGCCCTACCGACCATTTCGCATGGGCCTCGCAGGTGCTGCGAGACCAGAATTTCGCCTGCTGGGAGGTGCCGTGCAGATACATCGAACCCGCCGGTTTTCCGGCCGCGTTCGTGGGTGGGGCCGCGATGGTGACTCCGGCTCCGGCGAGCGCGGCCACCCCCGCCACTGCGCTGAGCCTTTTGAACATGACGCTGTCCTCTCCGGAGAACTGATGTCGGCTACTGCCTACTTTTTGATCTTAGGAGTACTCGACAGCACAGGACCAGCTTTATTTTCGATTGAATCCGACATCTTCTGGCAGCGTGAGCGAATGTCAGGCAAACATATGAGATCGATGCAATTTGCCGACGAAGGCACCTGATCACGTTTAGCTGTAGTCGATGCCCGGCACGTCGTACCCGAGTTGATCGAGAATACAGACATTCATCGCCTGCACCATAGGGTTTCTATTTCTGGTAAAGGTCCCGAGGGTGGCCAGTTACCGGTTAGGTGCTCAAAACGACACACCGTTTCACAACTCGCTCAGAAGATGGAGCTTGTCAGGCGGAAGGAGTTGAACCTGACTGTGGTCGTGCCGCGCTGACGTCCAGTGCGAACTCGTCGAGCACGTGACCGTGCTCGGGTTCGACGGTGGGCAGTTTCAGGTCTGCTTCGCTGTGCGCACCGCACCCGTGGTCGAGGGAGACCACAGTGCCGTCACTCGGGCTCCATTCACTCGCGCATACTCCGAACATCTGCCGCAGCGCACCCGCCATCGGAATGAAGAACCCACAGCTGCTGCAGTTCGCGGGTGCCTGGACGGCCACTTCGGCGGTCGGGCCGTGGGCACCGTCATACCAACGCTGCGCCGCTTCCTCACGGCCTTCAGCGGACAGCACCCGCGGACGACCCAGGCCGAGCTCCACGAAGCCCACCTGGTCGACCTCCTCGTCACCGGACGCTTCGAAGCCCGCTATCAAGCGGGGGTCTTCCTCGATGAACGGAGTCACGTCCCCAGCCCCGACATCACCGGCCGCGAGCCGCTGCGCGTAGGGCAACCAGTCCGGTGAAAGCACCGAGCCGTCACCCGGCAGCAGGTTTGCCTCGCAGACCGTCGCGACCTTGGCGCGCGGCGCGCGAGCCAGCGAGATCGACCAGTGCCACCCTGCGTATCCCTTGCGCATGCACTGGAATTGATGCATCGCCAGACGTTCGTCGAGCATGACGACACCCATGTGTTCGCCCACGTCAGGGAGCGATGAAATCTCGACTGCGGCGGCCCGCGCTGTCTCGACAGCCTCGATCAGCACCTTGTCGGCCTTAGGACGGGCGATTCGGGGCGCGCGGGTCTTGGTCGGCATCGCCTCAAACCTCTAGATCGTCGGCGACCGCCCGCAGGACGGCGGAAATCTTCGCAGTCTGCGACTTCTCGGGGTAGCGGCCACGGCGTAGGCCGTTGCCCAGTCCGTCCAACATCTTGATCAGGTCCTCGATGATGACGCCCATGTCCTCGGCGGGCTTGCGATTGCGAGCCGCCAACGAGGGGGCGGCGTCCAGGATCGTCACGCTCAGTGCCTGCGCGCCGCGCCGCCCCTGGGCCACGCTGTACTCGATTTTGGTGCCGCTCTTGACGACAGTGACCCCTGAGGGCAGCGCGCTGGAGGGCAGGAAGACGTCCTGGCCGTCGTCGCCGGAAACGAAACCGAAGCCCTTCTCGGAATCGAAGAATTTGACCTTGCCGCTGGGCACACTGCACCTACTCGTTCGCTGTTCAAAGGGGTATCTGCACCGCAAGGTTAACCCGTCGCGGCGACGTGTTCGAACTCCTGCAACCGCTCGCTCATGGTCATCAGGTCGGGCACGACAGCGTCGGCGCCGGCCGTACGAAGCATCGCCTCATCATGCGGTCCGGTAGTCACACCGACCCCGTATGCGCGGGCCGCCCGCGCAGCCTGCATATCTCCCTGATGGTCCCCGACATACAGCAGTGCAGCATGCTCCCGCAGGGGCACCGCCTTGTCGTGCGCGAAGACACCGCCAACTACCACGTCGACGTGTAACCCGACGTGCTCGAGTACTGCGGTTACCGCAACCGGTGTCTTCGCGCTGACCACCAGAACCCGGCCGCCGTCGGCGTGAATCCGATCAACCAAGTCACTAGCACCGGGCATGACGGTGGTGACCTGGACAGCGCTCTCCAGGTAGGCCTCCCGGTAGTCCTGTGCGGCCGCTGCGACCTCTTCAGGTGCCAGAAATTGCGCCAGGTTGGCCTCCAGCGGGGCACCGATGAGCGGCCACAACCGGGCCTCTTCGATACTTCGACCTCGCGAGCGCAAAACCAACTGCATGCAATCCACGATGCCCGTGCGGGAGTCGACAAGTGTCATATCGAGATCGAAACCGACCACGAGTGGCGATGAGGTCATCGCGGTCCTGGGCCCCAGCTCGGCTGCCCGCCCTGCTGATCCATCTGCCATTGCTTACGCCGACCGTTGCTCGAGACCAACCGCACGATGCCCACGATGGTCAGGACGAGGCCGACCAGTCCGAGCAACACCGCAGCACCCAGACCGATCAGGACCGGCACGCCGACGTCTTTGGCGAGCTTGTCGGCCTGCTCCTGGCCGATGACCCGCAACGACGCATCACCACATTGCAGCCGGTACTCGCCGGCGCTCTTCGTGGTGAAGGTGGCGAGTTCGCTCTGGTTGTTCACCGTGACACTGCTCGTTTTCGAGGTGAACGGAATAAAGGCTCCGGAGGGGTCGACCGCGCCGCACTGCCCGGTGGTGCTCACGTTCTTGTCTGAGAACACTACATAACCCGTCGCCCCGTTCAAGGTCTTCGGCGCTGACGCAGTCCACGGTGCGCCCTTGAAGGAGTCCGTGCCGTTCTGCACACCGAGCCATACGCCGATCGCGAACAGTGACGGCGCGAGGATAATCATGCAGACGAGGCCGATAACCAGGGCGATCCAGCCTTTGGTGCGTGGCCGGTCGTTGGTGCTCGAGTCGAAATTTTTGAAATCCTGCGTCATGCGGTCGCCTCCCTGCGATTTCCGATTCCGTCCTCGCAGAATAGACGAGGAACACGGCCACGCCCGTGGGAACTGTGCCCCCTCAGCCTCCTATCGGCGACGGCTCTCAAGGGCTGTGCGCACGATTCCACCCACCACGATGATCCAGGGGCCTTCCGGCGGTCGCCTGAATTGGTGATGCAGAAGGGCCTGGTCGCCTCAGAAGTACCAGGGGTAGGGCGACCAGTCGGGGTCGCGCTTCTCCAGGAACGAGTCGCGACCCTCAACTGCTTCGTCGGTCATGTAGGCGAGTCGCGTTGCTTCTCCGGCGAACACCTGCTGGCCCATCAGCCCGTCATCGGTGAGGTTCATCGCGAACTTCAGCATCCGCTGGGCGGTCGGTGACTTGCCGTTGATCTCGACGGCCAACTGGATGGCTTCGCGCTCCAGGTCAGCGTGGTCGGCCACAATGTTGACTGCGCCCATCCGCTGCATGGCCTGCGCGTCGTAGGT
>JBBPZD010000002.1:0-3481 GCA_038199265.1 Actinomycetales bacterium | reverse complement strand
TGTTCCGGCTGCCAGATCCATGCTCGGACGGGCACTCCCCCGCGCACCTCGCCGATCATCATGGCGTGGTCAACCGATCCGTGCACGAAGTGTTTGGTGCCGTCGATCGGGTCGATGGTGAAGAAATCGGGCTCGCTCCGAGCTGCCGTCAGCAGCGACGGGTTTGTGGCCACGGCTTCCTCGCCGACGATCAACACACTCGGGTAGGCGGCGCGCAATCGATCGGCGATCAGCACCTCGGCTTCCCGGTCGGCAACGGTGACCAGGTCGCCCGGGTTCTTCTCCATCACCTGCTCCGCGGACAGTGACCGGAAGCGAGGGGTCACCACCTGTTCACCAACCTCTTTCAGAAGTTCCAGAACCGCATCGGTATGCATCATTCGCGGTCGACCTTGTCCTTGCTGGCCTGTGCTCGCGGGCGCACCTGGATGCTGTCGAGGTTGATGTGCTCGGGCTGCCCGGCGACGAACCCGACGATCTCGGCGATGTCCTCGGCCGTAAGCGGACCGCCCTTCACACCGCGATACGTGGCGTCCGCCTTCTCCTGATCGCCGCCGAGGCGGTTGAGGGTGAATTCCGGCGTCGCGACCAGACCGGGCTCGATCTGGCAGATCCGGACGGGCTGATCGAAAAGTTCCAGCCGTAGCGACCCCATCATCGAACGGACAGCGGCCTTCACGCCGCAGTAGCCGCCACCACCCTCGTAGGGCACCGCGGCTGCGTAGGAACTCATCGCGATGATCGTGCCGTGCGCGGTGATCGCAGCCGGCAGGAGAGCCTGGATGGTGGCGACAGCACCGAGGACGTTGACCTCATACATCGTTCGCCAGTCATCGAGATTCGCGGTCGCCACGGGGTCCACGCCGATTGCGGCGCCTGCGTTGGCAAAGACCACGTCGACGCGGTCGCCTGCAACCTCTGCCAGTCGCTCGATGTCCGTGGGTGAGGTCACGTCGCACTGCACCGCGCGCCCGCCGATCTCACGCGCCAGAGCTTCGATGCGGTCGACCCGCCGGGCAGCGCACACCACCTCGAACCCGTCGGCCGCGAGCCGCCGCGCGGACGCCTGGCCGATCCCACTACTTGCTCCGGTCACGACAGCGATGCGCTTGCTCATACGGCAACGATAGATGTGCGGCCTAAAGTCGGACCGTGCCGACCCTGCTGCCCTACCCCGTGCGCGCAAACGAGGTGCAGAACTACCGCTCGGCATTGCGTAGAGCACTGGAGGGCACCGGCCCTGCCCTGGCTCCGCGTTCCGGGACATCAGCCCAATCAGCGTTGCCTGGTGGACCCTTGCCGGGCGGGCTCGCGCTGGTCGTGAGCACCTCCGGATCGACCGGGGAGCCCAAGAGGGCCTTGCTGACCGCTGCCTCACTGACCACGAGTGCGGACGCCACCCACGAGCGACTCGGCGGTGCCGGGCAGTGGCTGTTGGCGATGCCCGCTCATCACGTTGCGGGAACTCAGGTCGTCATCCGGTCACTCCGGGCCGACACTGCCCTACTAGCCCTCGATCACTTCGATGTTTCCGGTTTCGCCGCTCTTACCGGGCAGTTGACACACGATCGGGCATACACCGCCCTCGTCCCGACCCAGCTCGGACGGTTGCTCGACGCTGCACCTGACAGTCTTCGCCGGTACACCGCGATTCTGCTTGGCGGTGCGGCTGCTCCCCCGACCCTCCTGGCGCGGACCGCTGACGCTGGACTGCGGGTGCTGACGACCTACGGCATGAGCGAGACAGCTGGTGGCTGCTTCTATGACGGTCGTCCGCTGGCCGGGACATCGTCTTCGCTGGACGCGGACGGACGCATCTCGATCGCCGGCCCGACTGTCGCCCACGGATACCTGGGTGATCCCGAGCACACCGCAGCATCGTTCGACCTCCTCGGAACTACTCGTACCTTTCACACGGACGATCTCGGCGAACTGCGCGGTGGGGTACTGCACGTGCTGGGTCGGCGGGATGACGTGATCGTGACCGGCGGTATGAAGGTTGCCCCCTTCGTGGTCGAGGCCGCAGCAGCGACCTTGCCGGGCATCTCCGAGGTGGTCGCCCTCGGCCTGCCGGATCCGGAGTGGGGACAAGCCGTCTCGCTCGTAATCGTCGCTTCGTCACCCTCCCGAACGTGGAGCGTGCGTGACCTGAGGGTGGCATTGGCAGGTTCCCTTCCCTCGCATGCGTTGCCCCGTCGATCGCTGGTCGTAGAGCGGCTTCCGCTGCGCGGACCAGGCAAGCCGGACCGCGCGGCACTCGCTGCCCTGCCCGGATGGGACGATTGAGCGACTTCCCACAGCCCCTGCGAAAGGCAACTCCCCCGCGCCATGGCGACCTTGAATCAATGGGTGGCGGGCGCCCGCCCCCGCACCCTGCCCCTCGCAGTCGCCCCCGTTGCGGCCGGTACTGGCGCGGCCTACGCGATGGAACGCGCGAACACCTCCCACGCCGTCCTTGCTCTGCTTGTCGCTCTCAGCCTGCAGGTCGGCGTGAACTACGCGAACGACTACTCCGACGGCATCCGTGGTACCGACGCGGTGCGAGTCGGGCCGGTCCGGCTGGTCGGCCAGAAACTCGCGCCCCCAAGGAACGTGAAGTTCGCCGCATTCATGGCGTTCGGCTTCGCTGCTCTGTGTGGGCTAGCACTCGTAGCGTTGGTCAACCAGTTCTGGCTGCTACTCGTGGGTGTGCTCGCGATCGTGGCGGCCTGGAAGTACACGGGTGGAAAGAACCCGTATGGATACCTCGGTCTCGGCGAGCTCTTCGTCTTCGTCTTCTTCGGCCTCGTTGCCACGCTCGGCACCACATACACGCAGGCGGGCCGCATCGAATGGGCGACGATGGCTGCGGCTGTCGGGGTCGGAGCAATGGCGTGCGCCGTACTGGTCGCGAACAACCTGCGCGATATTCCCGGCGACAGGGAGGTGGGCAAACGAACCCTCGCCGTGCGGATGGGCGAGCGGGGCACTGCCATCTTCTACGTCGCGCTGTTGGTGCTCGCTGTGGTTTCTGCAATCGCTGCCGGTTTGAGTCACCCGTACGCCGTATTGGCGATCCTGGGTCTCGGCGTTGCCATCAAGCCGACGATTTTGATTCTTCGCGGCACCGCTGGTCGGGCTTTGATCCCCGCCATCGCAGGAACCAGCCTCGCGGCGCTCTCCTATGGCCTCCTGTTCGCGGTCGGTTTCTACCTGAGCTACCTGCTTCGCTGACGCCTCCTCGTGCCGATCTTTCATCGGCACGATTGGCGAAGTTCTTCCTGTGGATAGGTCGCGCAGAGCTCGCGCGTGGTCCATGCTGGGCGTTCAAACCGTCACTTTGGATGGTCGCCGTATCGGACGGCAAGGCTACGGCCCGGGAGGAACCACCATGTCGAGCCCACGAGCAACATCGACGATCGCGCTGACCCTCGCCTGCGCCATCGGCCTGGCTGCGTGCTCGGGTGGATCAGCCAAGCCCTCCCCCACTAGCGCGATGCCA
>JBBPZD010000001.1:0-9218 GCA_038199265.1 Actinomycetales bacterium | reverse complement strand
GCCGTTGTCAGTCCGCTGTTCTGGGGAGCGGTCGCAGGCGTGCCAGGGTTGCTCGGCTACCGGGCGATCAACACCCTAGATGCGATGATCGGGCATCGATCCACCCGTTATCACGAGTTTGGTTGGGCTGCAGCGCGACTCGACGATGTGGCGAACTGGGTGCCGGCTCGGCTGACCGTGCTGGCCATTGGAATCGCGACCGGTTCAGTCACTCGGGCCCGCGAGGTCATACGCGTTGTACGCCGCGACGCCCCAGCCCATCCCAGCCCGAACGCCGGACCGGTTGAGTCCGCGTTCGCTGCGGCGCTGGGCAGAAGGCTCGGTGGAACCAACGTCTACGGGGGAGTCGCAGACGATCGCGGCTGGCTGGGCGACGGGTCCGACGTCACTGCTGCCGACATTCCTGCTGCGGTCCGGTTGCACCAACGCATTGGCGCGATCTCGCTGGGCCTCGCCGTCGGGATCAGGCTGGTGGGTTCAGCAGCAGTTCGAGGCAGGCCTCGACCGAGCTGACCTCGGTCACACCGCAGGGCCGCGCCGGCCGGGACAGCACGACGACGGGCACCCCGAGCGCAGCTGCAGCGTCGAGCTTCGCGCTGGTGTAACGGCCGCCGGAGTCCTTGGTGATCAGCACGTCGATCGCGTGTTCGCGCATGAGTTCGATCTCGCCTGCGACGTCGTACGGTCCGCGGTCCTCCACGACCGTCCAGCCCGGTGGTAGAGGTTCCTCGGCCGGCTCCACCACCCGGATCAGCACGGCACGGTCGCGCCAAGCGGCGAAGCTGCCCAGCGTCTGTCGGCCCGATGTGATGAACGGTCGGCCGCCGAGTCCGCCGGCGATCTCGCGCACGTCATCCAGTGTCGGCGCCCAGTGCCACCAGGACGCACCAGGCCGTCCGGACCAACCCGGTCGGGCGTAGCGGATGAGCTGTACCCCCGCGAGTCCAGCAGCTTCGCCGGCGTGCTCGGTCATCGTGGTGGCGAACGGGTGGGTCGCATCCACGACGTCGGTCATGCCGTTCTCGCCGATGTAGGCGGCCAAGCCCTCAACCCCCCCGAACCCGCCGACCCGCACGTCACCGACAGGCAGCCGTGGTCGCGAGACCCGGCCAGCCAGAGAGGACACGAACGGCACGCCCGCTCCCTGCAGATGCGCTGCCAGCTCGCGCGCCTCGGCGGTACCGCCGAGCAGCAGGACTCTCACGTCGTCTTCGGCGCGGGCGGCGGCATCCAGCGGTCTTCGACCTTCGCCAGTTTCCAGTAGGCGACCGCCAGGACCCAGGTCACCACGAAGAGCGCTACGACAACGAAACCGACGTTGTTGAGGTCGATCCGGCTGATCCAGTTGGTCACCGGATCGTTCATGCCGACCTTCTCGTGCAGCACGCTGACCAGCTCGATCGTGCCGATCAGGATGGCTACAGCGACGGACAGACCGGTGATCGCGATGTTGTAGTAGACCTTGCGGACCGGGTTCAGGAACGCCCAGTCGTAGGCCACGCTCATGAACATGCCGTCCAGGCTGTCCAGCAGACTCATCCCGGCAGCGAAGAGCAGCGGCAGCACCATGATCGCGTACCACGGCAGCCCGCTCGCGGCACCTGTTCCGGCCAGGATCAGCAGCGACACCTCAGTAGCAGTGTCGAATCCGAGTCCGAAAAGCAGCCCGATCGGGTACATCTGCCACGGTTTGGTGATCGCGCGGGTGAGCCTGCCGAGGATGCGGTTCAGAAAGCCGCGGGACTGCAGGTGGTGCTCGAGTTTCGCCTCGTCCAGCACCCCGCGGCGCATTGCTCGGAAGACCTTGACGATGCCGATCAGGGCGGCGAGATTGAGAGCAGCGATCAGATAGAGGAAGATGCCGGAGACGCTGGTGCCGATGAGGCCGAGGGTGAGCTTCGCGTTGCTGCCGTCACTGGTCAGCGCTGTCGCGATCTTGGTGCCTGCGGCGACCAGGGCCGCGAGCACCGCAACGAGGGTGGAGTGGCCCATTGCAAACCAGAAGCCGACGGATTTAGGCCGTCCGCCGTCCGCGCGTAGCTTGCGGGTGGTGTTGTCGATCGCCGCGATGTGATCGGCATCGAAGGCGTGACGGAGGCCGTAGGTGTACGCGGTGATGCCCAGACCGACGCCGAACACCTTGGTGCCGAGTCGGTAGTCGGCCGGGCCGACGATGGCGAAGAGGACGAAGAAGCCCACGACGTGCATCGCGGCGATGATCCCGAGCAAGCCGCCGGCCTGCCACCAGTCCTGCCGGGTCCAGGTGGTGAGCATGGTGCCGAACATGCCCTGCCGTCGTGGCGTCGCAGACCGCGCTCCGTGATGCTGAGTCATGAGTGACCTCCGGGGATTTCGCGTCCCGTCGTGGGTCCCGTGACCGCGCAAGGTCTGACTCCCAGCCGAAGCTGGTCACAGTGGCGCGACCGTGCCGGAGTTCCGCCGGCTTCCTGTCGCGATCAGGGGTTGATGAGCGCACCTTACCCACGATCGCTGCTCGGCTGTCGCGGCGATCGCGCTGAGGGGCAACCACGACTCGGCAGCGGGTGCAGGGAAGCTGCGATCACCCGGGGATGTACCTGGTTCCTTGCCGGCTACCCGAGATGATGTCGACCGACCGGGCAGACCTGGAGGGTCTGCTCGTGTCCTGCGTGGTCGTCCCGTCCCGTCGTCGGTGCACACCGCAGCCGAGCGCGGTCACTCAGGCTGAGGATCGGGCCATTGGAGTCAAGGGCGCATCTCGGGTGCATCCGTTCGGGCTGTTTTCCCGTAATAGGGGGTAGAGCCGTCTTGCAGCGGCTCGTTCATACACCTCCAGTGCTCAGTCCACACTTCGATGGGAACCCTGATGAAGACTCGTAACCTCGCCGTACCCGGCGTCCTCGCTCTCGCCATGACCGGTCCGGCCGCTTTGATGATGGCCACTCCGGCGCACGCTGCCGACACCGCGATGGTGTCGGTCTTCCATGGCGTGCCCGGTGTCACCGTTGACGTCTACGCCAACGGCAAGCCGCTGCTGACCAACTTCAAGCCCGGCACGCTGACCGACCCGGTCGCGTTGCCTGCCGCGACCTACGACCTCAAGGTGGTTGCTGCAGGCGCGGGCGCCAAGGGCAAGGCCATCGTCGAGGCCAGCGGTGTCAAGGTTCCGGCAAAGGCCAACATCACGGTCGTGGCCCACCTGACCGCTGACTCGAAGCCGGCGTTGACGCCCTACGTCAACGACACCACGAAGATCGCGCCCGGTCAGGCCCGCCTGACAGTGCGCCACGATGCAGCAGCCCCGCCGGTCGACGTGCGCGCCAACGGCAAGGTCGCCTTCAACCAGCTCACCAACCCCGGCGAGGCCAAGGCAGACCTACCGGCCGGCACCATCAAGGCGGACGTGACCTTGGCCGGTACGGACACGGTCGCGATCGGTCCTGCCGACCTACCGTTGGCCGAGGGCAAGAACACCATCGTGTACGCCTGGGGCAGCGCCGCAGACAAGAACCTCAAGCTCGCAGTGCAGACCGTCTCGGGCATGGCGTCTGCGCCTACCGGTGTTCCCTCCGGAACCGGTGGTTCGGCCGCTTCACAGGGTGACCGCTGGTTGATGGTCGGTGGCATTGCTGTCGGTGCAGGTGGCCTCGTCCTCCTCGCGAGCCGTCGTCGTAAGAGCTCGCACGTCTGAGATGCCCAAAACTGGTATACGCAGGAGGGTGGTCGCGTCGATGGCGACTGCCCTCCTGGCCGGTTCCATCGCCACTTGGGCGACGTCCAGGTCTGAGCTGCCGGTAAGTGACGGACGGGCAGTACTTGCGCAGGACGCCGTCGCTCCGCCAGCCGTTCTTTCACCTACGCCCGCGGCCCCGGATCGGGTGATCCCAGCGCGGGCCGCCGATCTGACGGCTCTGAACGGAGCCCAGGCGACTGCCGGGGTGCCGACCAAGCTGACTATCGCCCGGCTGGACATCTCGATGCGGATCATCCCTGTCGGCGTCGACGGGACGAATGCCATGTCGATTCCGCAAGATCCGCAAGTCGCGGGGTGGTACCGCTTCGGCGCGCGGCCCTCGGATGTCTCGGGTGCAACCGTGATCGCAGGCCACATCGACACAGCAGAAGCTGGAACTGGCCCGCTGGCTCGCATCACCACGGCGCGCAAGGGTGACCAGATCACGGTCGCGACGGGGCCGGCATCCACGACGTACACCGTGGAATCGGTGTCCCGCATCCCCAAGTCGGAACTGGACCTCTCGAAAGTCTTCGACAGGGACTCCTCACCCCGGTTGCATCTGCTGACCTGCGGTGGCCGGTTCGACAAGGCCACCGGCCATTACGAGGACAACATCCTGGTTGTTGCTCGAGCCGCCACTTCCTGAGCGGCAGGACCGCGATACAGGTCTCGCCCAACGCTCGCGATCCGGGGAGTGCCCCGGTAGGTCTGCGGGTAAGGAGCATTGTGTCTAGGCAAATGTTCGATGATGTGCGTGGTCATCGGGTAGACATGTGACTAGCACCGCGCGACCACGACCTGGTCGCCGTACCGCCCAGCGGGTTCCACTACGTTGAACGACCCGCACGACGATGTACGCCGAAGGCCCACCGTGACCAATCTTGCCTCCAATCTGACCCGGACCGCCGAGCAACACGGGGACCGCCCCGCGATCAAGCTGGACGACATGGTGCTCACCTACTCCCACCTGCAGGATGGCGCCCGACGGGTTGCGTCCCTGTTGAAATCCAAGGGTGTGAGCGCTGGGGACCGGGTCGGTCTGGTGATGCCGAATGTGCCGCCGTACCCGGTGCTGTTCTACGGCGCCATTGCGATGGGCGCCGTCGTCGTTCCGATGAATCCGCTGCTGAAGGGGCGCGAGGTGAAGTACTACCTCGAAGATTCGGGTGCGTCGATCGTCTTCGCCTGGCAGGACATGGCTGAGGAGGCGGGCAAGGGCGCCGAAGAGGTCGGGATCGAGTGTGTCGGGGTCGGCCTCGATTTTGCCGAGATGCTCAGTCAGTACGAGCCGGACGACGAGGTCGTGGAGCGCGAGGACGACGAGACCGTCGTGCTGCTCTACACCTCCGGCACCACCGGCCAGCCCAAGGGCGCCGAGCTGACCCACCACAACATGAACACCAATGCGGCGACCAGCGCCGAGACACTGGTCGAGTTGACAGAAATCGACGTCGTGATGGGTTGCCTGCCCCTGTTCCACGTCTTCGGTCTCACCTGCGGGTTGAACGCCTCGGTGCTGAAGGGGTCGTGCCTGACCCTCATCCCGCGGTTCGACGCCGAGAAGGCGCTCGCGATCGTGGCTCGCGACAGCGTCACCGTCTTCGAGGGTGTCCCCACGATGTATGCCGGGATGCTGCACGCAGCGGGCGCCGACAAAGCCGATATGTCGAGCCTGCGCACCTGCATCTCCGGCGGGTCGGCGATGCCGGTCGAGGTGATGAGGAACTTCGAGGACAAGTTCGACTGCATCGTGCTGGAGGGCTACGGACTGTCCGAGACATCCCCTGTCGCCTCCTTCAACAAGCCCGGCCAGGAGCGCAAACCCGGCTCCATCGGCACCGAGGTGCGCGAGGTCGAGATGAAGCTGCTGGACGACGACGGCGGTGATGTCGCGCAGGGCGAGGTCGGCGAGATCGTCATCAAGGGCGAGAACGTGATGAAGGGGTACTGGGGTCGTGACGAGGCCACGGCTGAGGCCATCCAGGACGGCTGGTTCCGTACCGGTGACCTCGCGAAAGTCGATGAGGACGGTTACTTCTTCATCGTCGATCGGAAGAAGGACCTGATCATCCGAGGCGGGTACAACGTCTATCCACGCGAGGTGGAAGAGGCGCTGTACGAGCACGCGTCGGTTGCCGAGGTGGCGGTTGTCGGCATGCACCACGACAGCCTGGGCGAGGAGATCGGCGCCGCCGTCGCCCTCAAATCCGGGGAGAAGGTCAGCGAAGAAGATCTACGCGCCTTTGCCAAAGAGCGCTTGGCGGCCTACAAGTACCCGCGTTCGATCTGGATCGTCGACGAGCTGCCCAAAGGCCCCACCGGCAAGATCCTGCGGCGTGAGGTCAGCGCGCCGGAGGAAGCGTCCAAGTGACGACCGCTGCACAGGGCGCCGAGCGCCGGATGCACGCACAGGACGATCTTTCCGAGCAGGAGTCGGCGGAGGCCTCGGCCGATTCGGCGTTGGCCACGCCACTGGACCTGCTGCTGGCCAGAGCCGGTGAGGGCCCGATCCGGCAGTTCCTGCCCGGGGTGTCGGGGGTCAAGTTCACCGCCGGCCTCGTGCGTCACCCCCGAGTCGTCGTCAAGCGCACCGCCGGGTTGGCGTATGAACTGACCCGGGTCGGCCTCGGTCGTTCGCAGCTGGCTCCCGGTGAGAAGGACCGCCGCTTCGGCGAGGAGGCATGGGCTGCGAACCCCGTCTTCAAGCGCACGTTGCAGAGCTACCTCGCGCTCGGTGTCGCAGCTCGCGGCCTGGTCGATGACGCCGCCCTGGAGTGGGGCGACGACCAGCGGATGCGCTTCATCGTCGACAACCTGGTTGAGGCTGCCGCGCCGAGCAACAACCCGTTCCTGAACCCCAAGGTCATCAAACGGACCATGGATACAGGCGGGGGCAACTTACTCGAGGGTGGTCGGCGCTTCGTCCGCGACTTCGCGACGGCCCCTCGAGTTCCCTCGATGGTCGAGCCCGACGCATTCGAGGTCGGTCGTGATGTCGCTGTGACGCCCGGCGCGGTGGTGCTGCGCACCGATGTCTTCGAGCTGATCCAGTACACCCCGCAGACTGCGAAGGTCCGCGCTGTACCGATGCTCATCGTTCCGCCCACGATCAACAAGTACTACGTGATCGACCTCGCCGAACAACGCTCGCTGGTCGAGCACCTCGTGCAGAACGGCCAGCAGGTGTTCTGCATCTCCTGGCGTAATCCCGACGTGCGGCACGCCGATTGGGGCCTGGATACCTACGGTCAGGCGATCCTGGAAGCGATGTCCGCGTGCGAGAGCATCACCGGGCAGGGCCAGACCTCCATCTTCGGCATCTGCTCGGGCGGGATGATCTCCTCGATGCTGATGGCCCATCTCGCCGACCTCGGCGAGCAGGACCGGATCGCGTCGTACACCCTCGCGGTGACAGTGCTCGACCAGGAACGGGCCGGTGTCACCAGCGCGTTGCTCTCCCAGAAGGTCGCGGCGGCCGCAACGTTGGCGTCGCGCGAGAAGGGGTATCTCGACGGCCGCACGTTGGCCGAGATCTTCGCCTGGCTGCGTCCCAACGATCTGATCTGGAACTACTGGGTGAACAACTACCTGATGGGGCACGCGCCCAAGGCGTTCGACATCCTCTATTGGAACGCCGATCCAGTGCGGATGAGCGCGGCCATGCACCGCGACTTCATGGACATCGCTTTGCGCAACGCCCTGGTCGAGCCGGGGGCAGCGACGATGCTCGGAACGAAGGTCGACCTCGGCACGGTCATGACCGACTCCTACGTGGTGGCGGGGATCGCCGATCACCTGTGCAAGTGGGAGTCCTGCTATCAGACCACCCAGCTGTTCGGCGGCGATACCAAGTTCGTGCTCTCCACGAGCGGCCACATCGCGGCGATGGTCAACCCGCCCGGCAACCCGAAGGCCAGTTTCCAGACCTCGCCGTCCGGCGGCGGGCGGCAGGGCACCGACAATCCGCAGGACACGAAGCAGTGGTTGTCCGACGCGGTCAAGATCAAGGGCAGCTGGTGGGAGGACTGGGTGGCATGGTTGTCAGTCCGTACCGGCAACGAACGAGCCAAGCCGCGCAAACTGGGTAACACGAAGTACAAGCCGCTGGTCGATGCCCCCGGAACGTATGTCCATGACCGCTGATCAGGCACCTGCGCGAGCCGGTGACCAGGTTCGGAACGTCACAGTCCGGGGTATCACTGCACGGATCTCGGTGCGACCCGGTGTCGGTTCGTATACCGATAAGCCGCCGTTGCTGCTGTGTAACGGAATCGGGGTCAGCCTCGAGGCGCTGCAACCCCTGGTCGATCAGTTGCACCCCGACCGCGGGCTGGTGCGCTTCGACGTGCCTGGCGTCGGCGGGTCTGCTCTGCCGCCGTTCCCGTACGCCATTGCCGGCCTGGCCTCCTGGTTGACGGCGCTGATGGCGAAGCTGGGGCACCGCCGGTTCGACGTCTTCGGTTTCTCCTGGGGCGGTGGGCTGGCGCAGCAACTGGCAGTGCAAGCGCCGCGCCGGGTACGTCGGGTCGTGCTGGTCGCGACCGGAACCGGGATCTTGATGGCCCCCGCCCATCCTCGCGTGCTGAAGATCATGTCGACCCCGCGACGGCACCGTGACCCTACCTATGCGGCCCAGGTGGCGCCGCAGATCTACGGGGGATCGATGCGTACCAATCCGCGGCTCGGGGCGACCTTGTTGCACGGAGCGACCAGGTCCGGCCCCAAGCGCGGCTACTACTACCAGCTGACTGCGATGGCGGGGTGGACCAGCCTGCCGTTCCTCGGCCTGCTGCGGCAGCCGACCCTGGTGATGGGCGGCGACGACGACCCGATCATCCCGGTCGCCAACCCCAAGATGCAGGCAGCGTTGATCCCGCACTCGCAACTGCACATCTACCCCGGCGGACACCTCGGCATCTTGACCGAGGCCGTCGAACTGGCGCCCGTCATCGACACGTTCCTGGACGGACCCGGTCCCACCCGAATGAGCTCACCCGAGGAGACCCGAACATGAGCGAACTGGACACCCTAGGACTCGAAGACAGCCCGGGCTCAGACTTCCTCGGCTTCGAACTGCTGCTTGCCGATGAGGACCGCGAACTGCTGAACAACGTGCGCTCGTTCATGACACGCGAAGTCGAACCGATCATCAACGACTACTGGACCCGGGCCGCGTTTCCGCACGAGCTGATCCCGGGGTTGGCGAAGCTCGGCATTGCGGGCCTGGCGTACGACGGGCCGGGCTGTCCGAACCGCGGGGCCCTGGTCGATGGAATGATCGCGATGGAGCTCGGCAGGGTAGACCCCTCGATCGCCACTTTCATGGGTGTGCACGGCGGCCTGGCGATGGGTTCGATCGACCTGTGCGGATCGCAGGAGCAGCGCGAGCGCTGGCTGCCCGCGATGGCGCGGATGGAACTGATCGGCGCCTTCGGCCTGACCGAGCCCGACGTCGGCTCCGCTATTTCCAATGGCCTCGCCACGAGTGCCCGGCGCGATGGCG